>DXCN01000032.1 GCA_019115985.1 Candidatus Rothia avicola | reverse complement strand
CAGGATGCGTTTGAAACGATGTTCATGGTGGCTGAATCGTACTGGTCGTCGTTGACGCCCATGACGAAGGTGCCGTCGATGTTCTTGCCGGGTGCAGAGAGGATAACCTTCTTGGCGCCAGCTTCGAGGTGTGCCTTTGCCTTTTCACCGTCGGTGAAGAAGCCGGTGGATTCGAGAACAACGTCTACGCCGAGGTCTGCCCAGGGCAGGTCTGCGGGGTTGCGCTCAGCCAGAACCTTGATTTCCTTGCCGTTGACGACCAGGCCGTTTTCGGAAACAGCTACTTCACCGTCGAAGCGACCCATGATGGAGTCGTACTTAAGCAGGTGTGCGAGGGTCTTGACGTCGGTCAGGTCGTTGATAGCAACGATTTCGAAGCCTTCGCCGTGCTGGGCAGCTGCGCGGAAGAAGGTACGACCGATGCGGCCGAAGCCGTTAATTGCTACGCGTACAGTCACTGAAATCAAACTCCTAGATACAGTTAGTGACGTTGGTGGACGAGACGCCGGTTCTGGCGTTTCATCGCCGAACTTGGGAAAACGTGGTTCCTTCAGCTCAAGCGGGTGAGCTCTCGTCCGGTTCGTTAACCATCATACCCTGTTTATGTGAGTTTTGGTGTGTTTCTGTCGGTTTTTTGAGTGGATTTGCGTGCGTTTAAGGACGCTTGACCCCCGTTGTGACCTGGAAATATGGCTTTTACCGGGTGAGAGCATGAGCAAGACCACCCAGTAAAGGGCAAACCAACAAAAACCCACACAGCCTAGTTAAGGTGACTGACGCCGTTCACACCGGCTTCAGTTCCGGGAATGCCGCGTTCAGCTGCCCGCTTATCAGCCATAGCAATCAGTCGGCGGATACGGCCGGCGATAGCATCTTTGGTCATGGGAGGTTCAGCCAGGCGACCCAGTTCGTCAAGGGAGGCCTGTTTGTGGGCAACACGCAGTTCACCGGCGTAGCGCAGGTGCTCGGGTACCTTATCGCCCAGGATTTCCAGAGCCCGTTCAACGCGGGCACCGGCAGCCACAGCGGCCTGGGCTGAGCGGCGCAGATTAGCATCATCGAAGTTGGCGAGACGGTTGGCGGTTGCTCGCACCTCTTTACGGGCGCGGCGTTCCCGCCAGTTATCGAGGGCGTCAACAGCACCCATACGCTCTAGTAGCAGGGAGATGGTTTCACCGTCACGCACCACTACCCGGTCTACCCCACGCACTTCGCGGGCCTTGGCGATTACATCGAGACGGCGGGCGGCACCGACCAGGGCCAGGGCAGCCTCGGGGCCGGGGCAGGTAAATTCCAGGGCGGACGAACGCCCGGGCACGGTCAGCGAACCGTGAGCCAGGAAGGCTCCGCGCATGACAGCTTCAGCATCGGCCAGGGAGCCGTTAACCACGGCAGGGGGCAGACCGCGGACGGGGCGACCGCGTCCGTCCAGCAAACCGGTCTGACGGGCTAGCGCTTCGCCGCCCTGATCAACACGAACAACATAGCGTCCGCCCCGGCGCAGCCCGCCACCCGAGATAGAGGTAATGGAAGCCTCATGGCCGTACATTTCGGCAATGTTATAGCGCAGACGCTCTGCGGTAATTTCAAGGTCAACTTCAGCCTCGACCACGATTTTGCCTTGCACGAGGTGCAGACCGTTCGTGAAGCGCAAGATTGTGGCTACCTCAGCTTTGCGCACGGATGAGCGCGTGGCTTCGTAGTGTGCCAGCTCTTCTTTGACCGATGCCGTCAGGGCCATGCGGGTCTTCCTCCAAAGTTGTGTCTGCTCTCGTAAGCGCGGGGTGCCGGTGTGTGGTCGGCGTTAGTGTTTGAAGACGTGCTTGTAGGCAGCTGCTAGTTTGAGGGGGTCGTGCACGCCGGGTTGGTCAGCTTCTGCCACATCAGCCCAGAGCACCTTCGCCCCTAGCTGGGCTGCTACATCTTCAAATGTCGTGCTTTCTCCTGCGGCGGCGGGATCAGCGATGACTGTATTAACCCTAATTTCTGGAACGTATTCACGCAAAACGAGCAGGTGGTCTGCGGCACTCATGCCGCGGGTTTCTTTGCCGTCAAGTTCAAGGTTCATGACCAGGCAAATCTTAGCGCTGGTGTTGAGGATGGCGTCGCGCAGGCCGGGCAGGAGCAGGTGCGGGAGTAGGGAGGTATAGAAGGAACCTGGCCCCAAGACCACCCAGTCGGCCTCGTGAACCGCGCGGACGGCGTCCGGGCAGGCTTCGGTGTTCTCGGGTAGCAGGCGGACCTTGTCTACACGCCCTGCCTTGGCCAGGGTGGCCTGGCCCTGGACGGTATCACGAAAGGTCACCCCGTGGTCGTTGGTGGTAACGATATCACCCTCGATCACCAGGGGCGAGGTAGCCATGGGGAGCACGCGTCCGCGGGCGTTGAGCAGGGCCCCGGCCCAGTCCAGCCCGGCGATGGTGTCGCCCAATAGCTCCCAGAGGGTGACAATCAGCAGGTTGCCCAGGGCGTGGTTTTCAAGGGCGGTGGGACGTTCGGGGCTGCGGGAGGTGAAGCGGTGTTGCATGACGTCGCGCCAGGTGCGCCCCCAGTCAGTGTCGTCGCACAGGGCCGAAAGGGCCATGCGCAGGTCGCCAGGTGGCAGCACGTCCAGCTCTTGGCGGAGCTTACCCGAGGAGCCGCCGTCGTCCGCCACGGTCACCACGGCAGTCAGAGCGGTGGTGATCAGCTTGAGGGCAGAAAGGGAACCGTAGAGGCCGTGGCCGCCACCCAGGGCAGTGACGCGAACGGGTAGGTCCTGCCCCTGGGCGGTGACGGGCAGTAGGCCGGTTTCGGGGAACCGGCTCATGCGGGTTGCCTCAGACATTATTCTCGCCCCATGTCGCGGTGGTGCACGGAGATATTCACGTCTTCCATCTCGCTCAGGCGGCGGGCAATTTCTTCGCTCACGGCCACCGAGCGGTGCTTACCACCGGTGCAGCCGATAGCAAAGGTGGCGTAGAGCTTACCCTCACGGCGGTAGCCAGCGATAACGGGCTGCAGGGCAGCGATATAGTTACTGATGAACTCTTCGGTTCCGTCCTGGGCGAAGACAAAGTCGCGGACGCCGGCGTCCTGCCCGGTCTGGGCCCGTAGACCGGGTACCCAGTGAGGGTTGGGAATAAACCGCATATCGGCCATGTAGTGCACATCTGAGGGAGTGCCGTACTTAAAGCCGAAGCTCATGACAGTGATGTTGACCAGGCGTTCCTTACCCGGGGCGTAGGTTTCGCGCACCTTTTTTGCCAGCTGGTGGATATTCATGCCGGAGGTATCGATGATGTAGTCGGCTTCCTCCTGCAGCCCGGCAAAGATGCGACGTTCTTCGGCAATTGCCTCAGCTACAAGACCGCCCTGTTGCAGGGGGTGGGGGCGGCGCTGGGCCTCATAGCGGGCGATGATGTCCTTATCGGTAGCGTCCATGAAGAGCATGGAAAAATCGACATCAGAGGCGCGGAGCTTGTTAATAGCCTCGGGCAGGTCAGCCAGCTGACGGCGGGCCCGGATGTCGATGCCGACGGCTACTTTGGGGAGTTTGCCCGGTGAGTCTTTGACCAGCTGGGCCAGGGAGCCGAGCATCTGCGGGGGAATGTTATCGACCACGTACCAGCCCTCGTCTTCGAGGGTGTTGGCTGCGGTGGATCGGCCGGCGCCCGAGATACCGGTGATCACAAGAATTTGCGGCTTGACGGTCTGCTCGCTGGAGTTGGGTGACATGGGTGGGGGTCTCTCGCTTCCACGAATCATTCGGTTGGTACTTCTAGCTTAGTGCACTGCTTCACTCTCGGGTTCATTCCCCGGCCCCGCTGCAAAGCGTTCCCGTATTTTCTGGGCCATGGCCGGGCCGATGCCCGGTACCTCTTGAAGTTCTTCGGCGCTTGCTTCAGAAAGCTGTTTAAGGGAGCCAAAGTGCTTGATGAGGGCTTCGCGTTTGGCAGGGCCCAGCCCGGGGACGGTGTCAAGGGCGGATTTGACCATTTCTTTACCCCGCTTGGAACGGTGGAAGGTAATAGCAAACCGGTGGGCCTCATCGCGAATACGCTGAATGAGGTACAGGGCATTAGAGGTTCTGGGCAGAATGACGGGGAAATCATCGCCCGGCAGCCAGAGCTCTTCGAGGCGCTTGGCGATACCGACCACGTAGATATCGGTAATTCCCAGGTCTTCGAGGGCCCGGGTGGCGGCGGCAACCTGGGGCTGGCCACCATCCACCACGACCAGGTTGGGCGGGTAGGCAAACTTGGCCGGCTCCTTGGTGTGCAGGTCCTCGTCGCTGATTTGGCCGGACGCCCGCACCCGGGCCCCCGGGGCCTCGTCGTTGAGATAGCGGCGGAAACGCCGGTAGATGACGTCGTACATGCTGGCGGTATCGTCGCGGGCGGCGCCCCCGGTAATGGAGAACTTGCGGTAGTCGCTCTTCTTGGGCAGGCCGTCCTCAAAGACCACCATGGAGGCCACCACGTTAGTGCCCTGCACATGGGAGATGTCGTAGCACTCGATGCGCATGAGGGCCTCGGGCAGTTCCAGGGTCTCCTGAAGCTCCACCAGGGAGGCCGAGCGGGTGGTGAGGTCCCCTGCCCGGCGGGTCTTGTGCAGGGCCAGGGCCTGCTTGGCGTTCTCGGCAACGGTTGCCATCAGCTCAACCCGGTCGCCGCGCTGGGGCACGCTAATGGTCACCTTGGCTCCGCGCACACCCGAGAGCCATTCTTCGAGCTTCTCGTGGTTTTCGGGTAGAACCGGCACGTTGATATAGCGGGGTATCTCGTTGAGGTTGTGGTTGATTTCTTCCTCTGTTGACCCAGCGGCCAGGGCGGCAGCAGCCTCGCCGTAAACCTGAACCAGTAGGTGGTCGACCAGGGCTTCGGGGGTGGAGTCTTCGACCTTCTCAACGATCCAGCCCCGCTGGCCGCGGATGCGTCCGCCACGCACATAAAACACCTGCACTGCAGCTTCTAGGTCATCTTCAACAAAGTTGAACAGGTCGGCATTCACCGACTCGGGCAGCACCACGGCGTTGCGTTCAAAAGCCTTGGTCAGGGCTTCGATGTCATCGCGCAGGCGGGCCGCCTTTTCAAAATCAAAGTCGGCGGCGGCGTCCTTCATCTGCCGGGTCAGGTCGGCAATGAACTTCTCGGCTCCCCCGGCCATGAAGGAGCACAGGTCCTCAGCGATTTTCTGGTGGTCTTCGCGGCTCACCCTACCCACACAAGGGGCGGCACACTTGTCAATGTAGCCCAGCAGGCAGGGCCGGTCGGACGCCTGAGCCCGGTTAAAAACGCCGGCTGAGCAGGTGCGCACCGGGAAGACCCGCAAGAGGGCGTCAAGGGTTTCGCGGATAGCCCAAGCCTGGGAGTAGGGGCCGAAATAGCGCACCCCCTTCTTCTTTTCCCCGCGCATGACCTGGGCGCGCGGGAAGCGGTCTTTAAGGGTGACAGCCAGATAGGGGTAAGACTTATCATCGCGGAAGGCGATGTTGAAACGGGGCTTGTATTCCTTGATCCAGGTGTACTCCAGCTGCAGCGATTCGAGCTCGCTACCCACCACCGTCCACTCCACCGAGGCGGCCGTGTGTACCATAGCGTAGGTTTTGGGGCTCAGGGAATCTACACGGGCAAAATAGGAGTTCAGGCGGTTGCGCAGGTTCTTGGCCTTGCCCACGTAGATAATACGACCCACCTCGTCGCGGAAGCGGTAGACCCCGGGGTTGGTGGGGATTTCGCCGGACGCCGGGCGGTAGGAGGCAGGATCGGCCACGTGTATCAAGTCCTTTGAGCTAGGTCAGGAGCGGCAAGAGCCTCTAGCCCGCGCTGGGTGCTGGGCTAGATTCCCCCGTCGCGTTCTGCTGACGGTGAGACGTTGTATTCGTTTTTGCGGGGCTGGCCAGAGAGCTGGGCGATAGCGTCCATAATCTGGTCGGTGGTCTGGCGGCGCTGCTTGCCGCTCATGCGTTCCCCCAGTTTTTCGAAGGTCATGGGCTCCCCCACCCGCACCGTAAAACGGTGGGGGTAGACCATGTTGGAGCCCGGCTTTTGAATCTTATCGGTACCAATCAGGCCGATGGGCACTACAGTAGCCCCGGTCATATGGGCAAGCCAAGCCACCCCAATCTTTCCCTTATAGAGGTGGCCGTCGCGGGAGCGGGTACCCTCGGGGTAGATACCGAAGACCTTGCCCTCATTGAGGCGGTCGAGGGCGGTTTCGAGGGCCTTCATTGACTCTTTTTTATCGGTGCGGTTGACCGGAATAATATCGATGACCTGGAAAAGGGTCTTCATCGCCTTGCCCTTGAGACCCGGTGAGTTGACGTACTCGGACTTGGCGAGGAAGGCAACTCGACGGGGCATGAGGGCTGAGATAATCACCGAGTCAAGAAAGGCCAGGTGGTTGGAAGCAACGATGACAGGGCCCTCAGCGGGGAAGTTCTCAAGGCCGGTCACGCGGGCGCGGAAGACGGTACGGAGCAGGGCTTCGATGGTCTTTTGAGTTGCCTTGTATTTGAGGGACATGAGAACTCCTTGGTGCACAGCTGGCGGGGCCTACCGTGGCAGGCACCCCACCCGGGGTACGCTTTTGAAATTTTAGGGCTGTTTTGACCTATTTAGCATACCCCGGCGATGTGCTGCTGCCCTAGAGCATCTCAGCCAGGAAGCGGCCGGTGTGGGATTCGGGAACGGTCGCCAGCTGCTCGGGAGTACCGGTTGCCAGCACGGTGCCACCACCATCGCCACCTTCGGGGCCCATGTCGATGAGCCAGTCGGCACTCTTGATGACGTCCAGGTTGTGCTCGATGGTAATGACGGTGTTGCCCTTATCGACCAGGCCCTGCACCACACCCAGCAGCTTGCGGATATCTTCAAAGTGCAGGCCGGTGGTGGGCTCATCGAGCACGTAGATGGAACGGCCGTTGGAGCGCTTTTGCAGTTCGGTAGCCAACTTGACGCGCTGGGCTTCACCGCCGGAGAGGGTGGTCGCTGACTGGCCCAGACGCACATAGCCGAGGCCCACGTCCACCAGGGTGTCGAGGTAGCGCGAAATCTTGGTGAAGGCGGCGAAGAATTCGGCGGCTTCAGAGACCGGCATTTCAAGGACGTCGGCAATAGTCTTGCCCTTGTAATGCACTTCGAGGGTCTCGCGGTTGTAGCGCTTGCCCTTGCAGACCTCACAGGGCACGTAGACATCGGGCAGGAAGTTCATCTCAATCTTGAGGGTGCCGTCCCCCGAGCAGGCTTCGCAGCGTCCGCCCTTGACGTTGAAGGAGAAACGACCGGGCTGGTAGCCGCGCATCTTGGCTTCGGTGGTTTCTGCAAAGAGCTTGCGGATGTGGTCGAAGACGCCGGTATAGGTCGCCGGGTTTGAACGCGGGGTACGGCCGATGGGTGACTGGTCCACGTGGATAATCTTGTCGAGGTGGTCCAGGCCGGTAATGGTCTTGTGACGGCCCGGCACCTGCTTGGCCCCGTTGAGCTTATTTGCCAGGGAGGTGTAGAGAATATCGTTGACCAGGGTGGACTTGCCCGAACCGGAGACGCCGGTGACGGCGGTGAGCACACCCAGGGGGAACTCTACATCCACGTTCTTGAGGTTGTTTTCGCGGGCCCCAATGACCTTGATGGTGCGCTTGGGGTCAACCGGACGGCGGGTGGCGGGCACCGTGATGGCGCGGCGTCCGGCCATGTAGTCACCGGTCACGGAGTTTTTATTCTCAAGGAGCTCAGCGAAAGTGCCCGAGTGCACGATCTGGCCGCCGTGCTCGCCAGCGCCGGGGCCAACGTCCACGATCCAGTCGGCTTCCTTCATGGTGTCTTCGTCGTGCTCCACCACGATTAGGGTATTACCCATGTCGCGTAGCTTGGTAAGGGTTTCAATCAGGCGGCGGTTATCGCGCTGGTGCAGGCCAATGGAGGGCTCGTCCAGCACGTAGAGCACGCCCACCAGGCCGGAGCCAATCTGGGTTGCCAGGCGAATACGCTGGGCCTCGCCGCCCGAGAGAGTACCCGCTGAGCGGGCCAGGTTCAGGTAGTCCAGGCCCACATCGAGCAGGAACTGCAGGCGGGCATCAATTTCTTTGAGTACCAGCTCAGCAATCTTAGCCTCACGCTCGCTCAGGCTCAGCGAGCGCATGAAGGTGAGGGCTTCGCGCATGGGCATGTCGGTGACGTCGGCGATGGACTTGCCTCCGACGGTGACGGCCAGGATGGTGGGGTTGAGGCGGGCGCCGTTGCAGGAGGTGCAGGCGACCTTACGCATGTACTGTTCGTAGCGGTCTTTTGACCAGTCTGATTCGGTTTCTTCGTACTTGCGTTTGATGTAGGCGCTGGCGCCCTCGAAACCGGAGGTGTAGCGGCGTTCGCGGCCGAAGCGGTTTTTGTAGGCGACGGTGACCTTGTAGTCCTTGCCGTTCAGAATAGCTTTTTTGACCTTGGCGGGAAGGTCTTTGAAGGGGGTGGCAAGGTCGAAGTCTAGTTCTTCGGCCAGGCCAGCGAGCAGGCGCAGCCAGTATTCGCTGGTTGCCTTGCCGGTGGCCCAGGGGGCGACCGCTCCCTCGGCCAGGGAGAGGTCGGGGTTGGGCACGATCAGGTCGGTGTCTACTTCAAGGGTGGAGCCGATGCCGTCGCAGGCGGCACAGGCGCCGAAGGGCGAGTTGAAGGAGAAGGCGCGGGGTTCTACCTCGGTAACGGCCAGAGGGTGGCCGTTGGGGCAGGCCAGGTTTTCGCTGAAGGAGCGGGTGCGGCCCGGGGCGTCGGCGTCCTCGTCCACGAAGTCGATGAGCACCTTGCCGTCGGCGAGCTCCAGCGCGGTTTCGACAGAGTCGGTCAGGCGCTGGTGGACGCTCTCCTTGATGGCGATGCGGTCAACCACAACCTCGATGGTGTGCTTGTACTGCTTTTCGAGTTTAGGCGGGTCGGTGAGCTGGATGACCTCGCCGTCCACGCGAGCGCGGGCGTAGCCGGCGGCGGAGAGTTCTTTGAAGAGATCGACGAACTCGCCCTTGCGGGCTGAAACAACGGGGGCGAGCACCTGAAGACGGGTTTTCTCGGGGTAGTCCATGAGGGTATCAACGATTTGTTGGGGGGACTGCTTAGAGATTTCCTCGCCACACTCGGGGCAGTGGGGGTGGCCCACGCGTGCCCAGAGCAGGCGCATGTAGTCGTAGATTTCGGTGATGGTGCCGACGGTTGAGCGCGGATTCTTAGAGGTAGATTTTTGGTCGATGGAGACAGCCGGTGAGAGGCCCTCGATGAAGTCGACGTCGGGTTTGTCGACCTGGCCTAGGAACATGCGGGCATAGGAGGAGAGGGATTCGACGTAGCGGCGCTGGCCTTCGGCGAAGATGGTGTCGAAGGCGAGGGAGGATTTGCCCGACCCGGAGAGACCGGTGAAGACGACCATGGCGTCGCGGGGGATGTCGAGGTCGACGTTTTTGAGGTTGTTTTCGCGGGCGCCCTGCACACGGATATGGGTGAGGTCGTTGCCGGTGGGTTGTGTAGCTGAGCCTGCCATGAGTCACCTATCTAAGAGAATGTTTCGAAGATATATTCTATAGGCTTTGAGTGGCCGATGAAAGCGTCTACCCCTCCCGGTTTGTACCGCGCCCAGCTCATTTTGAAGGCTTAAAACGGGCAGGGCATGGTACAAAGGCGGGGTGAGAGCCTAGAATGGGGTCATGAGTGACCTAGCCAATACCCTGATTTTTGAGTCCGATACCCTGGCCGTGCGGTCCATTGCGGTATCGGAGATGGAAAACAACGTCTACCTACTGACCCACCGGGCAAGCGGTGGGCAGGTGCTGATTGACGCCGCAGACGATTTTCCCGCCATCAACACCTTCGCCCAGCAGGCTGCCGCCGCCGACTCCCCCGCCGCTTACGACCAGGCGGGGGCTGGCGTCCGTGCCCTGGTAACCACTCATTCCCACTGGGACCATATCCGAGCCCTGCCCGAAGCTGTTGAAGCCTGGGACCCGGTAACCTACTGCGGCGCCCCTGATGCTGAGGCTATCGCCGAGCAGGAAGGGATAGAGGTTGAAGAACGCCTGGTAGGTGGCGAACGTCTGACCTTAGCCGGCATTGAGCTTGAGGTGATTGCCCTGCGCGGGCATACCCCGGGTTCAATTGCCCTGGCCCTGCGGGTGCCTGAGGGGGCGGACGCCGGTGAGCGAGTTCTGCTGTTCACCGGGGATTCGCTCTTCCCTGGCGGGGTGGGCAAGACTAACTCTCCCCAGGACTTTGAGCAGCTCTTTGCCGATGTTTCAGAGCGCATCTTCGGCCGCTTTGACGATAGCACCCTGGTACTGCCGGGCCACGGCGACCCCACCACCCTAGGCAAGGAACGCCCCCAGCTGCCTAAGTGGAAGGAGCGGGGCTGGTAAGAGCCCCCTCTGGTAAGCCCGGTGGTGCCGTAATACAGAAGTTATACCTTGCCGCCCACCGGTCTACTTGTTAGCATGAACCTTACAACTGGTTTGGGGTGCCCCTACTGCCGATTCTTTTCGGGCGGACGGGGCTGAGAACACACCCACTGAACCTGCTCTAGTTAGAACTAGCGAAGGGAAACCCATGCAGGAGCATGCCTCTATTTCTGCGCGCCTCGATGCGCCCTCTGACTCAACTACGAACGTCCTTGCAGCAATCACAGCGGTGCGAGATAACACGCCTTTGGTGCAGTGCCTGACCAACGCTGTGGTCAGTAACATCACAGCCAACGCCCTGCTGGCGGCGGGGGCTGCCCCGGCTATGTGCGATACACCGGCTGAGTCCTACGATTTTGCCCGGATTGCTACCGGCGTGCTGGTCAACGGTGGCACCCCCAGCGCCGAGCAGTACGAGGGGATGCGCCAGGCCATTGCCGGAGCCAAGGACGCGAGAACCCCCTGGGTGCTAGACCCCGTTGCGGCTGGCGCCCTCGCAGCCCGTACCGACTTCTACCGGGAGGTTATGCAGCTCTACCCCGCCGTGATTCGAGGCAACGCCTCAGAGATCGGGGTGCTGGCCGGTAGCGGCCAGGGCGGACGCGGGGTAGACGCAACCGATAAGGCCGAGGACGTACTCGCCGCAGCCTGTACGCTCAGTCAGCAGACCGGTGCCACAGTTGCTATCAGCGGGGCGGTTGACTACGTTGTCACCGGCGACCGGGTAACGGCGGTAGAAGGCGGGCACCCCACCATGGCCCAGGTGATTGGTACCGGCTGTTTCTTAGGGGCCCTGGTCGCTGCCTATGCCGGGGCAGCACTGGCAGCGGGGCTAGACCGCCACGATGCTGTGGTTGCCGCTCACGCCCATACGGCAGCTGCCGGTTCAGTTGCCGGAAGTCTTTATGCCACCAGGCCCGGTTCCTTCGCGGTTGCCTGGCTCGATGCCCTGGCCGAGCTGAGCGCTGAGCAGGTCATTGACCGGGTCAGCCTGCGGGAGCTGAAGGCAGGTAGGCAGGCATGACTGTAGCCCCTACCGAACGCACATCCGTTGACTGGTCACTCTACCTGGTCACGGATCCGTCCTTTCAGCCTGCCGAACACCTGACCACCCACGTTCTACGTGCCATCGAGGGCGGGGTCAGCGTGGTGCAGCTTCGCGATAAGCAGGCCAGTGACGAGCAGCTTGAAGTTCAGGCCCGGGCTCTGGCCCGGGCCGTGGGCGGACGGGTGCCAATTTTCGTCAACGACCGGGTGCAGCTTGCTCTCTCGCTGGGCCTGCACCTGCATATTGGGCAGTCCGATATGCCCTATGTTCAGGCCCGCCAGCTCCTGCCGGAGCATCTGATGATTGGCTTGTCGATTGAGAACCGCGACCAGCTAGAGGACTGTATCGCCCAGTGCACAGCGGCCGGGGTACGACTCCCCGATGTGGTGGGTCTGGGCCCGCTGGTTGAAACACCCACCAAGCCCGATGCGGCACCGGCCCTGGGGATTGCAGGTATCACCGAACTGGCCCAACGGGCGACCGCGGCGGGTATCGCGAGCGTAGCCATCGGCGGTATCCAGCTTGATAACGCGGCCGAACTCGCTGCCACCGGAGTCAATGGAATCTGCGTGGTCTCTGCCCTCATGGGGGCATCTGAGCCGGAACTGACCGCTGCTCGGTTACGCGGGCTTTTTACGGCAAAGGGATCCCAGCGCTCCCGCCCCGTCCCCAATATTCTGTCGATTGCAGGAACCGATCCCAGCGGTGGGGCAGGTGCTTCAGCTGACCTCAAATCCATTGCGGCAGCAGGCGGCTACGGCATGAGTGCTATCACCGCCCTGGTCGCACAAAATACCCTGGGAGTCCGGGCCATTGAGGTTCCACCCACCGACTTTTTACGGGCCCAGCTTGATGCGGTGAGCGACGATGTGCGTATTGACGCCGTCAAAATTGGCATGCTGGGGTCGGTGGATATTATCGGTACGGTGGCCGCCTGGCTCGATGATAACCCCCAGCAGGTTGTGGTCCTTGACCCGGTGATGATTGCTACCAGCGGCGACCGGCTTTTAGAACCTGCCGCAGAAGAGGCCCTGCGCGACTTTTCTCACCGGGCTACTGTGCTTACACCCAACACCCCGGAGCTTGCGATTCTGGCCCAGGAGCAGCCACCGGCTACCTGGGACGACGCCTGCCAGATGGCCCAGCGGGTTGCTACCCGGTACGGGGCTGCCGTTATCGTCAAGAGTGGGCACCTGACCGGCTCCGAGGCAGGGAACGCAGTGGTCACAGCTGACGGGGTACAGGCGGTCTTTAGTAGGCAGCGCCTTGCGACCGCTAACACGCACGGCACGGGCTGTTCCCTATCGTCCGCACTGGCCACCCGCCTGGGGGCCGGTGACAGCCTCGAAGAGGCCCTCTCATGGGTCACAGCCTGGCTGCACGGGGCCATCGCCACCAGCGACCGCCTGCAGGTGGGAGCCGGGCACGGCCCGGTTAACCATTTCTGGAACCTGTGGGCTGGCTCGGTGGCTGCCGATGCCACCCCGCTTCCCCTGGGTGCTTTTGCGGACGTCGCCGCCCCGGCTCCCCTGATTCCGGTAGCTGGCCCGCACACGGCTGCCCTCTGGGAAATGACCGGTGGACTCTGGGAGCGCATCACGGCCCTGCCCTTCATCTGCCAGTTAGCCGATGGAACGCTGCCAGCCGAGGATTTCACTTTCTATCAGGATCAAGATGCCCTCTACCTGCGGGAATACTCACGAGCCCTGGCCCTCTTGAGCGCCAAGGCTCCCACCTCTGAGCAGCAGGTTTTCTGGGCGCGCGGGGCAGCAGAATGCATCACGGTAGAGTCCCTACTCCACGAGAGCTGGCTGGGCTCTGACTACGTTTCGGCAGGCCCGTCCCCGGTCACGCGAGCCTACACCGACTTCCTGATAGCCTCAGCCGGCGTGCAGGACTACGCTATCGCCGCAGCGGCTGTGCTCCCCTGCTACTGGCTCTACGCAGAAATCGGTGAACTTCTCGCCGCTTCCAACACGCCCGACCACCCCTATACCGCCTGGTTAAGCATGTACGGGTCAGCAGATTTTAGGGCCTCAGTCGAGCAGGCCCTCAGCTACGTGGAGGCCGCTCTCGAAGAAGCCCCGCCGCGCGTCCGCTCCCTCGCGGCGCAGGCCTACCAGCAGGCGTCCGCCCATGAACTGCATTTCTTCGACCAGGCTCACCGCCGCACCCTTTCTGTTTGACAGCCCCAGGTCGGCGGCGGATGATGGCTATGGGCCCTACCACGGGGCGCGGCCCCTCCCGTACCTAGCAGCCTTGCTGCCGGGTGGGAGCACCAACAGACAGAAAGATGTGAGATGACTTCCCCAGCAAACCCAGGAGCCCATCAGCAGGCCCTCGCAGCATTCAAGGACATTGTGGGCGCTGATCACGTGCTCACCGCAGAGCACGCGACCATGCCCTACAGCAAGGGCTACCGCTTCGGCGGCGGCCCCCTACTTGCCGTCCTCCGCCCCACCACCCTGGTGCAGATGTGGAAGGCCCTCCAGGTCTGCGTCGACCACAACCTCATGGTAATTCCCCAGGCCTCTAACACCGGTCTGACCGGCGGCTCCGGCCCGGGCTTCCAGGACTACGACCGCCCCATCGTGCTCATCTCAACCCACCTCATCAACCAGGTGCACCTGATTAACGACGCCCGCGAGGCCATCTCTCTGGCGGGCGCCACCCTCACCCACCTGACCGAAGAACTCGCTCCGCACGGCCGCGAGCCCCATTCGGTGATTGGGTCAACCTCCATTGGCGCCTCGGTCATCGGCGGTATCGCCAATAACTCCGGCGGTAGCCAGATTCGCAAGGGCCCGGCCTTCACCCGCGAAGCCATCTACGCCCGCGTCACCAAAGAAGGCAAGGTCGAGCTGGTCAACCACCTGGGTATCTCCCTGGGCGACGACCCCGAGGTCGCCCTCGACCGCCTGCAGCGCGGCACCTGGTCGGCGGACGACGTCACCCCCGCCCCTGCCGACAGCAGCGAGACCGAGTACGCTGCCCACCTGCGCAAGATGGAGCCGACCCCCGCCCGCTACAACTCTAACCCCGAGTACCTGTTTGAGGCGTCCGGATCCGCTGGCAAAATCATGGTCTTTGCCGTGCGAACCCGCACCTTCCCGCTCGAGAAGAACCCCGCCATGTTCTACATCGGCACCCACAACCCCCGCGAGCTCGAAGAAATCCGCCGCATCTTCCTCGAAGCCGACATGCCCCTGCCCATTTCGGGCGAATACATGGGCCGCAGCGCCTTCGACCTGGCAGAAAAGTACGGCAAAGACACCTTCGTCTTCCTCAAGTACATGAGCGCCGCCCTACAGACCCGTATGTTTGCTTTCAAAACCTGGGCCAACGGGGTCTTCGGTAAGGTTCCGGGCATTGGCCCCACCTTCGCAGACACCGTCTCCCAGCGCATCTTCGACCTGGTTCCCAGCCAGTTGCCCAAGCGTATGCTGGACTACCGCGACCGCTTCGAACATCACCTGCTGCTCACCGTCAGCGAGGCCCAGAAGCAGGCGACCGAAACCATGCTCAAGGACTTCTTTGCGGATCCCGAGCACGAGGGCGACTTCTTCCTCTGCACGGCGGACGAGGCACAGAGCGCCAACCTCAACCGCTTTGGAGCTGCCAGCGCCGCCACCCGCTACGCCAACATGAAGCGCAAGGAGTTGGGCGAGCTCATCCCCATTGATGTTGCCCTGCGCCGTGATGACTGGGACTGGCTAGAGGTACTACCCCCTGAAATTGCTAGCCAGCTGGACGTTACCGCCTACTACGGCCACTTCTTCTGCCACGTCATGCACCAGGACTACGTGGCTAAGAAGGGCGTTGACCCCCATAAGCTGCACGATGATATCCAGGAGCTGCTTGAGGCCCGTGGCGCCAAACTGCCGGCTGAGCACAACTATGGGCGTCTCTACCACATGCCCGAGGCTATGGTGGAGCACTTTAAGCAGCTTGACCCCACCAATACCTTCAACGCCGGCATCGGCGGCACCTCCCCCAAGAAGGACTGGGCCTAATTGCCGTTTATCCGCCTGTAGGCGGACGGTGTAGCTCTTCTGCACGAGGTCGAGGGCGGTCACCTTGCCCATGCCTGAAGAAGCACCGATCAAAATACGCCAGCTTACTGCGGGGGTAGCCGCACAATAAAAACCCATCTAAATCAGAAAAACCCACCAGTCACGTGGGTTTTTCTGATTTAGATGGTACCTACCTGTTTAAAGGTGGTTTAGAAGAGGCCGACCATGGTGCCGTTCTCATCAAAGCCGATACGCTCAGCAGCCGGGGACTTGGCCAGGCCCGGCATGGTACGCATGGTACCGCAGATAGCGTAAACATAGCCGGCACCGGCAGCCAGCCGTACCTCGCGCACGGGCAGGGTCCAGCCAGTCGGAGCACCCTTCAGCGAGGCGTCAGCCGAGATAGATAGGTGGGTCTTGGCGATGACTACCGGCAGCTTGCCGTAGCCCAGCTCCTCGTAGCGGGCCAGCTGCTTAGCCGCAGCGGGAGCAACCTCAATGCCGTCCGCCCCGTAGACCCTGGTGGCAACCTTCTCAATCTTGGTGGTCAGGCTGTCTTCGTCCTTGTAGGTGTAGGTCAGCTCGCTCACATCATCGCAAGCTGCGGCGACGGCGTCCGCCAGCTCAGTCACGCCCTTACCGCCCTCGGCAACGCCGCGGTGAATCGCCACGCGAGCGCCAGCCTCCTCGGCAATGCGACGGATCGTCTCGTGTTCTGACTCGAAATCGGTGGGGAAGGCGTTGATAGCAACCACCGGCTGCACACCGAAGGAACGCACAATCTCGATGTGCTTGAGCAGGTTGGCGGCGCCGGCCTCGACGTCCTCGGTATTCTCTGCCAGCAGGCCCTCAGGCAGGGGCTTGCCGGGCACAATCTTGTAGCGACCTGAGTGGGACTTGAGGGAGCGGACGGTAACCACAAGGACGGCTGCATCCGGCTTGAGACCGGAGACGCGGCACTTGACGTTGAAGAAGCGCTCCGCGCCCATGTCTGCGCCGAAGCCGGCCTCGGTAATCACATAGTCAGCGTGCTCAAGACCGACGTAGTCAGCGACGACCGAGGAGTTGCCGGTGGCAATATTGCCGAAGGGGCCTGCGTGAATCAGGGCGGGGGTCTTCTCGAGGGTCTGGAGCAGGTTGGGGTTGATAGCGTCAGCCAGGATGACGGCCATAGCGCCGTCGGCCTTGAGGTCGGCTGCGGTGACGGGGTCGCCGTCCACGTTGAGGCCGATCACGATCTTGGCCAGGCGCTCCTGCAGGTCAGCGAAGCTGGTGGAAAGCGAGAGAATCACCATGATTTCGCTGGCTGAGGTGATGTCGAAGCCGGTTTCACGGGGCACGCCGTCCATGCGCTCGCCCAGGCCGATGACGATGTTGCGCAGGGCGCGATCGTTCATGTCGATGACGCGGCGCCAGGTGATGGCGCGGGTGTCGATGCGCAGCTCGTTGCCGTGGTGCAGGTGGTTGTCAATCATGGCAGCAAGCAGGTTGTGGGCTGCGGTGACGGCGTGGAAGTCGCCGGTCAGGTGCAGGTTGAGCTTCTCCATGGGGACGATCTGGGAGTAACCGCCGCCTGCCGCGCCGCCCTTGATGCCGAAGGTGGGGCCCATGGAGGGCTGACGCAGGGTCAGCATGGCCTTGCGGCCGGTTGCTGCCATCCCCTGGGCCAGGGAGACCGAGGTTGCGGTCTTACCCTCGCCGAGAGGGGTGGGGGTAACGGCGGTGACCACGATGTACTTAGAGCCGCGGGCCAGGGCCTTTTCTGCGGTGGTATCGTCGGTCAGCTGCACCTTGGCAACGTACTTGCCGTAGGGCTCTAGGCGATCTTCATTGATGCCTGACGCTGCGGCAATCTCGGTAATCGGCTGCAGGGTCGCTGCCTGGGCGATTTCAAGATCAGAGGGGAAGGGCTTGCTCATAATGTGAACTTCCTTGTTAACTAGCTTATCTGCCACCACCCAGTTTAGTGCCCTGAGTCATGTTGTGCAGACCCAGCACACTCATACATCTCAAGGAATGCTCAAAATTTTAGAAGAGCTACCAGGCCCGCCACCCCTAGGACAGGTAGCATACGCCAGCCGTCGGCATGCGGTAATGTTGAGCGCATCACTACACATTGAATTTCGCCAGCAGACACACATCTCAGAGGAAAGCTTCATGTCAGTTCTTGATAGGTCAGCCATCATCGCGCCCGTCACTTTTAACCGCTGGTTCATGGCCCCAGCAGCACTTGCCATCCATCTCTGCATCGGGCAGGTCTATGCCTGGTCAGTTTTCAAGACCCAGCTAGTCACCCACTTTGGCTCGACCGAGACCGCAGTGGGCTGGGTCTTCTCTCTTGCCATCGCCATGCTGGGTATCTCAGCGGCCATCGGCGGCACCTGGGTGGAACGGGTTGGCCCTCGCACGTCGATGCTAACGGCGGGAACCTGCTGGGTTCTAGGCTTTCTCATTGCCTCTCTGGGTGTGACCACCAACCAGCTGTGGTTAGTTTTCCTGGGTTACGGTGCGCTCGGTGGCGTTGGTCTGGGTCTGGGCTATATTTCCCCGGTATCTACTCTCATGAAGTGGTTCCCTGACCGCCCGGGCATGGCCACCGGGCTTGCCATCATGGGTTTTGGCGGCGGTGCGCTCATCGCTTCTCCCGTATCAGCCCAGCTCATGGAACTCTTTTCAGGCTCAGCCGAAAAGACAGAACAGGCATCAGCGCTCGTCCCCTCATTCTTGGTTCTCGCTGCCTCCTACGCCCTTATTATTCTGCTGGGCGCTTTCGTCATCAGGGTCCCCCACCCCGACTGGAAGCCCGCCGGTTTCGACCCGGCCCAGCAGAAGCCCAATACCATGCGCACCACTAAGAACGTCACCGCAGCCCAGGCTATCCGCACACCCCAGTTCTGGTTGCTCTGGACGGTACTGTTTACCAACGTCACCGCCGGTATCGGCCTGCTTGAATCAGCATCCCCCATGATTCAGTCCTACTTCCCCATCTCCGCCGCGGCAGCAGCCGGCTTCGTCGGTCTGCTATCCCTGGGTAACATGGGTGGCCGCTTCATCTGGTCATCAACCTCAGATATCATCGGCCGCAAGAACATCTACGTCATGTACCTGGGTGTGGGGCTAGCTCTCTACATCATCTGGGCGCTCTTCGGCAATGTCAGCCTGGTGCTCTTCATCGCTACCGCTTTCATCATCATTTCCTTCTACGGCGGTGGCTTTGCCACTATCCCGGCCTACCTGCGCGATATGTTTGGCACCCTACAGGTAGGGGCCATCCACGGCCGTCTGCTAACCGCCTGGTCAGCTGCGGGCATTGCTGGGCCGCTCATCGTCAACCTGGTTCAGGACACCGTACGCGGCGGCAACCCCGATGCCTCGGGTGCCGAACTCTACCAGCCCTCCCTCTTCATCATGGTGGGTGTACTGGCAGTTGGGTTCATCGCCAACCTGCTGGTCAAGCCGGTGAACGAGAAGCACCATGCCTCAGAGAAAGACATGGCCAAGCTGGCAGGCCACGGGAAGCTAGGTACCTCCGACCAGCAAATTAGGGTCAACGCCGGTGGCCCGCTGCATACCCTGGCAGCCTGGGCCCTGACCCTACTCGTCACAAGCGGCTTGGTCTATGGTTTAGCCCAGACTATGATCCGTTCGCTGGCACTGTTCAGCTAGAGCAGAGAGGGCTTATGCCCTGGCGAAGATTTCTGCCGGGGCCCCCTCTGCAACCAGCTCACCGTTTTCCAGGAGCACGGCTCGGTCAGCTAGTGAGGCGATACGGGCGTCGTGGGAGATGATGATGACGGCCCGGCCCTGCATCACCGCGGCCAGGGACTGGCGGGCGTCCGCCAGTTCCAGCTGGGTAGTTGACTCATCCAGAATCACCGCGTGGGGGTTGGCAGCCACGATGCGGGCTAGACCCAGCTGCTGAATCTGGTCGCGGGTGAGCTCTGTGCTACCGCCGCCGACCCGGCTCTCCAGCCCCTCGGGCAGGTCATCGACCCAGGTGGCGCCCACCGATCGGAGGGCGGTGAGCATCTGCTCGGTGCTAGCGTCGGGGGCTGCCACGGTCATGTTCTCGGCCAGGGAGCCGACAAAGACGTGGGCCTCCTGGGTACAAATGAGCAGGGCGGGGCGTCCGCTGGCATCGGGCTGGGTGGGGTACAAACCGTTGCCCACTAGCTGACTGCCGACCTGCACGGTGCCGCTATCTGCGGTGAGCGACCCGGCAATCAGGCGGGCCAGGGTGGTCTTACCCGAGCCGGAGCGCCCTACCAGGGCAAGGCTCTCCCCCGCCGCCAGCTGCAGGTCAACCCCCTTAATCACGGGGGCGTCCGGGTCGTACCCGTAGGTCACGCCCTGCAGACTAATGACCGGGGCGGACGCGCCCTGCCCGGGCAGGTGCGCCGGGGCAGGTACCTGCCCGGCGGCACGGCGGGCCTGCTGCTGGTTCGACAGGTCGATAACGCCAAAGACGCGCCCCATGGTGACGGTCATTTCGCGCAGGCGGTCGAGCCAGAAGGTGAAGATATCCGAGTTGTCGCGCATAGTGAAGAGCATGATGGAGGCAGTTGCAACGTCGCCCCAGGTCGCCCAGCCCTGCTCCACGCAGTAGGCACCCCAGACCATGGAGAGCACCAGGGGCAGGAAGGAGTTGAAGGCGTCCACGGCCCAGAAGATGGAGCGCACCACGACCATGCGGTCGCTGATCTCAAAGGTTTTCCAGATGCGCTCATCCTGCACCCGGGCACGGGCCTCACTGATCCCCAGCTCTTCAACGGTCCCAGCACCGCGAATATTTTCGGTTGCTACCACGGTCAGATCGCTGACCGCCTCGGTCTTTTCCCGGGTGAACTTGGCGATCCGGGGTAGGAAGATCGAGAGCACGATGGTCATCACGATAAACATGGGCACGGTCACCAGGCCGATGGCCGGGTTGACGGTGAAGATGGTAGCTGCGGTAATCAGCATGTAGATGCTGATATGGGCGAATTCCGGCAGGCCGGTGGCCAGCACCTGGCGCACGCTGTCGACGTCGTCGGTCAGGCGAGCTACCAGGTCGCCGGAGCCGGCGTCCTCAACGGTTTGGGCGTCCAGCTGCAGGGAGGCCCCAACCAGGTCAATGCCCAGGTCGCGGTTGAGGCGCACACCCATTTTCTGTCCCTGGAAGGTCCAGGCACGGGCCAGCAGGGCACCGGCGACCACAGCAAGGCCAATAACCGCTAGCTCTGCCCAGGGGTAGCCGGTCAGCTGCCCGGTGGTAGCCCGGTCAATCAGCTGCCCCACCATAATAGGGGTCACCAGGGTAGCCACGGAGCTAGCCACAAACAAAACCACCAGCCAAATCAGCTGCCAGGGGGTTTTGAGAATCGAGCGGGCCAGCAGCCTCCAGGTAGTCTTACCGTCGGTAATGGGGAGGAGGTTAGCCACGGGCCTCACCTGCTTTCAGTCGTCGCTCAACCTCCATGGTGGTTGAGACCAGGTAAATCTGGCGGATGTGTTCGAGGGGGCCAGGCTGGCCCGTATGGGTTTCGAGCTGGTCCAAGATGAACTTCTGGCTGGGTTCGTCCACCGAGTTCAGCGGTTCGGTGAGCACCAGCACGGACGCCGGTTGGGACAGTGCCCGGGCCAGGGCCAGCCGCTGCCGCTGGCCACCAGAGAGGTTAGTGCCTTCTGAGGCCAGGGTGCTGGCCAGGTACTTTTCGGGGTCGCGGCCACCGAGTCGGAAGGCGATTTCTTCGGAGTCGGTGAGCTTCAGCAGCTCAATCATGCGCTCCCGGTTCAGCCCCTCGGTGCCCATCTGCAGGTGGTCAGACAGGGAGCCGGCAAAAATCATGGGGTTGGGTTCCGAAAGAAGCACGCGCTCGCCCCCGGTGAGGACGCCCGCTGCCTGTTCCCCGCCCGGGGCAGGTTGAGCTTGGCGTAGGGCTTCGGTCAGCGCTTCGGCGTAGTCCTGGGCTGGCAACCCGGCTTCGCGCGGGTTGATGTAGTGAACCGGGGCACTGGCCCGGGGAACCGTAACCAGCACCTGCTCTGCTGAGGCGCCGGGTGCCGGGGCGGGGGCGTCCTTACCCTCTACCTGAGAGTTACCCTCAACCTCAGCCGCAAGTCTATCTACACGCTTGAGGGCAACACGGGCATTGCGCCAGTCAAAGAGCAGCATCTCCACCGACCAGATGGGGCCGGTTAGGGTGTTAATCAGACCAACCACTGTGACCAGCTGACCCGCGGGTACCTCTGTTATCCAGGTGCCCTCAGGGGCAGCCCCACGCAGGGCCAGGGCGATTACTACCCAGGTTACGGTACCTACCAGAAAATTACGCACTGCATAAGACCAGGTCTGCACGCTCTCCAGGCGGATCTGGGAGGTGTAGACATCCTGGGCCGTTGCCCCGTAGCGGTCCATCATGCGGCGCTGGGCGCCCAAGCCCAAAATAGTGCGAATCGAAGAGGCAATATCTGAAGCCCGGGAGGTAGACACCCCCACCTTGTCACGGAAAATATCCGCGTGCTTTTCCAAGAGTTTGGAAATCCAGGTGAGGGTCAGCATGGTGAGAATCAGCCCGCCCAGAGCCACCACCGCAATCGCCGGGCTAATGCGCCAGAGCTGCCAGGTGCCCAGGGCGGTCACGCCCACCGCAGAAAAAGCCATAATCATGGGCTCCCACATCTCGGCCATTGCCCGGGCGTCCTTATTCAAAATCGCAATGAGGGCACCGGTATCGCGGTTGGGGCTGCGGGAGATTAGGTGGGCGATGTAGAGCCGCCAGTCCCTCTCGATGCGGGCTACTACCCTAAAGGTGATGCCCCAGCCCACGAACTCAACGACCGACAGGTAGACCACCACGCCCACCAGCAACCAGACCAGTCGCCAGGCGCCTGCCTCATCGCCTGAGGTGTGCAGGTCGATAATCGTGCCTACCAGAACCGGCAGGAATACCAGGGCGAGGGAGGTCAGAATATCGAGGGGGAAGGGCAGAAAGAAGAGGGGCCGCCAGCGGAAGCCCGGCGGGGCGATACGGAACTTAACTTTTTCTTTGGGCGTCTTTATCTCGTCAGTCATCTCAGCCATCAGGCTACTCTTTCAGCGTGTGCGTGCGGGTGTGCAGGTCGTGTGTGAGGGAAAAACCCGCAGGGCATAAAATACCTACCGGGTTCGCTTGCCCCGATAGGTGTGTCTACGTCAGGTTATCGTACTCGTCTAACCGGCAGTCGGGCTAGAAGTGAGCGCACCATCGATGTGTCTACCCACGGGGAGGCTGTTGAAGGGAATAGGTCGATTATTCATTTCGCGGGCCTCCTTTCGTGAGCTAGATATGCGGTTAAGTTCTGCCCTTTACCTTAGAACACTCTAGGCAGGTTTGACAAGCGTCATACCCGCCTTTATCTTGACCGGTCTATTAAACTAGAAGAACCATGAAGATTCTTCCCTTTCTCTCCCCCTCTTTAGCCGATAACAGCAAGCCCTATTTCCGTGGCGATTTTGCCTCTAACCCGCTCACGGGCGATGAAGCCTACGAGGCCTTTCTGGCTTGGATTGAGGCTCGCGGCATGCAGCTGTACCCGGCCCAGGACGAAGCTGTGCTTGATTTGGCGGCGGGCAACAACGTCATTTTGGCGACCCCCACCGGGTCGGGTAAGTCCACGGTGGCGGTTGCGGCTCATTTTATGGGCCTGGCGACCGGCCAGCGCTCCTACTACACCGCCCCTATTAAGGCCCTGGTGTCTGAGAAGTTCTTTGATCTCTGCGAGATTTTTGGGGCTGAGAATGTGGGTATGGTGACCGGCGATTCTTCTATTAACGCCGATGCCCCCATCGTCTGTTGCACCGCCGAGATTCTTGCCAATATTGTGCTGCGTGAGGGTGAAGGGGCTGATCTGACCCAGGTGGTCATGGATGAGTTCCATTTCTACTCTGACCCCCAGCGCGGTTGGGCTTGGCAGGCTCCCCTGCTTGACCTGCCCCAGGCCCAGTTCCTGCTTATGAGCGCAACCCTGGGCGATACGAGCCGTTTTGAGCGCGAACTGACGGAGCTCACCGGGCGGCAGACCTCCCTGGTCACCAGCGAGACCCGCCCCATTCCGCTCAACTACACCTACTCCCGGGAGCCCCTGGTTGAGAAGGTAGACGAGCTAGTATCGACCCACCAGGCGCCGG
The DNA here is from genome assembly GCA_019115985.1 of Candidatus Rothia avicola. Lineage (GTDB taxonomy): Bacteria > Actinomycetota > Actinomycetes > Actinomycetales > Micrococcaceae > Rothia > Rothia avicola. The sequence continues at coordinate 59,268 of DXCN01000032.1, read as the reverse complement.
TCTACATTGTGCATTTCTCTCAGCTTCAGGCCATCGATACAGCCGCTTCGCTCATGAGTCTGGCTATTGCCTCTAAGGAAGACAAGGAGCGTATCAACGAGCTGACCGCCGGCTTCCGCTACTCGGCGGGCTTCGGTAAGCAGCTACAGAAGTACATCAAGAACGGTATCGGCATTCACCATGCCGGCATGCTGCCCAAGTACCGCCGCCTGGTGGAGCAGCTAGCCCAAGCGGGTCTGCTCAAGGTCATTTGCGGTACCGATACGCTGGGTGTGGGCATTAACGTCCCTATCCGCACGGTGCTCGTAACTGCCCTTTCGAAGTTTGACGGGCAGCGCACCCGCCGCCTGAAGTCCCGTGAGTTCCACCAGATTGCAGGACGCGCGGGCCGGGCTGGCTTTGATACGGCCGGTTACGTGGTGGTTCAGGCCCCCGAACACGAGATTGAGAACGACCGGCTTGAGGCCAAGGCCCGGGAGAAGTTCAATGGGGATGAGAAGAAGATGGCCCAGTCGCTGCGGGGTAAAAAGAAGAAGCCCCCGCAGGGCTTTGTGGCGTGGAGCGATAAGACCTTCGAGCAGATTATTGCCGCAGAACCCGAGCCGCTAACCTCGTCCTTCCAGATGACCCACTCCATGATGCTCAATATGCTGCAGCGCGAGGCTGACCCCTTTGAGACCGTCATGCTCTTCCTCACCGCCAACCACGAGCCGCCGATTAAACAGCGCGCCCTCAAGCGCAAGGCGATTGGTATTTACAGGGAGCTGCTCAACGGGGGCGTGGTGGAGCGCCTGCCGGAGCCCGACGAGTTTGGCCGCACCGTGCGCCTGACCGTCTCGCTGCAGGAGAACTTCGCCCTGAACCAGCCGCTCTCCCCCTTCGCGCTGGCTTCGCTGTCTCTGCTCGATAAGGAGTCGGAGTCCTACGCCCTCGATGCGGTCTCGGTGATTGAGTCCACCCTGGAAAAGCCCCGCCAGGTGCTGATTGGCCAGGAGAAGAAGGCTAAGAGTGAGGCCCTGGCAGAGATGAAGGCTGAGGGGCTGGACTACAACGAGCGTATGGCTGAGCTCGACAAAATCACCTACCCGCAGCCCCTGGCTGACCTGCTAGAACAGGCCTTTGAGACCTACTCGGCGGGCGCTCCCTTTATGAAGGAGTTTGAGGTAGAGCCCAAGAGCGTGGTGCGCGATATGTATGAGCGGGCCATGGGCTTTGGCGACTACATCCAGTTCTACGGGCTAGAGCGTTCCGAGGGTATTCTGCTGCGCTATCTGTCGGACGCCTACAAGGCCCTGCGCCAGACCGTGCCCCTATCTGCCCTGACCGATGAGCTCACCGACGTGATCGAGTGGCTGGGCGAGGTTATCCGCCAGACCGACTCATCCCTGGTGGACGAGTGGGAGCGCCTGGCCGCCGGCGAAGAAGGCATCCCCGTACAGGACTCTCTCGAAGAGCTCGTTGCCGAGTCTGCGCCCAAGGTGACGAGCAACGTCCGCGCCTTTAAGGTGATGGTACGCAACGCGATGTTCCGCCGGGTGGAGCTCTTTGCGGACGAGCGCGACCACCTGCTGGGCGAGCTGGACGGCGAACGCTCGGGTTGGGACGCCGACCGCTGGGCTGAGGCGATGGACGACTATTTTGAGGAGTACGAGGATATCTATACGGACGCCGAGGCCCGCTCCCCGCGCCTGATTGAGATTGATGACGATACGGCTGAGCACCCCGGGGTGTGGAAGGTGCGTCAGATTTTTGCCGACCCCGACGACAACCACGATTTCGGAATTGTCGCCAGGGTCGATCTGGACGCCTCAGACGAGGAAGGCGCGCCAGTGGTGCTGATTGAGAGTGTGGGGGCTTTCTAGTTTCCCAGTAAGGGACCAGATTCCTACCGAAGTCCTGATGGACAAGACATACTATCGGTAGTTATCTGGTCCCTACCAGGTGGGGGTAGAGATTCTCACTTCTAAAGCGGTCACATTAGAACTTCTTACGCACCATCTCAGGGCCGGTGCAGGGAAGCTAGGGTAGCCTATCGGTAGAAGAAAGACCTGATTTGCGTGCGAAGGAGCCCCATGCCTACCCACCCCCGCCTGCCCCAGCCGACCCACCGCGTCGGCGTCACCCACACCATTGACTCCCTCAAACTGGTAGACCACTGGTTCACTGTGCCCCTAACCCACGGGCTGATCTACGGCAAGGGTGAAGCGGCAGCCCTGGAATCCCGCTTTGCCGACCAGACCATCACCGTCTTCGCCCGCGAAGTTATCGACACCTCCGATGCCCTCACCACCCCCGTCGATGAGCGCCCCTACATGGTCTACCTGCAGGGCGGCCCCGGCGGCAAGAGCCCCCGCCCTATCTCTGAAGGCGGCTGGGTACAGGAACTCGCCAAGACCCACCGCCTGATTCTGCTCGACCAGCGTGGCACCGGCAATTCCACCCCGCTCTCTGCCCGCGTCATCACCGCCCAGGGTACCCCCGAGGTCCAGGCTGAGTTCTGTGAGCTCTTCCGCGCCGATTCCATCATTGCCGACGCCGAGGTCGTCCGCGAATTCCTGCTGGCAGACCGCACAGACAAGCGCTGGTCGACCATGGGCCAGAGCTTCGGGGGCTTCTTGACCCTCTCCTACCTCTCCTTTGCACCTGAGTCCCTCAAGGACTCCCGTATGACTGCCGGGCTTGCCCCCATCCGCTCCCATGTGGATGACGTTTACCGCTCCACCCTCGACCGCATGAAGGAGCGCACCGAGGAATACTACGGCTGGTACCCCGAAGATAAGGACCTGGCCGTCCGCATCTGCGAGCACCTGGCCAAAAACGAGGAATACCTGCCCACCGGCGAGCGCCTAACCCCGCACCGCTTCCAGATGCTGGGCAATATTCTGGGTGGTAACGGCCGGGCCAGGGGCCTGCACTACGTACTGGAGTCGGCCTTTGCTGAGTCCGACAAGTGGCTCTCTGACCAGTTCCTGACGGAGATCAGCGCCCAGGTCAGCTTCCAGGCTGGCCCCCTCTACGGCCTGCTACATGAGACGATTTATGCGGATGGCCCCGCGCAGGAGCTGGGGGGAACCTCGCCGTCTGCTTCACCGACGAACTGGTCTGCAGCCCGCATGTACGCTGAGCGTCCGGATTTTGCCGAGGACGCCTCTCCCCTGCTACTGACCGGTGAGCATATCTTCCCCTGGTATTACGAGGAGGACCCGGCTCTGCGTCCGCTGGCTGAGGTTGCCCAGCTGCTGGCGGAGAAGAAGGACTGGGGCCGTCTCTACGACCACGACCAGCTGGCCCGCAACGAGGTGCCCCTGGTTGCAGCAGCCTACGTGCCCGATGTGTACGTGGATTACGCCCATTCGATGAAGACCGCCGAGTTTGTGGGTAACACCCGTGTGTGGACGTCTAAAACCCACCACCATGACGGTCTGGGCGCAGACGGCCCCCTGATTCTGGGCCACCTGAAGAACCTGCTGGCTGATATGCGCTAAGGGAGTTTAACTATCACAAGAAGGCCGAGGGGTGCAGCTGCACCTCTCGGCCTTTTTATTCAGTGATGGATTGGGGAGGTCTGCTGGTCTTGTTCCCAGGCCCGGTGGGCGTCGTTAGCGGCGGACGCTCCTCGTGTCATGGCAGCTACCACCATGGCGATAGTGGGAAGGAACAGAAAGGCTAGGCCAACCGGAATAACTGCGGAATTGTTAGCCATCAGCCCCAGGGCCAGGACGAGGGCTGCCCCAGCAAACTGGGCCCAGGCGCAGGCCCGCAGGGTGGGGGCAATCGCCTTGTGGGCCGCGTACCAGGCGGCGTCTGACTGCATGGTTGCTGTGGTGCGGACGCCCACCAGTCCGTTACGGCGCAGGGTACCGGCTGCACCCATACGGGCTATCGCCAGAAAGAGCCCGCCCAGCAAGAGCAGACAAAAGACCATGGGTAGATACTCGGTTGCAGACATGGGTGCTCCTTTTCCGGTTCAGGCGAGGGGTTAAGGTCAAGTCTACTCAAACCGGTAGCCAGTCTCTAGGGTTCTGGCTTTCATGACACCCCTCCCCCGCTTCCAGACTCAGTGACACAAAAGACCGCTGGCCCCTTCCCTCTCGGGATGGGGCCAGCGGTTGTGAAGCCGGGGCGGGCGTCCGCACCCCTGGTTATTGGGGCGGACGCCTACCGCCGGTTAGGCGCTGCGCTCGGCGTGAGCGGTACGGGCACGACGTACCAGGTCCTGGTACTCGTTCTCAGACTCAATCAGCTCGTCGCGGTACTTCTGCGGAATCTCGCGGGACTTAGCGACCTGCTCATCTAGCTGTCGCTGAATCTCAGCACGCTCAGCCTCAGGGGCATCGGCGGGCAGGTTCAGGTACTTCTCAGACAGGGACTGAACACGCTGGATGGTTGCCAGAGCACGACCCTTGGGTGAGAGCAGGGAGGCCAGGACGGTCACAATCAGCACGCCCACGATAACGGCCAGGGAGAAGCCGATGGTTACTTCAACAACGTGAACCGGCTGGCCATCGTTAATGAAGGGCAGGGTGTTCTCGTGCAGAGCGTGCAGCAGCAGCTTCACACCGATGAAGGCCAGGATGATGGACAGGCCCCAGGAAAGGTAGATGAGGCGGTCCAGCAGGCCGTCAATCAGGAAGTAGAGCTGACGCAGACCCATCAGGGAGAAGGCGGTTGCGGTGAAGACGATGTAGGCTTCCTGGGTCAGGCCGAAGATCGCGGGGATGGAGTCCAGGGCAAAGAGGATATCGGTACCGCCGATAGCTACCATGACCAGCAGCATGGGGGTCATGACCTTCTTGCCATTTTCTACGGTGAAGAGCTTATCGCCGTCGTAGTAGTCAACAGTGTTGAACATCTTCTTGGCCAGGCGAACGACGACGTTGTTGGCTTCGTCCTCTTCTTCCTTATCGGTAACCTCACCCTTGATGAGGTTACCGGCGGTGTAAATCAGAATCAGGCCGAAGAGGTAGAAGACCCAGCTCCAGTGCTCAATAGCGGCAGCGCCCACCAGAATAAAGATGGTGCGGGCAATCATAGCGAAGATAATGCCGAAGAGCAGCACCTTTTGCTGGTCTTCGCGCGGCACCTTGAAAGAGGCCATGATAATCAGGAAGACAAAGAGGTTATCGACGCTCAGAGCCTTCTCGGTGATGTAGCCGCCGTAGTATTCAGCAGCGAACTGGGTGCCGTCCCAGAAGAGGATGACCAGACCAAAGAGCAGGGCGATACCCACGTAGACGGCCGACCAAATCGCGGCCTCTTTGATGGTGGGTTCGTGCGCTTTTCGCACGTGGAAGAAGAAGTCGTAAGCAAGCAGTGCCAGGATGAACGCAATCGTTACACCCCACTGCAACCCAGTGATATGCATTGGGAGCCTTTCTTGTGGTTGGGGTTTGCCAAAATCCACAAGTCTCTCCCACCACCCTGTCGAGTGGTTTCCTGCCCCGGTTGGGCGCCTTCGATCAACGTGCTGACGATGCAGGAATTAGTGGGATACTCCCTTGCTCGGTCTACAACTATAACCCATCTTCTTACTTTTGAACAGACGCACGGGCATCCTTAAGGCCGAGCATGATGGCACAGGCCAGGAGAAGGACGGCCGCGCCCGCCCAGGCTGCGGCAAAGCTGGTCGCCTGCGCGGCGGCACCGATGGCGAGAGAACCGAGGCCGGTGCCGATGTCGAAGTGGGAGTTCCAGGCAACAGAGGCGCGCTGGGTGGCGTCCGCCCCACCGGCGTCCGACAGGGCGCGCACCATGGTCACCGACTGTAGGAAGCCGTAGCCGAACCCGATCAGGGTTGCACCAGCCAGAAGGAAGATGACGGTGGGCAGGCTCGCCCCATTGACCCAGCCGACAAGGCCGACGCCCAGGGCCGTGAGGGCCAGCACCGGGGTCATGAGAAGGCGGGTGCCAAACCGGTCGGTGAGGGAGCCGCCGTAGAGACGGGTGGGGGTTGCTAGGGCGCAGAGCAGGAGCAGGGCTCCGGTCGCCAGGGTGGCAGTGGGGGCGATTTCGGTGGAGAAGGTCATGAAAGCACCGCCGACGCTGGTGACGAGTGTGAGAGTCAGCAGCGCGGGCCAGATGCGGGCGATAATGGTTGCGGTGGAAGTTGCAGGGGTGGCGTCGCTCCCCTGCTCACCGGCCCTTTGTTCTTCCATGAAGTGGTCAACCAGTCGGCCTAGTTGCAGGGCGAAGGGGGCTGCTATTGCTGCGATTGCCCCGGCTGAAATCACCGAGCGATAACCGAAGGTATCGAGAGCCCAGGGGGCAACGGGGGTGAAGAACATCTGAGTACCTGCAGCAGCCAGCCCGTAGAGCCCGACGGCTCGCCCGCGGTATTCGACGGGAATGAGGTAGGACATGGCTGATGAGCAACAGACGGTGACAATACCGAAGCCGATACCGCGCAGACCCGAGGTGACAAGGACGTTGAGCAAATCGGAGCTCAGAGCCTGCATGAGGGAGGGCAGCCCCATAAAGAGGGTGCCCACCGGTAACACAAGCGCCCAGGAGAAGCGGCGGGTGAGGGCGGGGACGCTGAACTGGGTCGCTACGGTCACCGCCATGAGTACCGCGTTGGTGGCACCAGCCCCCAGTGAGTCTGCCCCACCTGCCAGCGCCCAGGCTGGTGAGGCAGGGAGCAGGATAGATAGACTGCAAATGGTCAGCCCGAAGGTAAGCAGAATCTGGGGCATACCCAGCATGCGGGCGACGCTGGGACGCGCGGTTTTCTGGCTCATAGAGGCTCCATATAGTGGTTCTGACGCAAACTGCACCAGTCTACACTAAGGCCGCGAGCTTCTAAAGACCTCCCCGGGGGTTTAGGCATGCCCGGCTTCCTGCATAGCGCGTAGTTCCTTCTTCAAGTCGGCAATTTCATCGCGCAGGCGACCCGCCAGCTCGAACTTAAGCTCCTCGGCGGCCTGTATCATCTGGGCGTGCATCTCTTCGATCAGACCCAGTAGGTCTTCGGCGGGAGCTGCCGCAAGGCCGTCCTGGCGCACCCGGGCTTCTGCCTTCTTGAAGAGCTCTTCGGCTTCGGGGCTGGTCGCCGCATACTTGGTTCCCTTCTTGGTCGGAGCCAGCTTGCCCGAGGCACCCTTGCGGGCGGCAAGGAGCTCTGCGGTGTCTTCTGACTCGCGGGCCAGGGCATCGGTAATATCGGCAATTTTCTTGCGCAGGGGCTGGGGGTCGATGCCGTGCTCGCGGTTGTAGGCCTGCTGGATCTCGCGGCGGCGGTTGGTTTCGTCGATAGCGGTGCGCATGGAGTCGGTGATTTTATCGGCGTACATGTGCACCTGACCGCCCACGTTACGGGCGGCTCGGCCGATGGTCTGGATCAGGGAAGTGGTGGAGCGCAAGAAGCCCTGCTTGTCAGCGTCCAAAATGGCAACCAGGGAGACCTCGGGCAGGTCTAGGCCCTCACGCAGCAGGTTGATGCCCACCAGCACGTCGAAGACGCCCTGGCGCAGCTCGCTAAGCAGCTCCACGCGGCGCAGGGTATCAACGTCGGAGTGCAGGTACTGCACCTTAACCCCGTGTTCCAGCAGGTAGTCGGTGAGGTCCTCAGCCATACGCTTGGTTAGGGTCGTGACCAGTACGCGTTCGTCACGCTCTACCCGCAGACGGATCTCTTCGAGCAGGTCGTCAATCTGCCCCTCGGTTGGCTTGACCACGATTTCGGGGTCGACCAGGCCGGTGGGGCGAATAATCTGCTCCACTACCCCGTCGGCCTGGGCCAGCTCGTACTTACCGGGGGTAGCTGAGAGGTAGACGGTCTGGCCGATACGGTCGAGGAATTCCTCCCATTTGAGGGGGCGGTTATCCATGGCCGAGGGCAGGCGGAAGCCGTGCTCAACCAGGGTACGCTTGCGGCTCATATCGCCCTCAAACATGGCCCCAATCTGGGGAATGGTCACATGGGATTCGTCGACGATGAGCAGGAAGTCATCGGGGAAGTAATCCAGCAGACAGTGCGGGGCTGTGCCGCGAGCACGCCCGTCGATGTGGCTAGAGTAGTTTTCGATGCCGTTGCAGAAGCCCATCTGCTCCATCATCTCAAGGTCATACTGGGTGCGCATGCGCAGGCGCTGGGCTTCAACCAGTTTGTTCTGGGACTCCAGCTCCTGCAGGCGGTCGCGTAGCTCGTCCTCGATGGACGTAATGGCTCGGGCCATGCGTTCGGCACCGGCGACGTAGTGAGAGGCCGGGAAGACGTACATTTCGGTTTCTTCGCGGATGACGTCGCCGGTGAGCGGGTGCAGAGTGTAGATAGCTTCGATTTCGTCGCCGAAGAACTCGATACGAATCGCGTTTTCTTCGTACATGGGGATGATTTCGACGGTATCGCCACGGACGCGGAAGGTGCCGCGGTGGAAGTCTAGGTCGTTGCGGGCATACTGCATGGAGACGAAGCGGCGCAGCAGCTCGTCCCGGTCGATTTCTTCGCCCTGGCGCAGGGTCACCATCTGGGCAACGTATTCTTCGGGGGTGCCCAGGCCGTAGATGCAGGAGACGGTAGCAACCACCACGACGTCGCGGCGGGTCAGCAGGGAGTTGGTGGCGGAGTGACGCAGGCGTTCGACTTCTTCGTTGATGGAGGAGTCTTTTTCGATGAAGGTATCGGTCTGAGGCACGTAGGCTTCGGGCTGGTAGTAGTCGTAATAGGAAACGAAGTACTCAACAGCATTGTTGGGTAGCAGCTCGCGCAGTTCGTTGGCCAGCTGGGCAGCCAGGGTCTTGTTTTGCACCATGACCAGGGTGGGGCGCTGGACGGCCTCAATGAGCCAGGCAGACGTTGCAGATTTACCAGTACCGGTGGCACCCATGAGCACGATGTCTTTTTCACCGTTCTGGACGCGTTCGGTCAGCTCCGCGATTGCCTTGGGCTGGTCGCCAGCCGGCTGATACTCAGAGACAACTTCAAAAGGTGCAACGACGCGGTTAATTTCTTGGGCAAGGCTCATGCCCTCTACCCTACCGAAAAACCCCCGACAAAACTAGAACATATGTACTAGTTTCATCGGGGGCTAACAAGCAACCGCTCAAACCTTACTTTGTCGGGTCGATGTCGGTAGCGGGCAGGTCTCCGGTTACCACAGCGGTATGGGTGCCCTGCTCTTCAGCCGACTTGGAGGCAGCCTTCTTTGCGGCGGCGTCCTCAGCAATATCTTCGGCTGTCACCACAGGAATCTGACCGGTGTTGGGAACCAGACCCTCAAACTCGGGTTCGGTACCCAGCTCGTACTCGGGGCGGATAGTGACTTCGTCAATGGATGAGAAGTCCTCCTGAGCGCGGCGGTGGTATTCCTCGATGGGGATAACCTGCTTCCACTGGCGGGTGCGCATGGGAGGCAGCTCACCGGCGTCCTCGCGCAGGGCGCGCACCAGCATCCACATCTGCATGAAGCCAATGAGCCAGACCGGGAAACCAATGACGATAATAACGTTTTGCAGGGCTGTTAGGCCGTTATCACCGGCAGCCACCAGGATGGAGGCCGATACAAGGCCGATGGAGGCAGCCCAGAAAATACCCTGCTTCTTGGGAGCCGGGTCCTCATGGCCATTAGCAATCGCGTCCATCACCAGGGCTGCGGAGTCAATGGAGGTGATGAAGAAGATGGTAATCACCACGAGGGTCACCGCAGCTACCAGCTGGTAGAGCGGGAAGTGGCCCAGGAACTCGAAGAGGGCAGCAGGAATATCGCCTTCTCCCACCACAGTCTGCACCAGGGTGCCGTTTTCATTGCGCTCGATATTGAAGGCGCTCAGGCCAAAGACACCAACCCACACCAGGGTGAAGGTGGTGGGGGCAGCCAGCACGCCGACAACAAACTGACGGATGGTGCGGCCCTGAGAAATCTTGGCAATAAAGAGGCCCACGAAGGGTGCCCAGGTCACGGTCCATGCCCAGTAGAAGACCGTCCAGGAGCCAATCCAGCCGGTATCGGCAAAGGCGTCGTTGAAGAGCATCATCACGGGTAGCTTCTGCAGGAAGTAGCCAGCGGACTCGATGGTACCCAGGGTGACGAAGCGAGTTGCGCCGGTCATCAGAACAAAGAGCATCAGGGCAATAGTCAGCAGAATGTTGATGTAGGACAGACGCTTAACGCCCTTATCCATACCCATCAGCACCGAGGTAATACCGGCGGCGGTAATCACAGCAACGATAGCAGCCTGAATCCAGCCGCCCAGGGGCACACCGTACATGATGCCCATACCCGAGTTAATCTGCAGGGCCCCCAGACCCACCGAGACCGCAATACCGAAGACGGTAGAGACGATGGCAACCGAGTCGATGGTCTTGCCGATAGGGCCGTGGATGCGCTCGCCCAGCAGGGGCTGGAAGATGGATGAGACGCGCGGGGGCAGCTTGCGCTTGTAGGTAAAGTAACCGAAAGCCAGGGCGGGAATAGTGAGAATAATCCAGACACCCAGGCCAATGTGCCAGTTAGCAATGGCGAGCGCTTCGAGAGCTGCGTGATCCGACTGGGGTTCTACCCCGTCGTAGGGCGGGTTGGCGTAGTGGGTGATGGGCTCTGCCGCACCCCAGAAGAGCAGGACGGCACCAACACCAGCTGCGAAGAGCATACCGAACCAGGCAAGGCCGGAGTACTCGGGCTCTGCGTCGTCATCACCGATTTTGACGCGGCCGAAGCGGCTCATTGCCATGTAAATCAGGAAGAAAAAGAAGATGGCAATACCCAGGGTGTAGACCCAGCCCAGGTAGGTGATAATGAAGTCGGAGATGACGCCGATGCCGTCTGACATGGCCGTTGGGAAGGCCATCATCAGCAGGGTGAAGACGATGATAAAGAGTGCAGATGAGAAGAAAATGACGGGGTTGGTTCGCAGCCCCAGTCTGTCGTGTAGCTTGTTCAGCACAGGATTATCCCGGTGGAAGTATGCGTGTAACCGTGCGGGCCCCTTGCATCCACCGCCCGCACAGCGGCTGCCCGGTCTCTGGGCAACGTATCAATGATAAGCGGGCTTGGGGTTATTTTCCAGGAGAGGTAAGTCTACTTGATTTTTATATAACCCCTTGTTCTCGCCTGTTTTCGCTGGTCACAACCGGCTTTTTTAGACCAAAAGTTCAAATACTCCTTACTAAAAATTTATTCATGGAACGAACCGGCTGTGATTTTGGTAAAGACCTCGCGCACCTGCGCAGCGGTGCGCTCAAGACTTCCCGAATTATCAATGACCCAGGTAGCAATGGCCCGGCGTTGCTCGTCACTGGCCTGCGCAGCAATGCGGGCGCGGGCGTCCGCCTCACTCATGCCGCGCACCTCAACCAGGCGGCGCAGCCGCTCCTCGTGCTGCGCCTCAACCACAATCACCGCTTCAAAGTCTGCCGCCTGGCCAGTCTCGGCCAGCAGGGGGATATCCTCAACGATGACGGCGCCCTCCCCCAGCTTCTGCACCGCCGCCTCGCGCTGCCGCGCGGCTTCAGCCCGCACCGCCGGGTGCACGATGGCGTTCAGACGGGCACGGGCAGACTCGTCCGCAAAGACCAACGACGCCAGGGCAGCCCGGTCAAGCTCACCGGTAGGAGTCAAAATACCCTCGCCAAAGGCGCGGACGGTCTCAGCCAACACCGTCTGGCCCGGCTCCATCAGCTGACGGGAGATAGCGTCGGCATCAATCAGCACAGCCCCGCACTCCACCAGCATCGTCGCCACCGTCGACTTACCCGACCCAATACCGCCGGTCAGACCAATTCTCGCAACCACAGGCGTCCTTTCGTCTCTGGGCACCGGGTACGGTACCCGCTCCCACCAGCCTACGCGTCGCGACCACCGCACACTAGAATAGACACCATGACTGATGAAACCCGCGCCAACCGCTACACCGTGCTCGCCACCCACACCGAGACCCGGCACCTGCTAGAAATCAAGCGCAGTGAGTTCATCGGCTATGTTCAGCGCGTGGAAACTGAAGAAGAGGCCCGTGCTTTTATTGAGTCCAAGCGCAGGGCCTACCATGATGCCCGCCATGTCTGCTCTGCTTTTATTCTCGGGGCCGACCGACAGACCCAGCGCTCCAACGACGACGGCGAGCCCGCAGGCACCGCGGGTATCCCCATGCTCCAGGCCCTGCTGGCCCGCCGCACCGAAGGGCACAAGGGCGAAACCACCGACCTCTCCGATATCTGTGCTGTGGTGGTGCGCTATTTCGGTGGCATCAAGCTGGGTGCAGGTGGGCTGGTACGCGCCTATACGGACGCGGTGGTCGCCACCCTAGACGCCGCTCCCCTGGTGCCCCGCGAACGCCTGCGACTGGGAACCGTTACCGCCTCACACGCCGAGGCCGGACGCTTCGAGAACGACCTGCGCGCGCTGGGCTACACGGTGCTGGGTACAGATTACACAGCCAGCGGCGCCCACATTACCCTGGGTGTTTTTGATGACGCAGCAACCCGCGCCCAAACAGAAACGGCCCTGGCCGAGCTGACAGCCGGCACAGGGCACATTTCGTGGGGTGACACCCAGTGGGTTGATTTAGCCTAGAAGATTGCTGAAATAGCCAGCACACCTACCGAGCCGATAGTGGCTGAGATGGGCAGGGTGATAATCCAGGCCAGGGCGATGGGTCGCATGAGCTTCCAGTTAGCTGAGCGGTTGACGATACCAACGCCCAGCACCGCACCGATCAGGGTGTGGGTGGACGAAACAGGCAGACCCAGAACAGATGCAGCCATAACCACACCGGCAGCGGCTAGCTCAGCAGCAAAGCCCGATGAGGGGTGCATCTTAGTCAGGCCGTGACCGACGGTAGCAATCACGTTACGGCCCACGAACCATAGACCCACAATCAGGGCGATACCGAAGGTCACCAGAGCGGGCATGGGCACGACGACCTTGTCGCCAATGGCATCGGTCTTGAGCACATCGAGAATAGCCACGAAGGGGCCGATAGCGTTGGCGATGTCGTTGGCACCGTGGCTAAAGGCGAAGGCAGCTGCGGTAAAGACCTGCAACCAGGCAAAGATGGTAAAGGTAGCGCGGGAGAGTTCCTGCTTCTGCAGGCTGCGGGCGAAGACTGAAACACTCACCCAGGCGATAGCCGCAACCATCACCATAATCATGATGTTACCCATGGTTGAGATGCCCAGCTCCAGGTTATCTAGCCCCTTGAAGAGCAGCATGGCTGCAATCAGAGCCGCACCGAAAGCAGCCAGGATAGGCACATAGACCTCAAGTGCCCGGTGAGAGTCAGCACGTTTAGCCTTCACGTCAAGCTTGTGCACCTGGCGGTAGTACTCGCTCTCAGGAGCCTCGGGGTCAAGCTTCTTGAGCTTGAACTTCTTCTTGCGCAGCATAGCGTTGGAGTAGGCGTCCTGCTGCAGGTCGGTAATGCGCTGGAAGCCGTCGTGCGGGGTGTGGGCTGCACGCTCTTCTTCCTGATGCTTCTTGATTTCGAGCATGGCCGCATCGACCTTCTCGTTGTAGCCCAGGATGTACTTCTTGATGAAGCCAAAGAGAACCCAGGCAAACAGAGCGCCCAGGAGCGGTGACAGAACCCAAGAAATTGCAATCTGGCCGATCTTCTTCCACTGCACCATGTCCATGCCGCCGGTGCCGGTGGTGAAGCCGATGGTCAGGGCCGCACCCACGATACCGCCGATGATGGAGTGGGTGGTAGAGACGGGCCAGCCCATCTTGGTGGCAACCAGTAGCCAGATAGCTGCGCCCAGAAGGGCTGCCATCATGATGTAGACGAACTGCATGGGATCCAGGTCGATAGCACCCAGGTCGACGATGCCTGAACGCACGGTATCGGTGACCGAACCGCCAGCAATCACGGCACCCGATACCTCGAAGACAGCCGCGATGAGCAGGGCCTGCTTGATGGTCAGGGTACCCGCGCCCACGGAGGTTCCGAAAGAGTTCGCTACGTCGTTACCGCCGATATTGAAGGCCATGAAAAGAGCCAGGAGGACGGCTGCGATAAGGACGAGGGTGTGGGCGGACTGGTCGACGTAGTTGAGGGACCAGAGTGTAAAGAGTGTCAGTGAGACAGCCATGAGGCCGCCGAAGGCGAGGTGCCACCACTTGTCGGTGGTGTCTCGTTGCAACGCGGGGGTTGCGAGATGTGAACCCGAATTCGCGCTGGAATCCACGAGTCCCCCTTTGAGGTTGTGTTCATACGGTCTTAAGGCAAAGTTTGAGCCCTGTTAATACTCTGGGGAAAAGGTTAACGCAAGGTTAACTAACCCTAGCCTGTGTATGAACTATAGGCGGGGCACCCGCTTGCCGGGGGGCGTCCGCTGCTTTAAGCAAGAGCAAGGGCCCCTCCCACCTTCGGGTGGGAGAGGCCCTTGACTGCTGTGACTAATTCCGAGAATTAGTTACCGGTCAGCTTCTTGCGTAGCTCAGCCAGTGCCTCATCGGAAGCCAGGGTGCCGGTTTCGGCAGGCTTCTCGGATGAGTATGAGGTGGGTGCAGCCTCGGCGGGAGCGGACGCGGGGGCAGCAGCTGCTGCTTCTGCGTCGGCTTCGAGAGCCTTGGCAACCTGTACCTTGTGAGCTTCCCAGCGAGCCTGAGCGTCAGCGTACTGCTGCTCCCATGCTGCACGCTGGGCTTCGAAGCCTTCGAGCCATTCGTTGGTCTCGGGGTCGAAACCCTCGGGGTACTTGTAGTTGCCTTCTTCGTCGTACTCTGCAGCCATGCCGTAGAGAGCGGGGTCGAACTCGGTGGACTCGGGGTCTACACCTTCGTTGGCCTGCTTCAGTGACAGGGAGATGCGGCGACGGTCGAGGTCGATGTCGATAACCTTGACGAACAGTTCGTCACCGACGGAGACAACCTGCTCTGCCAGGTCCACGTGGCGAACGGCGAGTTCGGAGATGTGGACGAGGCCTTCGATGCCGTCTTCAACGCGGACGAATGCGCCGAAGGGTACGAGCTTGGTGACCTTACCGGGTACAACCTGACCCAGTGCGTGGGTGCGAGCGAATGCCTGCCAGGGGTCTTCCTGGGTAGCCTTCAGTGACAGTGAGACGCGCTCACGGTCGTGCTCAACGAGGAGGACCTCAACGGTGACTTCGTCGCCAACTTCGACAACCTCTGAGGGGTGGTCGATGTGCTTCCAGGAGAGCTCGGATACGTGGACGAGACCGTCAACGCCGCCGAGGTCAACGAAGGCACCGAAGTTAACGATGGAGGAGACAACGCCGGTACGAACCTGGCCCTTTTCGAGCTGGTTGAGGAAGGTTGAGCGGACCTCTGACTGGGTCTGCTCGAGCCATGCACGGCGTGACAGAACAACGTTGTTGCGGTTCTTGTCGAGCTCGATGATCTTGGCTTCGATTTCCTGGCCGATGTAGGGTGCCAGGTCGCGGACGCGACGCATTTCGACGAGTGAGGCGGGAAGGAAGCCGCGCAGGCCGATGTCGAGGATAAGACCACCCTTGACGACCTCGATGACGGTACCGGTAACGACGCCGTCTTCTTCCTTGACCTTCTCGATGTCGCCCCAGGCGCGCTCGTACTGTGCGCGCTTCTTGGAGAGAATCAGGCGGCCTTCCTTGTCTTCCTTGGTGAGGACAAGAGCTTCAACGGTGTCACCAACAGAAACAACTTCGTCGGGATCTACGTCGTGCTTGATGGAAAGTTCACGTGAGGGGATGACGCCTTCGGTCTTGTAGCCGATGTCGAGCAGTACCTCGTCGTGGTCAACCTTGACAACTTCGCCTGAAACGAGATCGCCGTCGTTGAAGTACTTGATGGTTGCGTCGACCGCCGCGAGGAATTCTTCTTCGTTGCCGATGTCGTTGATTGCAACCTGGGGAACGTTGGTGCTCATAGAGAGTAGGGCTCCAATATGGATAGTTTTCTAGGTCAATACAGGCAAGGCCTTACCGGGTCCCGCCGGTGTAGCTTGTGGCTGTGGGCGGGGTAAGGTCCGCATGGTTCTCTGTATTGAGCGTTGATACGGACAATGTTGTGTGCGGGTGCGGCGCGCGCCAAAGCGAGCACTGTACACGCACAGGTTCAAGTCTAGGGCGCGTGCGGGTGCCGGTCAATGGTTTGGTGGGCGTTTTCACCGCGTGTTCACGGGAAAGTGGGGTGATGTTGGTCTTAACCCGCGCTCGGGTGTGTTGCACCGGCGTCCGCACGCCTTATGTCCACCCTGCTAGTGCCCTGCCTCGTGCCAGGAGCGGCCCCAGCCGACCTGGACGTCCAGGGGGACACGCAGGGAGGCTGCCCCGCTCATTTCCTCAACCAGGATGGCCTCGGCGAGCTTTTCTTCACCCGCGGCAACTTCGAGAATCAGTTCGTCATGCACTTGCAGGAGCATGCGGCTGGCGAGGTTTTCGCGACGAAGGCGCTCGTCGATGTTGATCATGGCGATTTTGATGATGTCGGCGGCAGTTCCCTGAATGGGTGAGTTGAGGGCTGCACGTTCGGCAGCTTCACGGCGCTGACGGTTGGACGAGGCCAGGTCGGGCAGGGCGCGACGGCGGCCAAACATGGTCTCGGTATAGCCGGTCTTGTGGGCCTCGCGCACGATGGAGCGCAGGAACCTGCCGACCTTACCGAAGCGCTGGAAGTAGTTGGTGCGCAGGCTGGTCGCTTCGTCCACACTGATTCCTAGCTGCTTTGATAGGCCGAAGGGTGAGAGGCCGTAGGCAAGGCCGTAGCTCATGGCCTTGACTTTAGAGCGCATCTCGGGGGTCACGTCTTCTGGCGCTACCCCAAACACCTCTGAGCCGACGAAGCGGTGCAGGTCCTCCCCCGCCTGGTAAGCGGCGATGAGGTCTTCATCGTCCGACAGGTGCACCATGATACGCATTTCGATCTGGGAGTAGTCGGCGGTCAGCAGGGTGGTGTAGTCGGTGCCGTCAACCGGCTCGGGGGCGACGACAAAGGCGTCGCGGATCTTGCGGCCTTCTTCGGTGCGAATCGGGATGTTCTGCAGGTTGGGGTCGGTTGATGAGAGGCGACCGGTAGCTGCGACGTTCTGCTGGTAGGTGGTGTGGATGCGGCCGTCCGCGGCGGTTGCCTTACCCAGCCCCTCAACGGTCTGCTTGAGCTTGGTGTAGTCGCGGTAGGTTTGCAGCTCGCCTAGGAAGGAGGCCCCCTGACTCTCGGGGTCTACCTGGCCGAGGATTCCTGAGAGCGAGTCGGCATCGGTGGAGTAGCCGCTCTTGAGCTTGCGGGTGGTCGGCAGGCCCAGCTCGTCGAAGAGGACGCCCTGTAGCTGCTTGGGGGACGAAAGGTTGACCTCGTGGCCCAGAATTTCGTAGGCCTCTTCGGTGGCGCGGGTGACGTGTTCACCGTAGTAGCCCTTGAGCTCCGAGATGGCGCTGGCGTCGATTGCTACACCGGCGATTTCCATGCGGGCCAGGGCGGACGCAGCTGGCAGCTCAATTTCTTCGTAGAGGCCGAGCTGGTTTTTGGCAACTAGGTCAAGGTGTAGGGCGTAGGCCAATTCTTGTACATGGCGGGCGGCAAGGGCCTGGTAGTCGGTATCGACAGCAGGTTCGAGCGAGAAGAGCTCCCCCTGGTCTTCCTGTTCGGGGGCGGCCGGATAGGTCTGCCCCAGGTAGTCGCGGGTGAGGTCTTCGAGCATCTCGCGGTGACCGCGGCGACGGGCGGTGGGGATAAAGCCACAGACGTAGGAAGAGAGCACCGGGTCTTCAATGACGCCCACTAGGGGCAGGTCGTAGGCGGCTAGCGACTTAAAGTTCTGCTTAACATCGAAGGTAATTTTGGGGGCGGACGCGTCCCCCAGCCAGTCGCGCAGAGCCGCGCGGACGCCGTCCGCCTGCTTCTCAAAATCGAGGTAGGCTGCGCGGGCACCGGCGACCAGCAGGAGGCCGTGCAGGGCCTGGCCGTGGGCCAGCCCCTTTTCACCGGCCTGCTCATCAACCACAGGCCAGAGGGTGATGGCCTGCGCCAGGCGTTCAGGTACTTCAACCGACCGCTCAACCGCCGCGAGCGCTTCGGGGGCAGCTGCCAGGAAGGCGGTGAGGGCGTCCACGCTGATGATGGTCTCAACCGTTTCAATATCAATCTCAACCGCAGGTGTAGATTGCCCCATGCCCTCAAAGAGCTCGGCGACGCGCTTGCGAATGGAATTGAACTCTAGGTAGTCAAAGAGCTCTTCTAACTCCTCAGTATTAGGGCCGTAGCCCTCGGCATCATCGAGGGTCACCGACAGGTCAAGGTCATCCACCAGGCGGTTGAGGCGGCGGTTACGTAGCACGTCGTCGATATGCTCACGCAGGGCCTCACCCTTCTTACCCTTAATCTTCTCTGCGTTGGCCAGCACGCCCTTGAGGTCGCCGTATTCGTTAATCCATTTGGCGGCAAAGCCCGGGCCTACGCCAGGCACGCCCGGCAGGTTGTCCGCCTGTTCGCCGGTAAGGGCAGCAAGATCGGGGTAAAGATGAGGTGCAACCTTATACTTTTCCTCGACGGCAGCCGGGGTCATATAGCGGATACCCTTGGTAGGGCCGGTCGTGACCGGGTACAGCACAGTAACGGTATCGGTCACCAGCTGGAAGGCATCGCGGTCACCCGACACAATCTGCACCTCAAAGCCAGCCTCCCGCCCCTGACGGGTGTAGGTAGCGACAATATCGTCAGCCTCATAGCGCGGCAGGGTCACCGAAGGAATATTCAGGGCCGCCAGGGCCTTCTGAATCAGCTCAATCTGACCAAAGAACTCCTGCGGGGTTTCATTACGCCCACCCTTATACTCACCGTATTCCTCGGTGCGGAAGGTTCCGCCTGAGAGGTCAAAGGCCACAATAATGTGGCTGGGCTGCTCATTTTTAATCAGAGAAATCAAGGTTGAGAGGAAGCCATGAACCGCATTGGTGTGCTGGCCCTCAGCATTTACAAAGACATCCACCGGGGTGCCGTAGAAAGAACGGAAAGCCAGGGAATGCCCGTCAATGAGCATGAGCTTACCGGGTACAGGTGCAGAAGTTTCAGGTCTAGTCATCACGCCTACCATCCTACCGTCTGCCCCTGCCCTACGATTGAAGGCAGACAATCTCCCCCTATTTTCTAAGGAGCACCCATGATCGAGCCCCAGGAGCAGGACGCCCGCTACCAGCAGATACTTGAACGACTAGGGGCAGGGGCCCTGGCACAGAAGCTGGGTATCACGATTCTCGAAGCTTCCCCCGAACTAACCGTCGCCACCATGCCGGTGGAGGGCAACACCCAGCCGGTGGGCCTGCTCCACGGGGGTGCCTCTGCCGTCCTGGCAGAAACCCTGGGGTCTATCTCCGCTTTTCTTTCGGTGGCCGAGCAGAAGAAGGCTGCTGTGGGCGTTGACTTGAACATCACCCACCTGCGCCCGATTCGTTCCGGCACCGTCACCGCGACCTGCCGGGCGGTCAAGCTGGGCCGCACCGTCTGCGTCCACGCCATTGATATCACCGACGAGGCAGGCAAGCTCATTGCTACCGCCCGCATCACCAATAATATTATCAACCTTCCCTAACCTTAGCCTTCGCTCCTCCTCCCTTATCTCCGGACGCCTTTGGCTGCCCCCTGATAAACTGGCAGTCCGTGTAAACACACACAAGATCACACAACACCAAGGAAGCCCATGAAGAAGATTCCTCTGCTCGTGTGGATTATCGTCGCCATCATCGGCGGTATCCTCATCGGCGCCTTCACCCCCGGCCTTATCTCCAGCATCAACGATGCCCTGGGAACCGCAATTCCCAAGGACTTCATCGTTCAGCTCTTTGTCTCCTTTTCCACTATTTTTAGTGCCTTCCTGAGCTTCGCGATCCCGCTAATTATCATCGGCTTTATCGTGCCCGGCATCGGCTCACTGGCCAAGGGCGCAGGTAAGCTACTGGGCACCACCGTTGGCCTGGCCTACACCTCCTCCGTCACAGCGGGCTTCCTTGCCGTGACCGTGGCCCACTTCCTCTACCCCATCATCCTCCAGGGCCAGCAGCTCACCGCCTTCGAAAACCCCGAAGAAGCCCTCTCAGCCGGCTACCTGGAATTTACCCTTGACCCCATCATGTCGGTCATGAGCGCCCTGATCCTGGCCTTCATCATGGGCCTGGGCATCACAGCCCTGAACAGCACGAACATGCTAAACCTCTTCCAGGACTTCCAGACCATCATCGAAAAGCTCCTGGGCTACGTCATCATCCCTCTGCTGCCCGTCCACATCGTCGGTGTCTTTGCCAACATGACCATGGCAGGGCAGGTCGGCCAGATTCTTGCGGTCTTCGGCAAAGTCTTCACCATGGTTATTCTGCTGCACTGGGTCATGCTGGCCATCCAGTACACCGTTGCCGGCACTGTCTCCAAGCGCAACCCCATCACCATGCTGCGCGGCATGTTGCCTGCCTACTTCACCGCTATTGGCACCCAGTCATCAGCCGCCACCATCCCCGTGACCGTGGCGTCCGCTAAGAAGGTGGGTATTAGGGGCAAGATCGCTGACTTCGCTATCCCCCTCTGCGCCACCATCCACCTCTCAGGCTCCATGATCACTATTACCTCCTGCGCGGTGGCCGTGGTCTACATGGCTAGCGGCTCCCTGAGCTTTAGCGCTATGATTCCCGTGGTTCTGGTTCTGGGCCTCATGATGGTTGCAGCCCCTGGCGTGCCCGGCGGCGCGGTAATGACCGCTATCGGCCTGCTCCAATCCATGCTGGGTTTCGACGAGTCCATGGTCGCCCTGATGATTGCCCTCTACCTGGCCCAGGACTCCTTCGGCACCGCCACCAACGTCACCGGTGATGCCGCTATCGCCGCGCTGACTGAGCGCGTTGCCAAGGCAACCGGAGCGGACGAGGAGGGCCTGCCCGAAGCCCAGGAGCGCGACGGCGGCCTGGCAGCAGCCCACTAACCTCCAGTTCACGAAAGGCCCACCATGACCCCAGCACGCCGCAAACTCATCGGCAATATCTTCCTGGTACTGACCCTCATCTTCACGGTGACGGCCCTGAGCCAGGGCGGCCTCTGGTGGGCGGCTGTCACGGTAAGTGCGGCTATCACCCTCTGGGGTATCGGAACGAAGAGCGACCATAAGGACGCCCTCTAGCACCCCGTAAGGGGGCGGACGCCTACCCCACCGCAGGCGTCCGCCCCCTTCTTTTGAATACAGCAAAGCCCGCTCCAGCAATACGCTGGGGCGGGCTTTGTTACAGGCTAGGGGATGCTACCCTACTGGACCTGCTTGACGATGGTTTCGGCGACCTCGCGCATGGAGAGGCGGCGGTCCATGGAGGTCTTTTGAATCCAGCGGAAGGCCTCGGGCTCGCTCAGGCCCATCTTGGTCATCAGCAGGGACTTAGCTCGGTCAACCAGCTTGCGGGTCTCGAACTGTTCCTTGATGCTGGTGACTTCGTCCTGGAGGGCACGAATCTGCTCGTAGCGGCTAATTGCCACCTCGATGGCGGGAATCAGGTCGTTGGGGGTGAAGGGCTTGACCACGTAGGCCATGGCGCCTGCTTCGGTGGCGCGGTCTACCAGTTCTTTCTGGCTGAAGGCGGTGAGTAGGACGACCGGCGCCAGCTGCTGCTCGCTGATTTGGCCGGCTGCTTCGATGCCGTCCATGATGGGCATGTTGACGTCCATGAGCACCAGGTCGGGGCGGTGCTCTTCAGCCAGTTCTACAGCCTTTTTGCCGTTGTCGGTTTCGGCGATGACGTTGAAGCCCTGGTCTTTGAGGATTTCGACGATGTCGAGGCGAATCAGTGCCTCGTCTTCAGCGACGACGACGGTGCGTGCGGGCTGCTGATCGTGCTTCTCGGGCTCCTGGGTGGTCTGCTCTGACATACCCTGCTCCTTAGGTCTTTTCAGCGTTTAGTTGAGGTTCGCTCTCTATTTTCGCACGCGCACAACCTTGTGGGCGTGCATGCAATGGGTGACGGTGCGTACCCTCTTCGGTTCCTATCATAGTAGGGCTTGGGGCTTTTCTTCTAGGGTGAGCTCCGATTGGCTTTTAGCGGGCAGAACCGTGTATTGTAGAAGAGCTTTCGCACTTGCCCAAGTGGCGGAATTGGCAGACGCGCCGCACTCAAAATGCGGTTCCTCGGAGTGTGGGTTCGAGTCCCACCTTGGGCACCATAAAACGCCTAATCAGAGCGATACAAACCCTCTCCCGTTGGCAGGAGAGGGTTTTTTGTTGATATGAGGGCCCTACTCGCGCTGAAAATCTAGATTTCACCCCATCACAATCAGGTGGGTGGGTTCCTGCTTAGCTCCGTTTTTACTTGCGGGGTGCTCTACGCCATGCTTTTCCCGATAGGTTTTATCCCAGTCTTCAGCAGTACCTGGAAGCCAGCACTCACGCCCTCCAACGGAGATAAAGCCAGCCGGTGGTAGCTCGCCTCGTTCGTATAGTCCTTGCTTAGTAAGCCCAAGGAAGATGGCTAGCTCGATGGTACTGACGATGATGGTATTAGCCGTTGTTACTACCACTAGTTGGAAGTCGATGCAACGATACAGGCTCCAGCACAATAAAGCTTAGAAGGCACTTGGCCTGCCAGCTACCTTGATTCGCAGGCTACTCCGTCCTTGTTACCATCAAGTGCCGGTCTGTACGCAGGGTCAGTAGCAGGAATGTCATAGCGCCCGGCTTTGTGGGCTTCAGTGCAATTCTTAAAGTATTGCACTGGAGCTTCAGGCACAACAGGAGCTTGCTCGACAGGTGGAACATAATAGGCTGGAGCGCTTTCTTCAATAGGTGCAGGAGCTACCTGTTCCTCATAAGCAGGCTCCGACTGAGGTATCTCAGCCCGTGCTCCGCAATCCGGGGATGTCAAGACATCAGTCATAGCTACTTTTTCTGCCTCAGTAACCCATAGACCGTATTTTGCTTTGACATCAATTTGCTTTGATACATATTCACAGCGGAATGAAGTCTTTGGAGGCAGCCAGGTAGCTGCATCACCATCACTTTTCTGCTGATTAGTGGGGCCATCTACTGCCAGCAGATTGATAGGGTCATTAGCGAATGCGATACGTTGCTCTTCAGTTAATTTTTGTGCGCCCTTCTGCCAAGCGTCCGAAAGCGCTACCACATGGTCAATTTGCACGGCTTCCGAGGTACCTTTCCCACGCATAAAGGAGATGAGACTACCCGTATAAGGGTCACTTAGACTACCACTGAGTACAACACATCCCCTAGTACCTGGCTTAGTCGTGGTTCCAACGAGATCACGGCGGAGCATATCATTGCGGGTGTCGCACCCATTCTTATCAGTATCGACCCAGCTGTTCCCGAATAAGCTTCTGTCATATCCGGTTTTAGGGGCTCGCCCCTTCACCTCGAGCTGGTTGAGTTTCTCAAGTGATTTTTGAGCATCTGGCGCATTCTGTGTGTCGTTAGGAACAGCAGGAACAGCATTTTCAGCAAAGTCAGGGTTTTCGCCCGGAAGGGTAATGCTTTCTTCATTTCCCTCATCATAGATTTGCCCATCTGAATCTGCTGTAATGGCTGGGGTTGGGGTTGCACCCTCCGAGTTATACGCCGAACTTGAGCTCGTTTCAGCTTGTTGAGTGCTACCGCCGCCTGAAAAAGCTTGAACCACTCCCGCAATAACTGCGGATCCCACAAAAAGAACAATTATCAAACCAAGACAACCAAGGCATCCTAGTAAGCCCTTACCAACGGGAGTTTTGGGTGCGCTTCTTCCTCTCCCCGTTCTGATAAGGTTCTTACTCGGATGCCTCACGTCTAGCTCCATTACACATTGAGCAAATTTGTATCTTGCATAAAGATTTTCAGTTTTTGCTTAACAGACAAGTCAGATAGCCGCCCACCCTAGCCCCGGTATTACCGCAGGTACGGGCTGAGCTAATCCCCCAGCACACAGTTGCTTATCAAACGATCAATTGCTCGAACGTCCAGGTTCTTACCAATGTTTAGCTTGAAATGCCCTGCCTTAGTCCAAAGTTCAATTTCAGCGTTGAGGTCCATCAAACGACCAGCATTTTCGCTTGACCACATATAGATTGAAGAATAAGGAATGGAGTACATCTCGACTTTCTTCCCGGTCATCCCCTGTGCATCGCGGACAATAAGTCTCTTATTCGTGAAGACTGCTGCATCTCGAACAGTGCTAAAAGCCACATGAGGCACTTCACCGTCGGCTAGCACCGAAGGAATATCTTTAGGTATCGGGCATTCCGCTACCAGGGTCCATGAAAGGATTGAAGCCAAAGCTGAATCAGCCATTATTTACTCCTCTTTAAAACTGACGAAGCAGTTGAATCATAGGGATTGATGCATAACACCTAGTTGTATTATAAGACTTATTCATAAGGGCAGAGGTGCCCCGGGCTCGCAGCGAAGCTGCTGGCTCGGTGGCTGGCGTGAATCGCCTTGTGAGCGAAGCGAACCGAACGAGAGGGTCGGCAGCGAGTGCGAGCCCAGGGGCACCTCGAGACAGACCTTACGAATAAGCCTCTATAAGAGTTACACACAGTACATACCGAAGGTGAGTCTCATGAAAGAGCCCCGCAAGTCACTTGCAGACAAGCTAAAGCAGGACATCATTCCCGATGGAGTGGACCGTTTCAAGAAGCTTAGCAATGCCACGACCTCCAAGTTCACCCCCAAATCTTCGCAAAATTCCTCTTCGCCTGAAAGCACCTATGAAAAAGGGGCTTTTACCCGAGAAACTAAATACGCTACAGGCGTCTATGGGGCCAAGATTACATCTGAGAACCCCTATTCTGAGCCGGATGAAGAACCCAACGGCACTTTCGAAAAGGGCTCGTTCACGCAACAGCCCACCTCTTATCCTGCAGATAAACTAGCTGCACTCAGAGAACAGGGAATTCCTGAAAATCTTAAAAACAAGAAGGGACTTCTGGGGTGCCTAGGCTGCTTGGGATGTTCAGGGATTATCTTTGTATTCCTGCTGATTCTCGCGCTTTTCAGTTCGCTGATAAGCGGTGGAGACAGTACTGAGCCTGCGTCAGAGGAGACTTCAAGCCCAACCCAAATTTCTACCCCAACTCCTTCAGCTACATCAGAGACCCCTGAAGTAACAGCGTCCCCATCACCCACTGGAGTCGAGAGCGCCACTCCTTCTGAAGTAGCAACAGAACAGGCTGTAGAACCTACACCCGAGCAAACAGTTCCAATTGAAGAGGTAGCACCTCCTGCTCCAGTTGAGACTCCTGCTGAAACTATCCCTGAGCCTCCCGTTGCCACTCAGCCTGCTCAATTTTTCCAGGCCCCTGCTGAGCCGGCACCAGCTCCCGTTCAGGAGAATCTAAAGTTTGGCTCTTGTGCGGAGGCAAAAGCTGCGGGCTACTCGCATATCCCAGCAGGTCACCCCGCCTACAGTTCCAAGCTTGACCGCGATGGCGACGGTATCGCCTGTGATAAGTAGAACTACTGCTTAGCGCGTATAAAAAACCCGCCCGCCCCAGAGGGGCGGGCGGGCTGGTGAGGAGACAAGACCGAAGCCAGGCTTTGATCTTGTGGTTCCTACGGCGGTTCGATTCAAAACCAAATCTCCGGTCCTGAATCACCAGGAACCAGTCTACACCTGTCAGTCAGGTTAAAGTTCATTCATCAATCACAATGGGCAACTATGACCCCTATACGACGAATGGCTTCCCGCAGGCAACTTAGGTGAGGCGGGCGTCCTAACCCTCTGCTGCCGCCTTAAGGCGGGCCAAGCCACGCTCAAAATCAGCACTGATACGCTTTTGCATATTAAAGACCTTGAACATTGCTTTCATGATCAGGTTCTGCTCACCGCTCATCGACCAGGCAACTGCGGTACCGCCCTCAGTAGGCTGCAGCTTGAAGTGGCTACAGTTCTGAGCGGCCCAGGGCTTGATGAATTCAATATCAACCTCAACCAGGTTGTCCTCCACCGTCACTACAGTCATGCGACCCTCACCGGCCTTCTTGTTGCCAGCCCAGGCCATCTTTGCACCGATGCCGCGCTCGGCACCGGAGTAGGTCTGCTGCATAGCGGGGTCAAGCTCCTGCCAGGGTGACCAGCTCTCCCAGGCGTGCAGGTCCTCAATCAAGACGCGAACCTGATCAACAGGAGCGTCGATAACGGTGGAGCGAGTGAGAAAAGTATGTGTCATCTCAACCAGTCTACCGAGACGAAGACCCCACCACTTCATCACAATGAAGCGGCGGGGCCTTCGAATCAGCACCTAGGAGCGAGCTAATCCTTAGTCGGTGTAGGGGCCGACCTGCTCGCGGGCCTCGGGGAGCACAGCACCGGCGTCATCAAGGTCGCCAACGCGGTGGACCTTAACGGTGTTGGTGGAACCTGCAACGCCGGGAGGTGAACCGGCAGCCATGACGATCATGTCGTTGGCCTGAGCCAGACCGTTAGCCAGCATGTAGCGGTCAACCACGGCGGTCATCTCGTCGGTGTCCTTAGCGGTGGGTGAAACCGCTGCCTCAACGCCCCACAGCAGGGAGAGGAAGGCACGCACGGAGGGCTCAGGAGTCAGGGCAAGCACAGGCTTGGCCGGACGCAGGCGGGCCAGACGGCGGGCGGTGTCACCGGACTGGGTGAAGGTGGCGATGTACTTAACATCCAGCTGGTCAGCGATGTTGACCGCTGCGCGGGTGATAGCGCCACCGCGGGTCTTAGGTGAGGTGCCCAGTTCGGGAACGCGGAAGAGGCCGCGCTCTTCGGTGGATTTGATGATGCGGGCCATGGTCTGGATGGTGATGATGGGGTACTTACCCACTGAGGTTTCGCCCGAGAGCATGACAGCGTCGGCACCGTCAAGGATAGCGTTAGCGCAGTCGGAGGCCTCTGCACGGGTGGGGGTGGGGTTCTGGATCATGGTTTCCAGCACCTGGGTTGCCACGATAACGGGCTTTGCCCAGCGGCGGGCCAGTTCGATGGCGCGCTTCTGCACAAGGGGAACCTCTTCGAGGGGGAACTCCACGCCCAGGTCGCCACGGGCTACCATGATGCCGTCGAACTTGTCGACGATATCCTGCAGGTTTTCAACGGCCTGGGGCTTTTCAATCTTGGCGATGACGGCGATCTTACGGCCTTCTTCTTCCATGATTTCGTGGACACGCTGGATGTCGTCGCCGGAGCGGACGAAGGAGAGAGCGATGATGTCCACGCCCAGGTTCAGGGCGAAGCGCAGGTCGCGCTCGTCCTTCTCGGTGAGGGCGGGGATGGAAACAGCAACGCCGGGCAGGTTGATGCCCTTGTTGTTGGAGATGGGGCCGCCAACGATGACGCGGGTAGTCACGGTGGTCTCGTCAACCTCGATAGCTTCGAGGCGGATCTTGCCGTCATCAATCAGCAGGGTATCGCCGGGCTTGACGTCTCCGGGCAGACCCTTGAAGGTGGTGCCGCAGATTTCCTTGGTGCCTTCAACATCTTCGATGGTGATTTTGAAGGTGTCGCCGGGTTCGAGAACCTCAGCGCCGTTCTTGAAGGTTTCGAGGCGAATCTTGGGGCCCTGAAGGTCGGCGAGAATCGCGACGTTGTGACCAAGCTTTTCGGCCTGCTCGCGGATGGTTGCGTATGAGTTGGTGTGAACCTCGTGGTCACCGTGGCTCATGTTCAGGCGGGCGACGTTCATGCCCGCTTCGATAGCCGCTGCAATTTTCTCGGGTGCAGAAATTGCGGGGCCAATAGTACAAACAATCTTTGCGCGTCTCATCAATCAACCTTAGGTTTGTAGGGGTCTGAGAACCTTTGGTGTGGTTTCTGTCGGTAGCGGATTGACTACCGCCAACAACCACCATATTCACAGATAGTCAGCATGAAACCAACATGTCCACACCTCATTATACGTTGTTTCGTGAGGTTTTGATGGAGGCATTGGGCACTTTCTGTGTAAATATTCGATATAAAACCACCAAAACACACATAAACAGTCATAAACAAACAAAATCTGTCATCTAGCTTGTCAGCTTTGAGAGCATACGCCCCGGGCGCGTATCCTAAATGCAGAACGCAACGCTAGCTACCCACCCGCAAACCGACGAAAGAGTGCCCATGCCTACCCCGAACGTCCTTATCCTCTTCGGCTCCACCTACGGCCATACCGAACGCTACGCCCACTGGATCGCAGAAGACCTGCGCGCCCACGCGTCCGCACCGCAGGTGACCCTCTCCCCCGTCGCCGAAGCCACCGACGAAATGATCGAAGCGGCCGACATACTCATCGTCGGTGCCAGCTACCTGGGCGGCTTCCTCACCGGCGCACCCACCCTGCGCAAGCGCCGCGAAGCCATGCTCACCGTGCCCAACCGCGTCTTCTACACCGTCTCCTTCAACGGCACCGAAGTCTACCCCCGCTCCTACCTCGACGAGCGCGTCATGAAGAGCTACAAGGCAGACGTTGCCGGCGACCGCCCCGCCTTCCACTTCCGCGGGGGTCTCAAGATGGACGAAATGTCCAAGCTACACAAGACCGCCCTCACCGGCGTCAAGACCGCCTACAAGCTCAAGCCCAAGCAAAACGAATACGACAAGCAGCTCATCGAAGCCTTCGAAAATGGCGGGGCCGACCACACCAACCGCGAATGGACCAAGCCCCTCATCGCCGAGGTCGAAACCTACCTGACCGACATCGCCGCCTCCTAACGATGAAGACACTACTGATTGCCTACGGTAGCCAGTACGGCTACACCGAGCAGTACGCCCGCTGGATCAGCCAGCAGCTGGAGGGGCGCTTTACCACCCTGCTACTGCCCCTAGACCAGCTCACCGAACGCGCCGTAGCCGACGCGGACGTCCTGGTGGCGGGCTTGAGCGACTACGGCGGGTTCCTCACCGGCGCCCAGGAGCTCAAAAAGTACGAGCAGGAACTGAGGGTCAAGCCCTTTGCCCTCTTCACCGTCTCGTTCAGTGGCCTGGCGGGGGCAAGCCAGCAGAAGCTCGATGCCCTGCTGGCCAAGAACCTGGGCGAGACCCTGGTTCAGGACGCCCTCGGCACCTTTCACCTGCGCGGCGGCCTCGACCACACCCGACTTTCTTTCAAGCATAAAACCGTGATGGTGGGCATCCGCTCGGCTATCGCCGCCCTGCCCAAGAAGTCTGAAGCTAACCAGCAGATGCTCGACAGCTTCACCCGCAAAACCGTTGACTACTCCAGTCAGGAGCAGGTTGAACCGCTGGTCGAGGCAGTAGCCGCCCTAGCCTAAGGAAAGACCAAGGCGCCCACAGAAAACCGGCCCCGCCCGGTGTTTTGATGGTGCTTCGTTGCCAAAGGTAGGTAGGCAGACTCACAGCGAAGCTGCTGGCTCGATGGAGTGAACGGGTGCGTCAGCACACAAGAGCGAACGGAATCCGCCGCAAGGCGGGGCGTGAATCGTCTTGTGATGAGCACCGAGATTCCGAGCGCGCGAGGAAAATAAATCTCGGCGCGAATCTGGCGAGCCCTGCGAGCCAGCTAGCGAACCAGACGAGAGGGTCGGCAGCGAGCGTGAGTCTGTCTACCGTCCGTCCTTAGAGCGCCAAATCAATCGCCCGGTCGCTGGGGGCGACAGGGGCCGGCAGCAGGGTGGAGCCGGTCAGGTGCTTTTCGACGGCTGCAGCGCAGGCGCGTCCTTCGGCGATTGCCCACACGACCAGGGACTGCCCGCGTCCGGCGTCGCCGCAGGAGAAGACGCCGGGGACGTTGGTCATGTAGTTCTCGTCGCGGGCCACGTTGGTGCGGCGGTCGAGTTGGGCACCGACCTGGGTGGTGATGGCGTCGTTTTCCTGGCCGGTGAAGCCCAGGGCCAGGAAGACCAGGTCAGCTGGAATGACATGCTCGGTGCCAGCCTTGGGCACGCGGCGGCCATCGGGTAGGTATTCGGTTTCTGCGACCTTGAGGCCGGTGAGTTTACCGTTTTCACCCACGAATTCGACGGTTGAGGCCAGGTACTTGCGTTCGCCGCCTTCTTCGTGGGATGAGGACACCTCGAAGACCTTGGGGAACATGGGCCAGGGCTCGTGGTCGGCGCGCTCTGCCGGGGGCTGGGCGCCGATGGCCAGGGTGGTGATGGAGGCAGCTCCCTGGCGGACGGCGGTGCCGATGCAGTCTGAGCCGGTATCGCCGCCCCCGAGTACGATGACCTGCTTACCTGCCGCATCAATGGTGGGGGCAGCGAGGTCACCTGCAACAACGCGATTAGCTTCGGTCAGGTAGGGCATGGCGTAGTGGACGCCCTCCAGGTCGGCCCCGGGGATGGGCAGGGCGCGGGGGGCGGTGGCACCTGTGGCAACGATAACGGCGTCATAGCGGCGCTTGAGGTCGTCCCAGGTGATGTCCTTGCCGATTTCAATGCCGGTGCGGAAGCGGGTACCTTCGGCCTTCATCACCTCGATACGGCGGTCAACGATATCTTTTTCTAGCTTAAAGTCGGGGATGCCGTAGCGCAGCAGGCCGCCTACCTTGTCATCGCGTTCGAAGACAGCAACGGTGAAGCCTGCCTGGGTGAGCTGCTGGGCTGCGGCTAGACCGGCGGGGCCTGAACCGACCACGGCCACGGTCTTATCGAGCATACGGTCAGGCATGATCGGCTCGATGTAGCCGCCCTCGAAAGCCTGCTCGGCGATCGAGTACTCAATCTGTTTGATGGTCACCGCGGGCTGGTTGATGCCCAGCACGCAGGAGGTTTCGCAGGGGGCCGGGCACACGCGTCCGGTGAACTCGGGGAAGTTGTTGGTCGCGTGCAGGCGTTCCACAGCCTTTTCGGTCTGCTCGCGCCAGGTCAAGTCGTTCCATTCGGGGATCAGGTTGCCTAGGGGGCAGCCGACGTGACAGAAGGGAACACCGCAGTCCATGCAGCGGGAGGCCTGGGTCTTGAGCACAGCCGAGTTCTGGGCGACCTGCACCTCATTCCAGTCAAGGATGCGCACGGGAACGGGGCGCTTGGGTCGGTCTTGACGGGTGGTTACTTTCAGAAAACCGCGGGAATCAGCCACGAGCGGTCACCTCCAAAATCTTGTTCCAAACCTGCATGGAATCGGTGTCTTCGCCGGCGGCTTCGGCCTCGGCACGGATAGCTTGTACTGCGGCAAAATTGCGCGGGAGCACCTTGGTGATGCGGGCGTAGGTGCCCTCCAGGTCTTCTAGCAGGGCGGACGCCAGGGTTGAGCCGGTCTCGGTACGGTGGCGGGTCAGCAGCTGGGCAACCTCGGCACGGTCATCCTCGGTCAGTTCCAGGAAGCCTAGTTCGCCAGATTCACGGGACTGCTTGTTGACCTTGGCCATATCGAGGTCGAGCACGTAGGCGGTACCGCCGCTCATGCCCGCGCCGAAGTTACGGCCGGTTGAGCCCAGAATCAGGGCCTTACCACCGGTCATGTATTCGCAGCCGTGATCGCCGATGCCTTCAACAACGGCAGTGGCACCGGAGTTACGAACGAGGAAACGCTCACCGACGATACCGCGGATGAACATTTCGCCGCTGGTGGCGCCGTAGCCAATGACGTTACCGGCTACCACGTTCTCTTCGGCAACCAGGGGGGCTGCGGCGTCCGGAGCCACGATAATGCGGCCGCCGGAGAGGCCCTTGCCCACGTAGTCGTTGGAGTCGCCGGTCAGGCGGATGGTGATGCCCTGCGGCAGGAAGGCGCCGAGGGACTGGCCCGCGTGGCCGGTGAGGTTGAGGGTGATGGAGTCGTGGTCCAGCACCTCAATACCGAAGGTTTTGGTGACGGTGTGGCCCAGCATGGTGCCCACGGAGCGGTCGGTGTTGACCACCGGTGAGTCGATAGCAACCGGGGTGCGGTCGCTCAGGGTTGCCTGAGCGGCTGCGATGAAGGTGTTATCGATGTGCGCCTCGAGTTCGTGGTCCTGGTCCTTGAGGTGGCGGATGCCCTGACCCTCGTATTCGACGGCGGTGGAGGTGAGAACCTTGGTCAGGTCAAGACCGTCGGCCTTCCAGTGGTCGATGGCCTGGGACATGTCGAGTACCTCGGCGTGGCCGATAGCTTCGTCCAGGGTGCGGAAGCCCAGCTGGGCCAGGTATTCGCGCACCTCTTCGGCGATGAACTCGAAGAAGTTGACCACGTGGTCTGCCTGGCCGGTGAAGCGGGCGCGCAGGTCGGGGTTCTGGGTAGCGACGCCCACGGGGCAGGTGTCCAGGTGGCACTTGCGCATCATGATGCAGCCTTCGACGACCAGGGGTGCGGTAGCGAAGCCGTATTCTTCGGCGCCCAGCAGGGCGGCAATGATGACGTCGCGGCCGGTCTTGAGCTGGCCGTCCGCCTGTACCACCACGCGGTCGCGCAGGCCGTTGATCATGAGGGTCTGCTGGGCTTCAGCCAGGCCAAGCTCCCAGGGGGCACCTGCGTGCTTGAGGGAGTTGAGCGGGGCTGCGCCGGTGCCGCCGTCGTGGCCCGAGATGAGCACGACGTCCGCCTTAGCCTTGGTGACGCCTGCGGCCACGGTGCCGATACCGATTTCGGACACCAGCTTGACGTGGACGCGGGCGGACGGGTTAGCCCGCTTGCAGTCGTAGATGAGCTGGGCGAGGTCCTCGATGGAGTAGATATCGTGGTGGGGCGGGGGCGAAATCAGGGAGACCCCGGGGGTGGAGTGGCGGGTCTTGGCCACCCAGGGGTAGACCTTCTGGGCCATGAGCTGGCCACCCTCACCGGGCTTAGCGCCCTGGGCCATCTTGATCTGGATGTCGTCGGCGTTGGTCAGGTAGAGGGAGGTGACGCCGAAGCGGCCGGAGGCTACCTGCTTGATGGCGGATCGACGTTCAGGGTCGAGCAGACGGTCGACGTCCTCGCCACCCTCGCCGGTGTTGGACTTAGCACCCAGGCGGTTCATGGCGATCGCCAGGGTCTCGTGGGCTTCCTTGGAGATGGAGCCGTAGCTCATAGCACCGGTGGAGAAGCGCTTGACAATCTCGCTGACGGGCTCGACCTCGTCGATGGAGATGGGGGTGCGGTCTTCGGTGAAGGTGAAGAGGCCGCGCAGGGTCATCAGGTCCTTGGCCTGGTCATCGACTAGCTTAGTGTAGGACTTGAAGATGTCGTAGCGACGGGTCTTGGTCGAGTGCTGCAGACGGAAGATGGTCTGGGGGTTGAAGAGATGGGGCGGGCCCTCGCGGCGCCAGTCGTACTCACCGCCGGTTTCCAGGGCGCGGTAGGGTACGGAGACGCCGTCGTCGGGGTAGGCGTCGTGGTGGCGCTTGCAGGTTTCAGCTTCGATGACGTCCAGGCCCACGCCGTCCATCTGGGAGTGGGTGCCGGTGAAGAACTGGTCAACGACCTGCTGGGAGAGGCCAAGGGCCTCGAAGGTCTGCGCACCGCAGTAGGAGGAGACGGTGGAGATACCCATCTTGGACATAATCTTCTGCAGGCCCTTACCCAGAGCCTTGATCAGGTTGTAGACCGCTTCGGACTCGGTCACACCGGTGATTTCACCCTGGGCTACCAGCTCTTCAACTGATTCCATGGCCAGGTAGGGGTTGACTGCCGAGGCGCCGTAGCCAATCAGGGTGGCAACGTGGTGGACCTCGCGCACATCGCCCGCTTCAACAATCAGAGCGACCTTGGTGCGGGTAGCTGAGCGCAGCAGGTGGTGGTGGACGGCGCTGGTCAGCAGCAGGGACGGGATGGGCGCCCAGGCGCCGTTGGAGTTACGGTCTGAAAGAATCAGGAACTGCACGCCGCGTTCAACCGCGGCAGAAACCTTTTCGCAGATTTCAGCGATACGGGCGCGCAGGGCTTCTTCTCCCCCGTGAGCCGGGTAGAGGCCGCTGACCTTGAGGGCGGCGGGCATGCCGTCCTCGTCCTCGATGTGGGCAATCTTATCGAGTTCGTCGTTATTGATGACGGGGAAGTTAAGCCCCACGTGCTGGACCTTGACGCGGCCGTTACGCAGCAGGTTGCCGTCGGCACCGATAGAGGTCTTGAGGCTGGTCACCAGCTCTTCACGGATGGAGTCCAGCGGCGGGTTGGTCACCTGGGCAAAGGACTGCACAAAGTAGTCAAAGAGTAGGCGGTGGCGGGTGGAGAGCACCGCAATGGGGGTATCGGTACCCATGGCGTAGATGGGCTCAGCGCCAGTCTCAGCCATCGGGGCGAGAATCTTCCGCAGCTCTTCTTCGGTGTAGCCGAAGGTCTGCTGACGCTTGAGAATCGACTTGCGGGAGGCGCGGATGTGCTCACGCTCGGGCAGATCGGCCAGGTCAACGATGTTCTCATCGGCCCACTGCTTCCAGGGCTGCGCGGCAGCAACAGTTGCCTTAACCTCTTCGTCGGGCACCAGGCGTCCTGCCTTGGTGTCAACGAAGAACATCTTGCCGGGCGACACGCGGCCCTTCTCAACGATCTTCTCTTCGGGCATGTCGACCACGCCGACCTCAGAAGCCAGAATGACCAGGCCCTCGTCGGTGACCCAGTAGCGGCCGGGGCGCAGACCGTTGCGGTCCAGCACGGAGCCGACGTTATCGCCGTCCGTAAAAGCAATGGCGGCGGGGCCGTCCCAGGGCTCCATGAGGGAGGAATGGTAGCGGTAGAAGGCGCGGCGGTCCTCGTCCATGGTTTCGTGGTTTTCCCAGGCCTCGGGAACCATCATCATCAGTACCTGGGCAGCCGAACGGCCCGAGAGCATGAGCAGTTCAGCAACTTCGTCGAAGCTCTGGGAGTCAGAGGCACCCACCGAGCAAATCGGGAAGAGCTCTTCGGGGTTGCGGCCCAGAACCGGGGACTTGAGCTGGGACTGGCGAGCGCGCATCCAGTTGCGGTTGCCCTTGACCGTGTTGATTTCGCCGTTGTGGGCGATGGTGCGGAAGGGCTGGGCCAGGGGCCAGGAGGGGAAGGTGTTGGTCGAGAAACGCGAGTGGACGATCGCCAGCTTGGTGGCAAAACGCGGGTCGGAGAGATCCGGGTAGAAGGGTTCAAGCTGCGCGGTGGTCAGCATGCCCTTGTAAACGATGGTGCGCGATGAGAAGGAGGGGAAGTAGACACCGAGTTTGTGCTGGGCCCGCTTGCGCACGCGGAAGGCCTTCTGGTCGAGCTGGCGGCGCTCTGAATCTTCGTCCAGGTTGATGACGGGGATGTGGCCGGTGAAGGGGGCGTTGACGGCGTCCAGATCTTCGCCGGAGGCTTCAGCGATGAACATCTGCACGAAGTAGGGCATGACCTCGCGGGCAGCCTTACCGACGATATCGGCCTTGACCGGCACCTCGCGCCAGCCGAGCACGCGCAGGCCCTCGCGCTGGGCAATCTGGGTCAGGCCCTCTTTGAGCTCCTCGGCGTTCTCACCACCGGTGGGTAGGTAGGCGGTACCCACGGCGTACTTGCCGAGTTCGGGCAGGTCGAAGTCCACGACCTCGCGCAGGAAGGCATCGGGAATCTGCAGCAGAATACCGGCGCCGTCGCCGGTGCCCTCGTCCGCGCCCACAGCACCGCGGTGCTCCAGACGGCGCAGGGCTGTCAGTGCGTGATCGACGATGTCGTGGCCGGGGGTGCCGCGCAGGGTGGCAATCATGGCCAGGCCACAGGCGTCCTTTTCATTCTCAGGGCTGTAGAGGCCGGTGGCCTCGGGAATGGAGGCAAAGGTGGTGAAGGGTGAAGGGGCGTGCCCGAGGGTGTGGGGGTCCTGGGTGAAGGTCTTATCGGCGTGGTCTGCGCTGCCGAGCGTGGTGTGACTCATGTGGGCCGTTCCTACTTACGTTGGGCTCTGGTGCCGATGGAGTGGGCTAAACGGCTGGCGCACGGGAGCTGATGGCACAGGACGCCTGCGGTTTAGCCGCTCCCTTGCAGCACAAGATGTCGGTGGTCGCCTCGCTGTGACGATGGAGCGTGTGGTGACTCAAGGACGCCTGGGTGGGGGCCTGAGCCTACGGTTCGCCTCGCATTCGGGTAGGTGCGAGGGTCATCGTCCATCAGTCTCTAGAGACTTCGTTACGTATGTGTAAATTTATACGCCCCTGCGTGTAAAGATTCAACAGGCAGCTGGGCGTTACACGGATGGGATTGGGGTCGCTCCCCTACTAGATACGTTCTTTGTCTAGAAATTGAGCCCGTGTGACCTAGGAAAAACCAGATTAGGTCATGAATATTTTGCGTAATTATTCACAGGGCGACGTTACGCAGCGGCGGTAAATTGAAACAGACTCGAAACTTTGAATCTTGATATATGAGATAAATATTTCATATAGAGATTAGAAAAGTGGGGCCCTGGAAAGCTCCAGAGCCCCACTCGGCCGGTAGGCGATTTAGCGGGTTGCCCCCGTAAAGTCGAGCACCATGCGTCCGTTAATTAAGCCAGCGTGCATTTCGTCAAAGATTGCCTGGGCATCTTCGACCGGGCGCAGCTGAACCACGGGCTTGACGCGCCCCTGGGCGCCAAATTCGAAGGCCTCGGCGAGATCCTGACGGGTACCCACCAGGGAACCCTGCACCTTAATGCCGTCGAGCACCAGGCGGGGGATGTTGAGGTCCATGGACTCGGTGGGCAGACCTACGGCGACCACGGTGCCCCCGGCGCGTACAGAGTCAACGGCCTGGTTGAAGGCGGCCTTAGCCACGGCGGTGACGACAGCTACGTGGGCACCAGCGCCGCCGGTGGTGTTCTTGATTTCTTCTACAACGTCTTCAACGTTTTTGGCGTTGATGACTACATCTGCACCGCTGTCCTTAGCCAGTAGCAGCTTATCTTCATTGAGATCAACGGCAATAACCTGGGCACCAAAGACGTTCTTGGCATACTGCACAGAGAGGTTGCCCAGGCCGCCAGCACCAAAGCAGACAATCCACTGACCGGGGCGCACGCCGCTTTCCTTCACAGCCTTGTAGGTGGTCACACCCGCACAGGTAATAGAGGTTGCCTCGACCGGGTCGAGGGCATCAGGGACCTTAACGGTGTAGTCAGCGTAGAGCAGGGTATATTCACTCATGCCACCGTCG
Source organism: Candidatus Rothia avicola (assembly GCA_019115985.1). Lineage (GTDB taxonomy): Bacteria > Actinomycetota > Actinomycetes > Actinomycetales > Micrococcaceae > Rothia > Rothia avicola. The sequence continues at coordinate 22,448 of DXCN01000032.1, read as the reverse complement.
GCGGTGTAGCCAGCGTTGATGACGGAGCGGCAGAAGGTTTCGCGGCCGTCTGTGCAGTATTCGCAGTGGCCGCAACCCTTGAAGAACCAGGGAACGCAGACACGGTCGCCCACCTTAAGGTGCTCAACGCCGGGGCCCACTTCGGTGATAATGCCAACGCCCTCATGACCCAGAATACGGCCGGGCTTTTCACCGAAATCGCTGGCTGCCACATGCAGGTCGGTGTGGCAAATACCTGAGTATTCAATCTTGGCAAGCACCTGCCCGTGCCCTACTTCGGGTACGGGGACGTCCTTGATGTCTACGGTTCCATCGAGGCGGTCAGAAACAACAACGGCTTTCATGGTGGCCATGTGATAGCTCCTTACAAAATAAACCTATTAGAGTGTTGTGGCTCACTTAAAGACTAGGTGTTTAGTGTGGCTACGCACCAGGGCTCTAGGATTTTTTCTGCTCTGTTACGGCGCAAACTGCACTAAGAGCGACAAAGAGAGATGTACTGCCATTGGCAGCACCTGATAGCTACACTAGAGCCATGAGTGACCAGACATCCCCGGCAGAGCTCTCTACCCAACGCGCCACCTGGGCAGACCTCCCCCGTTCCGTACAGGCGTGGGTTGAGAAAGAGCTAGGCAGCCCCGTAATAGGCGCCGAGTCGCAAAGCGGCGGGTACAGCCTGGGCACCGCCGACCGCCTAGTGACCGCAAGCGGGCGCAGGGCTTTCCTCAAGGCTGTTGACGCTAGCCTCCACCCTCACACGGCTAACCTGCACCGGCAGGAGGGCCGCATCACCGCGTCCTTCCCCAGCAGCACCCCGACCCCGGCCGTCCTTGCTACCCGCGATTTTTCAGGGGCGGACGGCGCAGGCTGGGTTGCCCTGCTTCTGGAAGATATCGAGGGGCGGCACCCGGAAAGCCCCTGGCAGAAGGAGGAACTGGCCGCTGTTTTTCGGGCCTTAGAGAGCATGAGCCGGGTTCCGGTCGACCCAAGCCTAAGCCTCCCGACTACCGAAGCCGACCTGACCGAGGAACTCATCTTCTGGCACAAACTCGCTCAGGGTGTAACTCTGGAGCACCTGGCCTATGTTCAGGCCACTGATCCCTACCAGCAGCTAGTGCAGCTACTGCCCTTTATCAATCTGAAGGCCTCCGAGTTTGCCGCCTTTGCAGACAAGCATCTGGTTGCCCATCTGACAGGGAGCTCCTATGTGCACACCGATTTGCGGGGTGACAACATTCTGATTCGTCCCACCGGCGAGGCCGTTTTGATTGACTGGCCTTGGGCAACGGTGGGTAACACCCACATTGACTGGGCCTCGGTGGCAACTGATGCTCTGATTGCTGACCCCGAGCTGACTCTCGCTGAGGTATACGAGCTGATGCCGGCATCCGGGCGCCCTGCGCTCGAGTTCCTGCAGGCTACTGTTGTCGCCTTGGCGGGCTACTATCTCTACGCTTCGATGCAGAAGCCCAGTAACTCTACGAACTCGTCATTGGTGAGCATGCGGGCCCACCGCGCGTCCGCCCTGCTCACCAGGCTGGCCCAGGGCAAAAAGTAATCCGCACTTATTCTGATTTACCCGCAACTAGTTGCGGACTTTTCAGAATAAGTGCGGATCAGGTTCTAGTGTGTAGGTGCTATTCACCATCGCCCAGAATACTCGCATACGAGTTATGTGTAGGTAGGTCTTTTCCGTCTAGTGCAGAAACTGCCATTGTTACTCGCTCGTCTCTAGTCACACCTAAAGATTCATTAATTTGCTGTGGGCACTGAAGCTGATAACTAGCAATAGACGTACCATCTTCGTATGAAAGATCGACAGTAAAGCCGGTGCCCTCTTCGCCACCACACTGAGCACTAATAGAATACGCCCTGCCCTGCCCAAGGGAGAGGGTTATTTCTGAACGGTCAAAACCTTTAGTCATTGGAGTCCACGCATAAGCATCCGCAGGTGGTTCCAGACTCACTGCATCATCCCCGGATTCAGACGCGGAACAACCAGACAGGAGCATCATTCCCGCCAGCCCAAGCATTTGTAAGCGCTGTCGCTTCATATCTAGACACCACCTCTTTCACATCTACTGGCATTCGTTGACGCGATTATATAATATTTACCTCTACCCTACCTTTTGATAAGCAAGCATATCAATTTATTAAGGGGAAAAAGACCCTACCTCTTCTCTCTTCACCCCGAGATAATCTGTAGGGTCAAGAGAAAAAGAGTAGGGTCTTAGCCAGCTGCCGCAGGTGGTAACCCCGAGAGACATACCAGACTGGCCCAGGGCAAAAAGTAATCCGCATTTATTCTGATGTACCCGCAACTAGTTGCGGACTTTTCAGAATAAGTGCGGATCAGACGCCCTGGTTAGGCGTTACCACCGCGAGCTAGGTTTCGGTTAAAACCAGCAGCTGCGAACGGAAGTGCTGCCACTAGCCCCATGAGTGCCGTGAACCAGGTGAAATCTACCTCAGCCATTGACGCAAGTACATATACAGCACCATTGACGGCACAACCATATATCAGCAGTGCCACCGCAGCTTCAACAGGGTTACCAGGTAGCCAGGAATCGAAGTTTCCACGGCGATTTGCACCATCTGATTGTTCAAATTCAACCTTTACCCGGTGGTGCAGAGCCAAGAACGCCAGTGCGACACCACACCAGGCTCCGAACAAAACCGTTAGCCCAGGCTCGAAAAATCGCGAAGAAAATACTGTTCCAAGCGAGGCAAGCAGCCCGTAACTTGCCAACGCGCACAGGGCAGAAGACAGTAGATACGCCGGAACCGTTGTGAGATTTGGGAAAGATGAATACTTCATGTTTACCTCCTCTTTGAAGCTGACTACCTCTACCCTACCTTTTAATAAGTAGACGTATCAACTTGTTACTGCCTCAGGGCAAAAAGTAATCCGCACTTATTCTGATGTACCCGCAACTAGTTGCGGACTTTTCAGAATAAGTGCGGATTAGTTTCGTGGAGGGCGCTAGGCTCGGGTACCTACGCTAGGTGCCGGAGCGGACGGACGCCGGGGCGGGCTCGTCCGCGCTAGGCTCGTCTGCGTTAGGCACGACAGCGCCCTGCCTATAGGCACCCGGGAGCTCACCGCGTCTGCGCGCTCGTAGACCCATCAGGGCAAACATGACGATGCCCAGCAAGAAGATAGAACCAGAAGTCCACACGTGAATACGCACGCCCAGCAGCATCTCAGCGGTGTCGATGCGCAAGAAAGTCTCAATCATGAGACGGCCAAAACCATACCAGACAACGTAGGTCCAGAAGGTCTGGCCCAGCTGGAAAATGCCGCGGCGGCCCAGGGCAATCAGCAGGGCCGCACCCACCAGGTTCCACAGGGACTCATAGAGAAAAGTTGGGTGAAAGAGCGTGCCCGCCGGGTACTGGTCGGGGAAGTTGGGCGATGTGGCCGAAATTTCCAGGCCCCAGGGCAGGGTGGTGGGCTTGCCGAAGAGCTCCTGGTTAAACCAGTTGCCCCAGCGGCCCATAGCCTGGGCGATCATGATGCCGGGGGCGGCGGCGTCCGCGAACTTAGCTAGCGAAATGCCGTAGCGGCGGCAGGCGTACCAGGCACCCAGGCCACCGACCGAGATCGCGCCCATGATGCCGATACCGCCCTCCCAAATCTTGAAGATATCAAGCGGGTCAGCACCCTCACCGAAGTAGGAGCCCGGGTCGGTAATCAGCACGTGGTAGAGGCGGGCACCGATGATGCCGGAGGGAATGGCCCACATGGCAACGTCCCAGACCCTCTCGGGGCCCTCGCCCCAGGCGGCCCAGCGGCGGCCGGTCAGCCACATGCACACCACGATACCCGCCAATATGCAGAGGGCATAGAAGTGGATGGTCAGGGGGCCCAGCTCAATGGTTGAGACGGACGGCGAGGGGATAGATGCAAGAACAGTTGAAGTCACAGCCCCTACCCTACTCGCGGCCGGCCAGCTGGCGGGTCAGGGCTCCCACAGCGGACGGGCCGCCCTCAGCCAGGGCCCTCACCAGGGCAGTACCCACAATCACGCCGTCGGCGTAGGCACCGATTTCTTCAACGTGCTCGCGCTTAGACACACCCAGGCCCACGCAGGCAGCGGGGGCACCGGCAGCACGCAGGTCAGCTACCAGGGTCTCTGCGGCGGTGTTCACCGAGGAGCGGGCACCGGTTACACCCATGACAGAGACAGCGTAGACAAAGCCACTCGAAGCCTTCGAAATCAGGGCTAGACGCTCAGGGCTGGATGAGATAGCTGCCAGGAAGATGCGATCCAGGCCGTGCTTCTCGGACGCTTCAAACCAGTCAGCGGCCTCATCGGGAACCAGGTCGGGGGTAATCAGGCCCGCGCCACCGGCTGCAGCCAGCTCTTCGGCAAACCGGTCGACACCGCGGCGCAGCACGGGGTTCCAGTAGGTCATCACCAGTACCACGGCATCGGTAGCGGCGGTAATCTCGCGGACCGCACGGAAGAGGTCGTCGGTGCGGAAGCCCTTCTCAATGGCCTCAACGGTGGCCCGCTGAATCACGGGGCCGTCCATGACCGGGTCTGAGTAGGGCAGGCCCAGCTCGATAATGTCGACCCCGTTCCGGCCCATCTCAATCGCAGCCTCGATAGACTCATCAACGCTGGGGTAGCCCACCGGCAGATAGCCGATGAGGGCAGCACGCCCCTCAGCCTTGCACTCGGCAAGGCGGGCGGCCAGCTTGGAGTTGGGGTTGGGGGCGGGGAAGCTACCCTTGCGCACGGAGTAGCGGGTTTCGTCCTGAAAATCGATGTGGCTCATTAGGCACCCTTGCTTTCGGTCTGTGCGGTCGTATCGTTCTGCGAGGCGGTTTCCGCCGCCGCTTCCTTGTTCCCCACGTTCAGGCTGGTCGAGGGAATAGCTTTGCCCAGACCAAACCACTTGAGGGCGGTTTCCATGTCCTTATCCCCTCGGCCGGAGAGGCAGACAATCATGGACTTCTCGTGAGCGGTGGCGGGATCCGCGTCCGCCCATTCCCTAGCAACGCGCAGGGCCCCTGCGAGCGCGTGGGCCGATTCGAGGGCGGGGATGATGCCTTCGGTGCGGCAGAGTAGGCGCAGGGCGTCCATGGCTTCGGTGTCGGTGACGGCCTGGTAGTCTACACGGCCGATGTCTGAGAGGTAGGCGTGTTCGGGGCCGACTCCGGGGTAGTCGAGGCCCGCTGAGATGGAGTGGGACTCGATGGTCTGGCCGTCCTCGTCCTGCATGAGGTAGGTGATGGCACCGTGGAGCATGCCGGGGCGGCCCAGGTTGATGGTGGCTGCGTGGCGGTCGGTATCGATCCCGTCGCCACCGGCTTCGAAGCCGTAGATTTTGACGTCGGCGTCGTCGAGGAAGGCGTGGAAGAGGCCGATGGCGTTGGAGCCGCCGCCGACGCAGGCTGCGATGCCGGTGGGCAGGGTGCCGGTGGCTTCGAGGAACTGTTCGCGGGCTTCGGTGCCGATGGCGTCGTGGAAGTAGCGCACCATGGCGGGGAAGGGGTGGGCACCTGCTGCGGTGCCGAGTAGGTAGTGGGTGGTGTCGACGTTGGATACCCAGTCGCGCAGAGCCTCGTTGATGGCGTCTTTGAGGGTGCGGGAGCCGGTTTGCACGGCGATGACGGTTGCGCCCAGCAGCTGCATGCGGGCGACGTTCAGGGCCTGACGTTCGGTATCTTCTTCGCCCATGTAGACCACGCATTCCATGCCGAAGAGGGCGGCTGCGGTGGCGGTGGCGACCCCGTGCTGGCCTGCGCCGGTTTCGGCGATCAGGCGGGTCTTGCCCATGCGCTTCGCCAGCAGGGCCTGGCCGATGACGTTGTTGATTTTGTGGGACCCGGTGTGGTTGAGGTCTTCGCGCTTGAGGAAGAAGCGCACTCCCCCGGCTTCGGCAGAAAGGCGGGGAACCTCGGTCAGCAAGGAGGGGCGGTTGGAGTATTCGGCTGACAGGCGGCGGAATTCGTCGATGAAGTCGGGGTCGAGTTTGGCCTTTTCAAAGGTTTCTTCGAGCTCGTCCATGGCGGCGATCAGGGATTCTGCCATGTAGCGCCCGCCGTACTGCCCAAAGTAGGGGCCGGGAGCATTTTTAAGGCTCTGGCCCGAGGCCAGGAATTGATCTGCGAGGGTTTCAGTCATGGGATTTCCCTTCGGTGGGCTGGACTTAAAGTTTTTGGATGAGGGGCGGACGCCTGGGCCCGGCTCTCTCGGGGCGCGGCAGGCGCGGTGCGGGGTAAGCAGGTGTGGGGTTAGGCTGGCTGGGAGCCCAGCCAGGTCTGCCGGGCCTGGGCACCGGCGGCGCGGAAGTCGCGCAGGGTCTCGGTGGGGGTGCCTGATTTTACGAGGGCCTCACCCACCAGCACGGCCTTGGCGCCGTGTGAGGCGTAGTCGGCGACGTCCTCGGGGCTGGCAACGCCGGATTCAGCCACGATGACGGCGTCCGCAGGTAACAGGGGGGCTAGCTTGCTGAAGTTGGCGTTATCGACTTCGAGGGTCTTGAGGTTGCGCACGTTCACGCCCACAATACGGGCGCCCACTGCAACAGCCCGCTCGATTTCTTCGGGGGTGTGGGTTTCGACCAGGGCGTTCATGCCGAGTTCGTGGGTGAGGTCGAGGAAGCGGCGCAGGGTGTCGTCGTCGAGTGCGGCAACGATGAGCAGGACCAGGTCGGCACCGTGGGCGCGGGCCTCCCAGATTTGGTACTCGTCGACGGTGAAGTCCTTGCGTAGAACCGGGATGCTAACGGCTGCGCGGACGGCGTCAAGGTCAGCCAGGGTTCCCTTGAAGCGGCGCTCTTCTGTGAGCACAGAGATGGCGGCCGCTCCCCCGGCCTGGTAGGCGGCGGCCAACTGGGCGGGGTCGGGGATATCGGAGAGGGCGCCCTTAGACGGTGAGGACCGCTTGACCTCTGAAATAATTTCAACACTGCCAACTTCGGCACCGCGCAGGGCAGCTAGGGCATCAAGCGCAGGAGCCTGGGCGGCGGCGCGCTGCTTGAGCTCCTCCAGTGGCAGGGCGGCGCGGCGGGTTTCGAGGTCTTCGCGGACGCCTAGGATGATGTCATCAAGTACGGTCATGGTGCCCCTTGGTGCTGGTGCGCGGACGGCGCAGGTTGGGTTGGTGCTGCCCCTCTAGTATCGCTCAGGTGGCTGAACGTTTGCCAGACGGGTTCACCGGGTGAGAACACATGTGAAGAAAAGGTAAGGGGCACCTCGCGCCTGTGCGGGGTGCCCCTTCTCTAACCTCACCCGGGCGGGTCTGGGTTTTAGTGGTGGTACTTGGTGTGCCTACCGCCCTGGCCGTAGCCTGCTGAGCGCAGCACGATACCGGCAACAACGCCGATAGCGATGATGGCAACGCCGACAACGAAGATGGGGGTGTTTGAGATGCAGAAGCCGACGGCGCCGATGATTGCGCCGACAATCATGATGATAACCATAGCCCATGAGGCGGTGGTATTGCCGTGGTTGTTGTAGGGCAGGTCGGGGACCATCTCAACGGTCTGCTGTGCCATGTGAGTCTCCTTGTAGTGTGTGGGCGTGCGCTTGCCGGTGTATGGGGTGCCGAGCACACGGGTGCTTATCTCTATCTTAGAAGATAGCGGGCTCTTTGGCCCAGTTTAGGCACCCGTGTGCCTTTTTATTTCCGTACGACGGAGAACTAGGCGAGGCGGCCGGTGACGCTTTCAGCCGCCGCCAGCAGTTCGCCGTTGGCAACCAGTTCGACGGTCTGTTCGATTTCGGGTGAGAGGAAGCGGTCGGGGCCGGGGCCAGCGACGTCCTTACGCAGGCGCTCAATCACAGCGGCGGTTGCCGGTGAGGGAGTCTGCGGGGCGCGCAGGTCGATACCGCGGGCTGCGGTCAGGATTTCGATGGCCAGGACGCGGGTGAGCCCGTCCACCGCCTTGCGCAGCTTGCGGGCAGCCGACCAGCCCATGGAGACGTGGTCCTCCTGCATAGCCGAGGAAGGAATGGAGTCGGCCGAGGCAGGCACAGCCAGGCGCTTGAGCTCAGAGACAATCGCGGCCTGGGTGTACTGGGCGATCATGTGGCCCGAGTCCACGCCGGGGTCGTCGGCCAGGAAGGGCGGCAGGCCGCGGTTACGGGCAACATCAAGGAAGCGGTCGGTGCGGCGCTCCGAGATGGAGGCAGCATCGGCCACGGCGATGGCCAGAAAGTCCAGCACGTAGGCGACCGGGGCGCCGTGGAAGTTACCGTTGGATTCCACACGGCCGTCCAGGGTCACCACGGGGTTATCGACCGCCGATGCCAGCTCACGCAGGGCAACAGTGCGGGCGTGCTCGATGGTGTCGCGCACAGCCCCGGCGACCTGGGGCGCGCAGCGCAGGGAGTAGGCGTCCTGCACGTAGGTGGTCACGTTCTCGGCGTGGTGCTGGATAATGCCGGAACCCTCCAGCACCTTCTTCATGTTGGCAGCCGCTGCCCCCTGACCGGGGTGGGGGCGCAGCTCATGCAGTTCGGGGGCAAAGACGCGGTCGGTCCCAGCAAGACCCTCCACGCTCATGGCCGCAGCGATATCGGCGAGCTTGACCAGGGCGTCCAGGTCGGTCAGGGCCATCACCAGCATGCCCAGCATGCCGTCGGTGCCGTTGATGAGGGCCAGGCCCTCTTTCTCAGCCAGTTCAACCGGGGTCAGCCCGAACTTCTCAAAGGCCTCAGCGGTCTCATAGAGCTGGCCGTCGGCGTACCGCACCTGCCCTTCACCAATGATGGCCAGGGCGCAGTGCGACAGGGGCGCCAGGTCGCCGGAGCAGCCCAGCGAACCGTACTCGCGCACCACCGGGGTAAGCCCGGCGGAAAGCATATCGGCGTAGGCCTGGGCAACGACGGGGCGGACGCCGGTGCGACCTGTTGCCAGGGTTGAAAGGCGCAGGAGCATGAGGGCTCGAATTACTTCGGTTTCGAGCTCGGGGCCAGAGCCTGCGGCGTGGGAGCGAATCAGGCCGCGCTGCAGGGCCTTGCGCATCTCAAGGGGGATGTGCTTGTTGGCTAGGGCGCCGAAGCCGGTGGAGACGCCGTAGACGGGGGTGTCGGAGTTGGCGAGGTCGCGGATGCGCTGGCTAGATTTTTCGATTTCGGCCAGGGCTTCGTCGCTGATGGTGACGGCCGCGCCGTGGCGGGCAACTGCGATCAGGTCGGCGAAGCTCACGGGCCCGATGCCGACGGTGACGGTGGTGGTCATGGTTTTCTCCTTTGAAAGTGTATGCAGGCTCGCAGCGAGCACGAGCCCGTAGAACCTATAGAGTTTTACTCCGGCAGAGGCATGTGCCGGGTCAGGACGGTGTGAATCAGGCGGGCGGCAGTTTTGGCGGTGCGTCCGTCGATGTCGAGGGAGGGGTTGAGTTCGGCCACGTCGAAGGCGGCGAGCTTGCCCGAAGCGGCAACCCTACTCATGATGCGGTTGATGATAGCTGGGTCAACGCCGAGTGCGGCGGGGGCGCTGACGCCGGGGGCAACGGCCGCTGGCAGGACATCCAGATCCAGGGTCAGGTAGATCAGGTCGACGTTTGCGGTGAAGACCTCAACGAACTTGTCGATGGCTTGCAGGTTGCCCCAGTGGGTTTCTTCATCGAGCAGGTAGTGAACTCCTGACCGGGCCGCTGCGTCGAAGAGTACCTGGGTGTTGGCTGCCTCAGAGATGCCCACGACCGCGTAGATCAGTTCGGTGCCTGCCCCTTCTTCCTCGGCGAGCGCCTGGCTGAAGGGGGTTCCGCTGGTGGGTTCGTCCGCTTCGCGCAGGTCGAAGTGGGCGTCGAGGTTGAGGATGCCGATGCGCGCGGTCCTACCCTGCCCCCGGTGGTTTTTTCTGCGGGCGGACGCCGCTAGCCCCTTGTAGGTGCCGTAGGCGACTTCGTGCCCGCCGCCGAGTACCACGGGCAGGGAGCCTTCGTCGATGGTGGCGGTGACGGCTTCTGCTAACCTGTGGTGGCCGCCGACGAGGTCTCGGTTGATCACAACAACGTCACCGGCGTCCCCCAGGACGAGGTCGGGGCGGCGCTTACCAGAGGCGCCCTGGGCCAGTGCCAGGGTACCTAGGGCAGAGCGCAGGGCGGTGGGCCCCTCGGCGGCGCCGGTGCGTCCCTGGTTACGGCGCACCCCCTCATCGGAGGCAAAGCCGATGAAGAGGGCGTCTGGCTTCTGAGTGAGCTGGGCAAGCGGTTGCACGGCCTGGAAGAGCCTGCGGTGTTCGGCTCCGGGCCCGTCGTCGCGTCCGCTCCATGCCGGGGCGGCCCGGTCGGTTACTGCCTGGATCACTAGTTGTCCTCCTCGTTCAGGGGTACGACGGTTTGCCCGTCCTTCCAGACACCTGCAACCAGGGGCACGCCGGGGCGGTAGGCCAGGTGCAGGTGGTTGGGGGCTTCCAGGGCGAGGACGTCGGCGCGGGCTCCCACGGTGATGGCACCGATATCGGTGCGCCCCAAGGCGGCTGCTCCCCCGGCGGTTGCCGCCCAGACAGCTTCGTCGGGGCTCATGTGCAGATCCCGTACGGCCAGGGCAATACAGAAGGGGATGGAGGTGGTGAAGGAGGTACCGGGGTTGCAGTCAGCCCCCAGCGCCACCGTTGCCCCGGCGTCCAGCAGACGGCGGGCGTCGGGGTAGGTGCCCCGGGTTGAAAAATCTGCCCCGGGCAGCACGGTAGCCACCGTGGAGCTGTTAGCCAGGGCGTCAACGTCCGCGTCCGTCAGGTAGACCACATGGTCCACGCTGGCAGCGCCCAGCTCAACGGCCAGCTGCACACCGGCCCCGTAGGTCAGCTGGTTCCCGTGCACGCGCGCCTTCAAACCGGCAGCGGTACCGGCCTGCAACACGGCCCGCGACTCATCTTCGCTAAAGGCCCCGCGCTCGCAGAATACGTCAATCCATGAGGCGTAGGGGGCACATTCCGGGATCATGGTGTCAACCACCATCTGCACGTACTCATCGTGCTTATCCCGGTACTCCGGCGGAGCCACATGGGCGGCCAGCAGGGTGACCTCGTCGGTGCAGGCCGCAGCGACCTGCACCGATTTCAGTTCAGATTCAGCCGACTGGCCGTAGCCGGTCTTCACCTCAATCGTGGTCGCCCCGGCCCGGGTGTACTCCTGCATGAGTGAGCGGGTGTTGAGTTCCAGCTCAGCTGCACTTGCAGCCCGGGTAGCCTCGATGGTGGTGCGGATGCCACCGGCTTCGTACGGTTTGCCTTCCATGCGGGCGGCGAACTCGTGCGAGCGATCCCCTGCAAAAACCAGGTGGGAGTGGGATTCCACGAAGCCCGGCAGCACGGCACGCCCGCCCACATCAATGCAGCGGTCGGACGCCGGCGCCTGGCTGGCTGCGCCAACCCAGATGATTCGGCCCTGCTCTACCACGAAGGCGGCGTTTTCGAGTACGCCGAGGGGCCCGCGGTCCAGGGTGGGGTCATTGGTGACCAGTGACCCGATGTTGGTAAAGAGACGGCTGGTCATGGCTAGCGGTTTTCCTGCATGGGAATACGGACCCCGCGCTCAGCCGCAACCTGCTGGGCGTACTCGTAGCCGGCGTCCGCGTGGCGAATCACGCCCATGCCGGGGTCGTTGGTCAGTACGCGCTCCAGCTTGGCAGCAGCCAGCTCAGAGCCGTCAGCGATGCAGACCTGGCCCGCATGGATGGAGCGGCCCATACCCACGCCGCCGCCGTGGTGAATGGATACCCAGGAGGCACCCGATGAGGTGTTCACCAGGGCGTTAAGCAGGGGCCAGTCGGCAACAGCGTCGGTGCCGTCCTTCATACCCTCGGTCTCGCGGTAGGGGGAGGCCACCGAACCGGAATCCAGGTGGTCACGGCCAATGGCGATGGGGGCAGAGAGCTCGCCGCTAGCTACCATCTCGTTGAACTTGAGACCTGCCTTGTGGCGCTCGCCGTAGCCCAGCCAGCAGATACGGGCGGGCAGGCCCTCGTAGGCGACCTTCTCACCGGCCATGGTGATCCAGCGCTTGAGGTGCTCGTTCTCGGGGAAGAGTTCGAGAATGGCCTGGTCGGTCTTCTTGATATCTTCGGGGTCGCCAGAGAGGGCGCACCAGCGGAAGGGGCCCAGGCCCTCCTCAAAGAGGGGGCGGATATAGGCGGGTACGAAGCCGGGGAAGTCAAAGGCGCGCTGGTAGCCTGCCTTGCGGGCCTCATCACGGATGGAGTTGCCGTAGTCGAAGACCTCAGCACCGGCGTCCATAAAGCCAACCATTGCCTCAACGTGGGCTGCCATGGCCTCGCGGGAGCGCTTGGTGAAGAGTTCGGGGTCGCGGGCAGCTTCTGCCTTCCAGTCCTCGAAGGTGACCTCGGTGGGCAGGTAGCTGAGCGGGTCGTGGGCGCTGGTCTGGTCGGTGACGATGTCGATGGGGGCCTTGCGGCGCAGTAGCTCGGGGAAGATCTCGGCAGCATTGCCGACCACCCCAATGGACAGGGGCTTCTTGGCGTCGCGGGCCTCGATGGCGAGTTCTAGGGCGTGGTCGAGGTCACGGGCCTTGACATCCAGGTACTTGTGGTCGATGCGGCGGTCAACGCGGGACTCGTCAACGTCTACGCAAATAGCCACGCCCTCGTTCATGGTCACAGCTAGGGGCTGGGCACCGCCCATACCGCCAAGGCCAGCGGTGAGGGTAATGGTTCCAGCCAGGGTGCCGCCAAAGCGCTTGCGGGCTACCGCACCGAAGGTCTCGTAGGTGCCCTGCAGAATACCCTGGGTGCCAATGTAGATCCAGGATCCCGCGGTCATCTGGCCGTACATCATCAGCCCTTCGGCTTCGAGCTTGCGGAAGTGCTCCCAGTTGGCCCAGTCGCCGACCAGATTGGAGTTGGCCAGTAGCACACGCGGGGCCCATTCGTTGGTGCGGAAGACACCCACGGGCTTGCCGGACTGCACCAGCATGGTCTCATCGCTCTTGAGGGTCTTGAGGGTGGCGACGATAGCGTCAAAGGCCTCCCAGGAGCGGGCTGCGCGGCCGGTGCCGCCGTAAACCACCAGGTTATCGGGATGCTCGGCGACCTCGGGGTCGAGGTTGTTCATGAGCATGCGCAGGGCGCCTTCCTGCTGCCAGCCAAGGGTATTGAGTTCTGAACCGCGAGGGGCGCGGACGGGGCGGGGGCCGCTGGTGGCCATATCTACTCCTTTGTACATGATGGTCTGCTCTTCCCAGCTTTTGGTTCTTTGCTTTTACCTGATCGCGCCGGGGCGGTACAGTGGGAAGATGAAGAAGGTCACATACCTATCTTCTTGTATATACAACTGGTTGTCAATGGAGTAGGCGTGGAAAAAATTACCGACTTGTCCCAGCAGTTCGCTGATCACAAGGCCGCAAAAACCCCCGCCTACCAGCTGCTCAAAACCATCATCACCGAGCAGATCAACAGAGGCCACTGGGCAGCGGGCGAAAGCATCCCCTCAGAAAACGAGCTCGCTAGCGCCCTGGGGCTCTCCCGCATGACCGTCAACCGAGCTATCCGCGAGATGACGCTTGAGGGCCTGCTCGTGCGCACCCGCGGGGTCGGCACCTTTGTGGCCGAGCACAAGAACCCCTCTGCCCTGCTGGAGGTGCGCAACATTGCCGATGAAATCACCGAACGCGGCCACACCCACAGCAGTAAAGTACTCACCCTCGAAGAGATACCGGCAACCCAGGCCCAGCGCCGCCTAGGCCCCGAACTGGGCGAGAGGGTCTTCCACAGCGTGCTGGTCCACTACGATGACGGGCTGCCCATCCAACGTGAAGAACGCTACGTCAACGCCGCAGCCATACCCGACTATCTAGAGCAGGACTTCACCAGCATCACCCCCAACTTTTACCTGGGGCAGTGCGCCCCTATCACCCGGGGCACGCACACCGTCGAAGCGGTACTACCCACCAGCTCACAGGCGTCCGACCTGCAGATTAACCCCACCGAGCCCTGCCTGCGCCTACTGCGCAGCACCTGGTCAGGCGATGAACTCATCAGCCAGGTGGTGCTGCTGCATCCCGGCTCCCGCAGCCGCCTAGAGGGTTCTTTCGGCCTGTAAACCCCTCTAGATACAGCAAAGCCGCAGCCCGCTATCGCAGCGGGTCTGCGGCTTTAGACGTCCTGCCCCTCTTACAGGGTCGGGTCCTTCCCCTCGCTCAGGGAGTCCCAGGCGTCGATTTCGTCCGTTTCTTCGGCAGAAGCCACACGGGCTGCCCGGGCAGCTGACCGGTCGTACTTGCGCCCGGTCTTCCAGTGGGAGGTAGCAACAAAGGCCCACACACCGGCCAGGGCAACCAGCACACCGCACACGGTCGCCAGCAGGGGCATGGCGGTCACCGCGTAGGAGTTAGCCGGGGCATTAGTACCGGTCATCGCACTGACCTGGGCCATAGAGGCAGCCTGCGGGTCGGCGTTCACGCCAAAGGCAGCTACCGCCAGGCCCAGCCCCACGCCCACCAGCAAGAGGGCCAGCACCTTCCGGAGCTTAGGCCCGGCAATCCGCAGGGCAACCGACGCCACCAGGGCAACCAGGGCCAGGGCAGAGACAGTGGAACCGGCGTCCGCCCCCGAAATGTCCAGGGTGGAGGTCGAAACGACCGTGCTGACCTCGGCGCGAATCCAGGTCGGCAAAGTGGTAAGGAAGGCGGCAGCAGAAACAGCCATGGCCCCCAGCAGCACGCGGGCAGGCTTAGCCCAGCCCGGCACCGGGCGCGCGGTAGCAACCTCAGCAGGCTGGGCCTGTGACTCGCTCATCTAGTCAATCACCTCGGTCGACAGGGGCGCCAGACCCGACGCGGTGAGCACGGCGCGCAGCGGGGCAGCTGCCTTATTCACGGTTTCCTGGGCTTCAGAAGCGGGCACCGAGTCCATGACGATACCGGCACCAGCCTGCACATAGGCGCGTCCGCTCTTGAGCACCGCCGTGCGGATGGCAATTGCCATATCCATGTTGCCCGCAAAGTCGAAGTAGCCGCAGACCCCGCTGTAAACACCGCGGGCGCTCACCTCGTACTCATCGAGTAGCTGCATAGCGCGGGGCTTGGGCGCGCCAGAGAGGGTGCCTGCGGGGAAGGCTACACGCAGCACGTCGTAGGCGTTCATGCCCTCGGCCAGCTGGGCCTGCACCTCGGATGAGATGTGCATGATGTGGCTGAAGCGCTCGATTTCCATGAACTGGGTGACGTTGACACTGCCGGGTACCGCGATGCGGGAGAGGTCGTTGCGGGCCAGGTCGATGAGCATGAGGTGCTCGGAGCGTTCTTTTTCGTCGGCAAGCAGCTCTTCGGCCAGGGCCAGATCTTCTTCGCGGGTGGCGCCGCGCGGACGGGACCCGGCGATGGGGTGGGTGGTGGCGGTGCCGTTTTTGAGGGTGACCAGGGCTTCGGGGGAAGAGCCGACAATCTGGAAGGGCTCGCCGTCTTCGGTGGATTCGAAGTTGAAGAGGTACATGTAGGGCGAGGGGTTGGACTGGCGTAGCACCCGGTAGACATCCAGGGCGCTGGCGCGGTTTTCTGCCTCGAAGCGGCGGGAGATTACAATCTGGAAGACGTCGCCGTCGATGATGTTTTTCTTGGACTTCTCAATGGCGTCCAAGAAGCCCTGCTCCGCCCAGGTGTGCTTGACCTGCGCTACCTGCGCCTCGATATCCGCTGTGCCGGTGAGGGTTGAGACCGACTCGGGGGCGGGCTGGGCGAGCTTATCCATCATGGCGTAGACGCGGGAGAGCGCGTCGGCGTAGGCGGCATCGATGTTGTCGTCAGTGCCGTTGAAGTTGATGGCGTTGGCGATGAGGGTGACGGTGCCGTCGGAGTTATCGTGCACGGCCATGTCGGAGACGATGTTCAGGGCGAACTCGGGTAGGTTGACATCGTCCGCCGGGCCGCCGGGTAGTTTCTCCCAGCGGCGCACGACGTCCCAGCCCATGTAGCCCACCAGGCCGCTGGTGAGCGGGGGCAGGTTATCGAAGGGCTCGGTGTGCAGCATCTCCAGGGTCTCGCGGATAGCCTCAACAGGGTCGCCCTCGGTGGGTGCGCCGGAGGGGGTGAGCCCCTGCCACACAATCTGCCCGTTCTTGGTGGTGAGGGTTGAGCGGCTGGAAGCACCGATAAAGGAGTAGCGTGACCACTGCTTCTGCTCATTCGCTGATTCCAGCAGGAAGGTGCCGGGGGCGGGTGCGCCGTCGGTGGCGACCAGGGCCCGGTAGATGCCGATGGGGGTCATGGCGTCTGCGAGAACCTTGACGCGCACGGGAATGACGCGGCGGCTGGTAGCTAGTTCACGGAACTCTTCTAGGGTCGGTTCGACGATTCCCAAGTCGTGCATGGTTTCCTCTGGTTGTGGTGTGTCTGGGGAGCTATTCGGGGCGGACGCCGGTTGCGGCAGGCAGCTGCCCGCCGGCTTGGAAGCAGGTGGTGGTTCCGGTATGGCAGGCTGCCCCTACCTGGTCGGCCTCGATGAGCAAGGCGTCGCCGTCGCAATCGATGCTGACGCTTTTGACGTACTGGTAGTGGCCGCTGGTGTCGCCCTTGCGCCAGTATTCCTGGCGGGAGCGGGACCAGAAGGTGACCCGCCCTTCGGTGAGGGTGCGGCGTAGGGCTTCGTCGTTCATCCAGCCGAGCATGAGCACATCGCGGGTGTCGTACTGCTGAATAATTGCGGCGAACAGGCCGTGCTCATCGCGCTTGAGGCGGGTGGCGATATCGGCGGGCATGGAAGCGCCCTCGGTGGCGCTGGGTGCTGGTGTACTCACCCTTCTATCCTAGCTGATGGTGGTAGCGGGGCTGGGGCAGCTCTCAGCATCTGGCTAAGAGCTGGGGCTGGTGCTTGTAGGGCTGGTGCCTGCGCTGGGCACCCCGTCGCTCGGGTTTAGACTGGGCGTATGACTTCTTCTGCCCTTGTTACCTCTGAACGTACTGCCCTCGTGCAGGCTCTAGCTGACGCGGGGCCGTCCGCCCCTACCCTCTGCGAGGGCTGGGAAACCCGCCATCTGGCAGCCCACCTGCTGCTGCGGGAGTCCAAGCCGACGCTGGCAGCCGGCGTGGTAGGCGGGCCGCTGGAAGCCCGCACCGAGCGTCACACCAACCAGCTCGCCGATGAGCTGACCGGCCAGCGCCGCTACGAGAAGGCCCTGCGCGATTTTGAGGCGCTGCCGGGTTACCTGCACATGCGCACGCGCTTCCCGGGTCTGGACGAGGCAATGAACCTGGTCGAGTATTTTGTGCATACCGAGGACGTCCGCCGCGCCTCTCTCGCTGACGGCGAGCAGCCTGCCCCGCGAGAGCTGGCTGAGGGCGTGCAGGAGAAGATGTGGAAGGTGCTGCGGGCGCGTGCTCGCCTGATGGTCGGGAAGAGGTACCCTCAGGGGCTGGTGCTGGAAGCTCCGGGCTACTCCCCTGCTGTTCATACTGTGATTGCTCCGCCTGCTGGCCAGGTTGCAACTGTGCTAACCGGCGAGCCGGGCGAACTGGTGCTCTACCTGTTCGGGCGCGAGGCCGCGGCCCGGGTTGAGGTGAGCTAAAGACCTAATAAAGGGAGGAATGAGACCGATTCTTTAAGGCTGGGCAGGGGCGCGCTTGATGGAGCCCAGCAGATTCCGAGCGCGCGAGGAAATGAATCTGCGGGCGGAATAGGCGCAAGCCTGACCCTCATGCCTTGCCTGTGAGTTGGTCTCAAAGTTCTATGCAACTAACCATGATATTCGAGGGCTCAAAGCCAGCTTCAGCCCATACTCTGCCAGGGCAGATACGGCCTTTCACTACGTATGAAGTGCCTGTTCTGGCTCAGCTCTACTTTGACAGCTACCCGCAGGGCACGGTGGAAGATGTAGCTGAAGCTGAAACCGATATTTCTGCTGCCCTTCGGGGAGATTATGGAACCTTTCTTCCACAAGCCAACCTGGTGTATGTGGTCGATGGGCAGATTTTGGGCTGTGTGATGACGGTTGATTCACCGCCCTGGGACGATGTGAGCGATTTGTTCTTCATCATTGATGTGTTCGTTCACCCCAAGGTACGGGGCACCGGCGTAGGAAGAGCTCTCATGCAAGCTGCCCTTACTAGCCTTCCTGTGCATAGGCCTGTAGGCCTGCGCGTGGAGAGCGATAATGAGCCTGCCTATGCTCTCTACAGGTCGCTGGGGTTCAAAGAAGTCACGTCGGGTAGATAGACGGGGTTATCCAGTTGCAAGCAGCTAAGAGCCCTTGCCCCCAGACTAGGGACCAGAAAACTCCCAATAGTATGTGTGCACCACAAGGATTTTGGGAGGAATCTGGTCCCTTGTTGCTACATAGCCTCTGCAGCCAGGTAGCCCGGCAGCCACATCGCTTCCCAGGCCGGGGCCTCGGCAGCCAGCACGGTACCTTCCCGGTTAGGAGCCTGGGTTGCCAGGCAATACGCGGAGGCGTCAGCGGTCCGCACCAGGTAACCGTACTCGACCATTTCCCGACGCATAAAGGCATAGTCCTGCCAGAGGGCGGCCAAGATCTCGTTGACCTGCTTCTCGGTGTAGGTGCGACCCGACTCAAAATAGGTCACAAGGTGCAGCAGTAGGTGGGCGCGGGTGCGGCGTTTGGAGGGCCAGGAGGTCAGGCGTCCGCCCTGCAGAAAACGGTCAACGACTGTGCGGTGTTCTGCGTAGGCTTGTTCGCGGGAATCGGTCAGGACGTCGGTCGTCGGCCTGGTCTTGAGCAGGGCTGCTCGGGCGGTGGTGTAGTTTTCGCCGGTTTCTTCCATGCGGGCGCGCACGAGCTTTTTGAAGTTTGATTGGGCAGTCACGGGTATCGACTTTCTTCGCACTCTAGCTGCGGTATCAATCGACGCTTCGGTGGTGCCTGCCCCGGCCACGGTATGCCGGTGCAACCCGAGAATTTTCTTCCCTTCGCGCTGGAGGCCTGCTTGCTAGAGTCACAGGGGCAAAGCGCTGGGCGGTGGGTGACGCCACACACCTTTATATCACAGTTGCTCCCGAATGTAACCGAAAATGCCATCTGCGCGTTCTTTGCTCGCGCAGATGGCACTTTCGATTACATTCAATGAGCGGACGGACGCCCGCCCCGGCTTGGCGGGGCTCCTCCCCTTGTCTGGCAGGAGCTCTTAAACCTTCTGCCGTTCAGTAGGCAAGACACATGAGCTGCACTTCGTCTTCCCAGCCTGCCCCTTGAGTATTATTAGTTTTATCGGGGTAAAAGCTCTGCCTAGTGGCTAGGGCTTTTATTCGGAGCCATTAGTTTGCCAATGTTGAGGGGCTTGTGTGTCTTCTTTGAACTATTCGCAGTTCATTTGGGATGTGGCTGATGTTTTGCGCGGTACCTATAAGCAGCATCAGTACGGTCAGATTATTCTGCCTTTCACGGTGTTGGCGCGTCTTGATGCGGTGCTTGAGCCGACTAAGCAGGCTGTTCTAGAGGCGGCAGATGGTTATGTGCTCGATACGATTCCTCCGGCGATGCTTTCTGCCCGCGCGGGTCACGATTACAGTTTCTATAACCTCTCCCAGCACAATCTCAAGACGGTCGCGAATGACCCCGATACGCTTGAGCAGAATTTGCGTTCTTACATTAACCAGTTCAGTGAGAACGTGCGCGATATTTTTGAGAAGTATAAGTTCGAAGACACCATCGCAGACCTTGCCGCTCATAACCTGCTGTATCAGGTGATTCAGCATTTCTCGCGGGTGAACCTGCACCCTGACCAGGTGAGCAATGAGCAGATGGGCAATATCTTTGAGGAGCTGATTCGCAAGTTCGCTGAGGCTTCGAATGAGACTGCCGGTGAGCACTTTACCCCGCGTGAGGTTATTGAGCTCATGGTTAACTTGCTGCTGGCTGATGATGAAGACCTGCGCACTGATTACATTGCCCGGTCGGTTTATGACCCTACGGCAGGCACCGGTGGTATGTTGTCGGTGGCTGACGATAAGATTCACCAGCTGAACCCCACCGCCGATGTGAGCCTGCTGGGCCAGGAGCTCAACCCTGAGTCGTATGCGATTTGTAAGGCTGACATGGTGGTGAAGGGCCAGGACGTCGATAACATCGCTCTCGGCAACACACTGACTGACCCGGCTTTTGAGAACCGCACCTTCCACTATGGGCTGAGTAACCCGCCCTTTGGCGTGGATTGGAAAGGCGCTAAGGCTGTGGTTGAGGCTGAGCATAAGAACCAGGGTTTTGCGGGCCGTTTTGGTGCTGGCCTGCCCCGTGTGTCTGATGGTTCGCTCCTTTTCTTGCAGCATCTGATTTCTAAGCTCAATGAGCCGACGGTTGCTAGTAATGGTGTTGCCCAGGTGGGTGGCCGTGGTGCCATTGTTTTGAATGGTTCTCCCCTGTTTACGGGTGGCGCTGGGTCTGGTGAGTCGAATATCCGTAAGTGGGTTTTGGATCAGGATTACCTTGAGGCGATTATTGGGCTGCCTACCGACATGTTCTATAACACGGGTATTTCTACCTATATTTGGGTGTTGAATAAGCAGAAGAAGGCTGAGCGTAGGGGTAAGGTTCAGCTGATTGACGCGACGAGTATGTTTGAGAAGATGCGTAAGTCGGTGGGGTCTAAGCGTAAGCGGTTGAGTGAGGAGCAGATTACTGAGATTACCCGCTTGTATGCTGCTTTTGATGCTGCGGATGATAAGCGTTCTAAGGTTTTTGATCGTGAGGAGTTTATGTACCGCACGATTACGGTGGAGCGCCCTTTGCGGTTGAATTGGGGTTTTACTGCTGAGCGGGTGGAGAGGTTGCTGGCTTCTAAGGAGTTTGGCAAGCTCAAGCTGGCTGAGGGTGAGGACGCCGCCGTGCGGGTTTCTCTTGCTTCTTTGGTTGAGAGCAAGGCGGGTGCCGTGGGTGGTGATGTGGCTGGTGTGAAGGCTGAGCTGCTGCAGGTGTTTGCGGACGCCGGTGCCCTGGTGAAGCCTGCGGCTTTGGCTAAGTTGGTGGATGAGTTGGCTGAGCGCGATGAAACCGCCGAGGTGGTGATGAAGGCTAAGAAGCCGGTGGCTGATACTGCCCTGCGTGATACTGAGAATGTGCCCTGGGTCGAGGATATTCACGAGTACCTGGAACGTGAGGTCAAGCCTTTTGTGCCGGATGCCTGGGTTGATGAGTCTAAGACTAAGGAGGGCGCTGAGATTCCTTTTACCCGCCACTTCTACGAGTACGTGCCGCCGCGCTCCCTGGAGGAGATTGACCGGGACCTCAACGAGGTGCTGGGCCGGATCAAGAAGAGGCTGGAAGAGGTGCTAGCACAGTGAAAATTCCAGATTGGCTACACCATATACCCAGCCATTGGGAAATCCGGAAAGCTTCACATATTTTAGATATTTCAGTTGGCGGGACTCCTCCCACAAGCAATCCAGAATTTTTTGATGGCGATATACCTTGGGTAACAATTGCTGACATGAACTCAGATGAAATCTTCGGTTCTAGCCATTACTTATCTGAGTCAGGTTTGCGTCATGCCAATATCCGATGGTCTGAACCCGGCGATTTACTGTACAGTTTTAAGCTTTCCATTGGCAAAACTTGTTTTGTTAAAAATCCTGTTGTAACTAATGAAGCTATCGCAACTATCCATAAATCAAGCAAAATTCACTTACCTTTTGCACGCTATGTACTCCCACTGGCTTTTGAACATGCCGCCGGGACAAACATTTATGGCGCTAAGATATTGAACCAGCAACAGCTCAAATCTGCGCTTATTCCATTACCCCCGCTTGATGAACAAAAGAAAATTGCAGATGAGCTTGACCGTGAGCTGGCGGAGATTGATGAGTTCATTGCTGACCAGATAAAACTGAAGGAACTATTAAAAGAGCAGCTTGAAGCCCAAAAAGAGCAAATAATCTTAGAAGCTGGTGGTCAACAGGTTCGCTTATCAAGAGTTCTGAAGGGACTTAAAGATGGCTCTCACGGCACACACCCTAGGGTCGACTCAGGCGGTGAGGTTTTGCTTTCTGCAAAGAACATCAGCAGCGGAGAACTTGTCATTTCTGAGGACGAATCACGAATTTCTTTAGAGGAAGCTGCACAGATTACCGCATCTGGTTTCCCCCGAAAGGGTGACGTGATGATGATTCTAGTGGGCGCGACATACGGCAGAACAGCTCTCTACGACCTAGAGCAAACTCTTCCATTTCAACGTAGTGTCGGATTCTTCAGACCCAACGAAGAGTTAATTACTAGCGATTATTTGAAACTGGTGATGAGTTCTCGTGAATTTCAGCAGCAGCTTTCACTGGGAATAAAAACTTCAGCACAACCAGGAATATACCTGAGCGATGTATCTTCGCGCACAATAAAATTACCAACTCTAAAGAACCAATTGTCAGCCACAAAGCATTTCACCACCCTGAACAAAGATTATTCTAATCTAGGCAACAATATTAATCAGGCCATCAATCTACTTAAAGAAAGGAATAAATCAACTATGCAAACCCAAATTATTCATAAATATCATACCCTAATTTCAAAATATCAGTAAAGCTTTTATTA
>DXCN01000031.1 GCA_019115985.1 Candidatus Rothia avicola | reverse complement strand
TGGCCTCCTGGATCGGTTCAGCGCTGGAATACTACGACTTCGCGGTCTTCGGTACAGCCGCTGCCCTGGTGCTCAACCGCATCTTCTTCCCCGAAGACTCGGATGCCGCTGGAGTCCTCAAATCCATGATGGTGCTGGGTGTCGCCTACGTGGTTCGCCCCTTTGGCGCTATGCTGATGGGCCCGCTGGGCGACAGGTTCGGACGCCGTTTTGTGCTCATGCTGACCCTCTTCATGATGGGCGGGGCCACCTTCGCCATCGGCTGCCTACCCACCTACGACCAGGTGGGGCTTCTCGCTCCTACTCTGCTGGTGCTGTGCCGGGTCTTCCAGGGGCTATCGGCGTCGGGTGAGCAGGCGTCCGCTATCTCAATGTCGCTGGAGCACGCCCACGACCACCAGCGGGCCTTCACCACCTCCTGGACCCTGCACGGCACCCAGTTCGGCTCCCTACTCGCAACGGCAGTCTTCCTGCCCTTTGCAGCCCTACCCGAAGAAGACCTGCTTAGCTGGGGTTGGCGCGTGCCCTTCTGGCTTTCAGCTTTCGTACTGGTGGCTGCCTGGCTGATTCGCCGTCGCCTTGAAGAAGCCCCCTCCTTCGTTGAAACCCAGGCGCAGCAGGTGATTGATCCGGCCCGTCGTAAAGCGCCGCTGGCTCTTGTCTTCACCCGCCACAAGCGGGCAGTGGCGGTGGTGGCCCTGTGCGCCATGGTCAATACCGTGAACATGGTCTTCACAACCTTCTCAATCTCTTTTGCCACCAAGGGTCACGGAATCGATTCGGGCATTATGCTCTGGGTTCCTATTGCCTCTAACGGCCTGAGCCTGCTCGCTATCCCGCTCTGGGCTATGGTCGCTGACCGGGTGGGGCGTAAGCCCATCTTCGCCACCGGTGCCCTGGTCGCTGGTGGGCTCATGTTCCCCTACCTACACGCCATCACAAGCGGCAACATTGTTCTCGTGTTCGTGTTTGGTGTGCTCATGCACGGGGCCTTCTACTCCATGGCCAACGGTATTTGGCCGTCCTTCTACGCTGAAATGTTCCCCACCCGGGTGCGGGTGACCGGCCTTGCCCTGGGCACCCAGATCGGTTTTGCCCTGTCAGGTGGTATCGCTCCTGCAGCAGCTACCGCACTCGCCGGGGACGACTTTGCCAGCTGGGCGGGCCCTGCCGTCTTTACCCTGGGTATGGCTGCCCTGGCAGCTACGGCTGCCTTAACTGCCCGAGAGACCGGGAAGCTCTCCCTGGCCGAGGTTGATCGGGTGCAGGAGCGCTAGTTTTTCTGAGGGCACGTCCTTGTTAAGGGAGTCTGAGGCAATCTCAGACCATAGGGTCAGCGATATACTGGCCGATAAGCTGTCGTAAGTCACCTTCACGAGCAAGAGGAATTGGTGCAGCTCGAATCTCCCCCGCTTTTCGGCTGGCGTTGAAGGGCTGTAGAAAATTTACTTCCTGGTACTCCCGCGTACCATGCCACCCTCGTGTATATGCAGAGCCGCCTGCTCTAGTGAAACCTGCTTGCACGAGCTGCTGATCAGCCTTTGCCAGTAACTCAAGAACTGACCTGTTCTTTACAAGAGGCGTGTCAGTATTACCTAGAGCGGCATCTGTATCGAGCGTGAATCTGGGTTCAGCGTGACCTGCTAAGGGGTAAACCTTTTGGAGAAGCATAACCATTTGCCCTCCAACAATTCGATAATCTGTTCTTCCGCTGTATGCTTGGGCAACGAGCAGTAGAGTTTCATGCGCGAGGAACTCAGCTCTACTTGACGGGGTTAGCGTAACTGAGAATATGGGCTCAGACATTAGCTCATTGCCCCTTCTAATATTTTGGTTTTAAGTATCTGAGTAGCTTCGCGGATATCTGATTCCTTGCTACAGGCCAGAGTTAAGTATGTGTCAACGGGGTCAGTGTAGATTCCAGGGAGCTCAGACTCCTGGCTCCACCATCGTGCGGTGGCAAAACGTGTGGGATCAGCTGGTATCGATATCTGCATAGTTGCTTTTTCTGGTGAGCTCTCGAAAAAGCCTTCTTCTTCCAAATCAGTGACTTTTGAAGCGAGCACTAGACATGTCTGGGGGTGCTTCCACGGTGAGTACATGTCACCAGCTACCACCCCAGCTACTGCTGATGAGATATCTGCAGACGATAGAACCTGGCGAATAGTTTTAATTTGTTGAACAAGGGGTGCTGGAGAGAACCAGGATGTGACGAGGTCATGTCTGCTCGGGTAGGCGAATTCGAGCCAACGCAATAGGTCTGATTTGTGAGTGGTAGACGCGGAATCGTCATATTGTTTGAGAGTGTGACGAAGCAGGTTATAGGTGCGTGAGACGGTGGGCTGGGAGATGTTGAGTATATCGGCTAGTTCTTGTTGGCTTGGAGTTTGCGGAGAGAGGATATGTATTCGAGCCAGTGCGTAGAGATTCCAAGACCTAGGACGGTGCCCCTTCTGGGAATTTTGGGCTATGCTTTTCTTCCCGTAGAAAGTGCCATCGAGATAAGCAGAGCCCTGGTCGAGAGCAATATAACTGCTGCCCGTTTGTATGAGGTGTTCGCAGGCTCTGGGGGTAATGGTTGATGCGATAACAAGAATTGCTGAAGTTTCATCTCCACCGACGCTGCGGTGACTGTGGGACTCGTAGGGAGCTAGCTGGTGTGCCTGTGCGGCTCCTACTGTTTCGAAAATATGTGTGGAGAAGGCGACAGTTTTGCTGTTGGGGAGCTCTAGCATCCAGTATTGGTGTGTGTGGTTGAGCGGCTGTTGAGGGAAAGCAGAAGCTTCGAGGAGAACACTGCCAATCTCTTGTAAGAAGCCGTGGATAGTGTATTTCGGCATTATTACCGCCTTTACGAGGGCATATACATGATACTAACTAAAATAAATATAGCGTATATGACAAATTTTATAATTTATGGTATATCAAATTTTGGTGTAGCGCTGGGAGAGGTTTAGTTAGCTTTTCTGAGGGTAAGGACGTGCCCGCCCCGGCTTCTGTGAGCCGGGGCGGGCACGTCCTTGTTAAGGGAGTTTGAGGTAACCCTACTTGCTTGCGAGCTTGGCCTCGATGGCTTTGCGGAGGGCCTGTGCTCCTTCGACCCAGGCGTCGAAGTCGCCGTTACCCTCAATGTCGGGCAGGGCGCCAGCTTCGAGACGGGCTGCGCGGAAGGCGCGGGCAATATCGTTGACCGAAGCCCCGTGCTTCTTCTTCATCTCGTACACGAAGGTGATACCTGCGTGGTTGATCATGCGGTTGGCTGCGCGGGTTGCGATGATTTCGCTGCGCAGGGGGTGCTCGTCGAAGTAGGAGCCAAACTTCTCGGTAGCGGGAGCCGGGAAGTAGTCAGCCAGGACGTCGCTGAGGTCGAGGTCGGGCTCATCGGCGTAGCCGCTGTTAACAAGGGCCGCGGTGAGGTCGATCTTTGCGTAGGCGGTCAGCACGGAGAGCTCGGGGCCGGTGAGGGGGACGTGGGCTTCGGCCCGGTCTGCTAGCTCGGCATCTGAGGGGAGTAGCTCAACCTCGCGGTCTAGGTGTACGGTCTCGGCCAGGTAGTCCATGAACTCGCCCGCAAGGTCGTTGGTGTTGAAAGCTTCGGTGCGTTCTGCCTGCAGGAGCACGTTCTGCTCCAGGTTGGACCGCAGCACGCGGCGGCCTACTTCTTCGACCTGCTCAGCGATGAAGTCGGCGCGGTCGCCCTCCTTGAACTGGCCCGCTTCAATGGCGCGACCCATGAGAATCTTGAGGTTGACTTCGCGGTCTGAGGTTTCAACGCCGGCAGAGTTGTCGATGGCGTCGGTGTTGACCAAGATCCCGCCCGCTGCTGCCTCGATACGGGCTCGCTGGGTGAGGCCCAGGTTGCCACCTTCGGAGATGACGCGTACCCGCAGCTCGGGTGCGGTGATGCGGAGCTTGTCGTTGGTGGAGTCGCCGACCTGGCTGTTGCTTTCTTCGGTTGAGCGCACGTAGGTGCCGGTTCCGCCGGTGTAGAGCAGATCTACGGGGGCCTTGAGCAGGGCAGTAATGAGCTGGTCGCCGCTCATGGTTTCAACGACGCTATCAAGGCCCAGAGCCTCCCGCATTTGGGGCGTGACCTCGATGGCCTTGTCTTTACGGGAGTAGACACCGCCGCCCTCTGAAATCAGTTCGGGCTTGTAGTCGGTCCAGTAGGCGCGGGGCAGGTTGAAGAGGCGCTGACGTTCGGCAAAAGAAGTAGCTGCATCGGGGTTTGGGTCGATGAAGATATGGCGGGAGTCGAAAGCGCCAACCAGGCGGATGTGCTCTGAGAGCAGGGCGCCGTTGCCGAATACGTCGCCAGCCATGCCGCCGATGCCCACCATGGTAAAGTCTTCAGCCTGAGAATCGTGCCCCAGGGCAGCGAAGTGGCGCTTGACCGACTCCCAGGCGCCGCGGGCGGTAATACCCATTTCCTTGTGGTCGAAGCCCACCGAGCCGCCGGAGGCAAAAGCATCGCCCAGCCAGAAGCCGCGCTCTAAGGAGATGCCATTAGCGATGTCTGAGAAGGTGGCAGTGCCCTTATCAGCGGCAACGACCAGGTAGTGGTCGTCCTCGTCAAGAGCCACCACCGCGTCGGGGCGCACGATGGTCTGCCGACCGTTGTCAGTCACCAGGTTATCGGTGACATCGAGCAGGGAAGAGATAAAGAGCTTGTAGGCAGCTATGCCCATCTCGTTGTACTTATCCTGCTCAGCATCGCGGTCGGGCAGGTTCTTGGGAACAAAGCCGCCCTTGGACCCGGTGGGGATAATGACGGCATTCTTGGTGACCTGAGCCTTCACCAGGCCGAGCACCTCGGTGCGGAAGTCCTCGGGGCGGTCGCTCCAGCGCAGACCACCGCGGGCAACCTTGCCAAAGCGCAGGTGCACACCTTCGAGGGCTTCACCCTCGACAAAGATTTCGAAGAGCGGCTTGGGAAGGGGTGCAAAAGAAACGTCGCGGGTTGAGATTTTTAGGGCGATGGTTTCTTTGCCCTGGTAGGCGTTGGTGCGAACAGTTGCGAGGACGACCTCAAGTAGCTTAGTGAAGAAATTCTGGGTTTGGGCGTCCAGCTTTTCGATATCGGAGCGCACATCTTCGGCCGCTGCGCGCTGGGAGGTGCGGCGGGCGTCCGCGTCCTTTTCGAGGGCGGGATCGAAGCCGGTGCTGAAGATGTTGGCAATACCTGCGGCGACATCGGGGTTGCTGGCAAGGGCCTGGGCCATAAAGTCTGCGCTGAAGCTGACTCCGAGCTGCAGGAGGTAGCGGGAATAGGCGTGCAGAACCTTGGCTGAGAGAGCTGAAGTAGGAGTAACTGACATCATCTGCCCTTCTGATTGGGGAGGGGCGCTGGCGCCCGGTGGAAATTCCAGCATAAGAGCGGGGGAGAAACCTGGCGATAGTGTTTTTGCAATGTGAGACTGTATGTCTCGTATGTGAAGAGCTAGCGGGTGCTTGCTCCTTCCAGGGTGTTGAGGTTCACTCCCACCGTCTTCCCGACTACTATGTAAGTGGAGCGCAGACCCGCGCACCCAGGTATCACAACGGAGTGACATCCACCCAGCGAAAGGCAAAACCTTGCTCACGAACGATCGTTCAGCCCACTGGTCCGGTAGCGAAGACTGGATCAACGAATACTACCGTCACAGCTCAGCTGACGAGCTCGAAGGTCTGAGTGACCAGCAGCTAACCAACCTTGCCCAGGCCCACCGTGCCCTGGCAGATCAGCGGGCAGCCGGTGAGGCCCTGATTTCAGTGAGCAACGATGACGCGGGCAGCACTCTCTTTATCGTTGTAGACGACACCAGCTTCCTGGTCTCATCTATCACCGCTCAGATTGCCGCAAACTGGGGCGGTATTTCAGGGCTCATCCACCCCACCTTTGTCGTAGAACGCGACTCAAACGGCCGCCTGACCAGCATCACCGGTACCGGCTTTAAGCAGCCCGTAGCAAGCGGTGACACCGTCTCTATGCCTATTTTGCGTGATGCTGCCCCCGGCAACATCGGTGCCGGTGCCACCATTGAGTCGTGGATTGCCGTCCGCCTCACCTCCCGCGTTGACGGTGAAGGCGTTACCCGTCTTGAGCAGGAAATCCGCTCCATTCTGACCGACGTACGCCGCGCAGCCCGTGACAACGACGCCATGGCCGCCCGAACCCTCGACATCGCAGAAAAACTGGGCGAACTCACCGACGTTACCCTGGGCGGGGCTGCCCACTACACCGGCTCCATCAACTCCGACGCCGATCCCATGACCCGCATCGAATCGGTCCAGGAATTCCTGCGCTGGCTCACCCGCGGCAACTTCCTCTTCATGGGTATCAAGGAGCGCGACCTCTCAGGTCACTCAGGTGACCTGCTGCTGACCGACCGCGATGGCTCCGGGCTGGGCATTCTAGCCGATACCGGCGAAGGCGAGCCCATCGTCCTCACCGGCCTGGGTCTTGAGAATGCCCGCGACCCCAAGCCCCTCTACATCACCAAGGCCAACTCCCGCTCCACCGTGCACCGCCACGAGTACCTGGACTACATCGGTGTGCGCGACTTTGATCGTTCCGGCAAGATTGTGGGCGAATACGTCATTCTGGGTCTCTTCTCCCGCCAGGCCTACTCCCTGCCCGCCGTCGAAACCCCCATCGTGCGTGAGCGTGTAGCTATTATGCGCCGCCACCTGGGCTACCAGCCGGGCTCCCACTCCGACAAGACCCTGGCCGGCATCATTGAGGACTACCCCCGCCTCGAACTTCTCCACGCCGACCTGCAAGAACTTACCGACACCTTCCGCGGCATCATGGGCCTGGAAGAACGCCGCACCACCCGCCTCTTCCTGCGTCCGGACGCCTTTGGCCGCTTCGTCTCCGCCACCGTCTTCCTGCCGCGCGACCGCTACAACACCCACGTACGCCAGCGCCTTGAGGCTGTCTTCCACGAGTTTATCGACATTGAAAGCCTGGACTTCGAGGTCTACCTCTCCACCTCGTCCCTGGCTCGTATCTTCTTCCGTCTACGCCTGACCACCCCTAACACCATTCCGGCCCTGGATGCCAAGGCAATTGAGCGCCGCCTGCAGGAAGCTACCCGCTCCTGGGGCGAGGCAACCGCAGCTGCCGTTGAGACAGCAGCCGCAGGCGAAGGCCTGAGCGCCGAGGACGGCCGTGCAGCCGCCTCCGCCTGGTCTGAGGCTGTGCCCATGACCTACCGCGCCGACTACGAGGTAGAAAACGCCGTTGAAGATATCAACATCTTCGAATCGCTCAGCGATGCTCAGCCAGCCGCTATCCGCATGGGTGAGCGCCAGGGCCGCACCCGCATTAAGACCTACCTGGCTAGCGCCCACACCCTCACTGAACTGCTGCCCGTGATGCAGAACATGGGCCTGGTCGTTATCGACCAGAAGCCCTACGACATTACTCCGGCAGACGGCCGCAGCTTCTCCCTCTACGACTTCGGCGTCGAACTGCCCGAAGGTGTAGAAGCAAAGAAGGTTTCTGCCCTCTACGAGGACGCCCTCAACGCCTACCTGCTGGGCAAGCGCGAGTCCGACAGCCTCGACCGCCTGATTCTGGCAGAAGGTCTGACCTGGGAGCAGGTCCGCGTACTGCGCGCCTACACCCACTACCTGGTACAGCTGGGTCAGGTCTACACCGCCGAATTCATGTCTGACACCCTATTGGCCTACCCCGCCGTTACCCGCCTACTCGCCGACTACTTCGCAGCTACCTTCGATCCCGATGCTCAGTTCGCAAGCGACGAGCAGCGCGAGGACGCCCGTGAGCGGGTCTGGCGCGAACTGGGCAGCGCCCTCGACGCCATCCCCACCCTCGACGTCGATCGCTTTATGCGCTCCCTGGCCGCCGTCATGCAGGCGACCCTGCGCACCAATGCCTACCTGGACCGTCCGGCTCTGGCCCTCAAGGTGGCACCCGGTCAGATTGATTTCGCGCCCCTGCCCCGACCCACCTTCGAAATCTTCGTTTATTCACCCCGCGTTGAGGGCGTGCACCTGCGCTTTGGCTCCGTTGCCCGCGGTGGCCTGCGCTGGTCTGACCGCCGCGAAGACTTCCGCACCGAGGTGCTCGGCCTGGTCAAGGCACAGATGGTCAAGAACGCCGTCATTATCCCCACCGGCGCCAAGGGCGGCTTCTACCCCAAGCAGCTCCCCAACCCGGCCCTCGACCGAGACGCCTGGATTACCGAAGGTCGCGAGTCCTACAAGGTCTTCATCGCCTCCCTGCTCGACGTCACCGACAACCTAACTATCGAGGCTGACGGCAGCGAAACCGTCGTACACAATCCCCGCGTTATCGCCCGCGACGGCGACGACTACTACCTGGTTGTAGCCGCTGACAAGGGCACCGCATCCTTCTCAGACACCGCTAATGCCATCAGCGCAGACTACGGCTTCTGGCTGGGTGACGCCTTCGCCTCCGGCGGCTCCGTTGGCTACGACCACAAGGCCATGGGTATTACCGCCCGCGGCGCCTGGGAGTCGGTCAAGCGCCACTTTGCTGAGCTGGGCATCGACTGCCAGACCGAAGAATTCACCGCAGTCGGCATTGGCGACATGAGCGGAGACGTCTTCGGTAACGGCCTCATGCGCTCCCGTGCTACCCGCCTGGTCGCAGCATTCGACCACCGCGACATCTTCCTGGACCCCAACCCCAAGGCTGATGTTGCCTTCGACGAGCGTGTGCGCCTCTACAAACTGCCCCGTTCCTCCTGGCAGGACTACAACCCCGAGCTTATCTCAGCCGGTGGTGGCGTCTACTCGCGCGGCGCTAAGTCCATCCCGATCTCTGAGCAGGTACGTCAGGCCCTGGGCCTCGATGAAGGTGTCACCGAAATGGCCCCGCCCGAACTGCTCTCTGCTATCCTCAAGGCCCCCGTCGACCTGCTCTACAACGGCGGTATCGGCACCTACGTCAAGGGCTTCACCGAAACCCACGCCGCCGTAGGCGACAAGGCCAACGACGCCATCCGCGTCAACGGCCGCGACCTGCGCGCTCGCATCGTGGGCGAAGGCGGCAACCTGGGCTTCACTCAGCTGGGTCGTATCGAAGCTGCCCGTGCCGGAATCCTCATCAATACCGATGCCATCGATAACTCCGCCGGTGTAGAGACCTCAGACCGCGAGGTCAACATCAAGATCCTGGTAGACCGCCTGGTCACCGCCGGTGAGCTCTCTGCCGAAGAACGCGCAGGCTTCATCGAAGCCCAGCGCGAGGACGTCGGCGTCCAGGTGCTGCGCACCAACGTTGAACAGAACGTGCTGCTGCAGGCCGAGCGCCACGGCGTGGTGCCCGGGGTCGAGGCCTACATCCGCCTGATTCACCACCTCGAAGAGAACGCCGGCCTCAACCGCGAGGTGGAATTCCTGCCGACCGATCAGGAAATCCGCGAACGCTACGAAGCCACCGGTGAAACCCTCAACGGGCCTGAGCTGGCTGTTCTTGCTGCCTACGTGAAAATTCACCTGACCGCAGAGCTCGAGAAGACCAACCTGGCAGATGACCCCTACCTGGCCCGTGTGCTCTCCGAGTACTTCCCGCCCGCCCTGGTTGAACGCTTCGGTGAGCACCTAGAATCTCACCCCCTGCGCAAGCAGATTATCTGCACCTGCGTTGCCAATGAGATGGTCAATCTGGGCGGCATCACCCACGTCTTCCGCGCAGTGGAAGAAACCGGCGTGGGGGTAGATGCCCTGGCTCGCGCCTTCTACGTTTCACGTGAAACATTTGGCATTGGCAACTCTGCACGGTTGCATCGCGAACTCCCTGCTTCCGTTCCCCTGGAAGGCTGGCAGGCCGTCATCAAGGACTGGCAGCGTGTGCTCGACCGCCTGGCCCGCTGGTTTGCGGCCGAACGCTCAGTCGTCGTGGGCACCCCCATCGCCGAGATGATCGAGCGCTTCAAGCCCGTTGCCGAGCTGATCCCCTCACTCAAGGACTACTTCGCGGACGATACCCGCGCCCGCGTCCGCGCTATGCGCGACCAGGCTGAAGAATGGGGTTTGCCTGAGGAACTCATCGTCAACTGGATTCGTGAGTTCGAAGCCTTCGCCCTCATGGATGTTGTGCGCATCGCAGAAGCTAACGGCCTCTCCACCGAGCAGGTCGCCCGCGTCTACTACTCGGTCTACGAT
>DXCN01000030.1 GCA_019115985.1 Candidatus Rothia avicola | reverse complement strand
CTAAGGCCCGCATCGGCCACTTCGTAGAAGCCCAGATTCTTGAACACCTCAAGGTTGACTACATCGACGAATCCGAGGTTCTCTCCCCCGCTGACTACGTCAATCACATCGACAAGCACGCCTTTAAGGTGCCCTTTGTCTGCGGTGCCACCAACCTGGGCGAGACCCTGCGCCGTATCACCGAAGGTGCTGCCATGATTCGCTCCAAGGGCGAGGCTGGCACCGGTGACGTCTCTGAAGCCACCAAGCACATCCGTACCATCAAGACCCAGATTGCCGAGCTGCAAGCCCTGCACGCCACCGACCCCGACCTGCTGTACGTCAAGGCCAAGGAGCTCGCTGCCCCCTACGAGCTGGTACGCGAGGTCGCCGAAACCGGCAAGCTGCCCGTCGTGCTCTTCACCGCTGGTGGCGTGGCTACCCCGGCTGACGCTGCCATGATGATGCAGCTGGGTGCGGACGGCGTTTTTGTCGGCTCCGGCATCTTCAAGTCGGGCAACCCCGAGGCCCGCGCCAAGGCCATCGTTAAGGCAACCGCCTTCTACAACGACCCTGCAGCGGTTGCGGACGCCTCCCGCGGCCTGGGCGAGGCCATGGTCGGTATCAACGTGGCAGACCTGCCCGCCCCCCACCGCCTGGCGGAGCGTGGCTGGTAGTGAATTTTCCCCCTGTTGTTGGCGTCCTTGCCCTGCAGGGCGGGGTCGCCGAGCACGCGTCCCTGCTGGAGAAGCTGGGGGCGCAGGTGGTTTTGGTCAAGCGCCCCGAGCAGTTGGAGGGGCTGGATGCCCTGGTTCTTCCCGGTGGGGAATCGACGACTATTGACCGGTTGACCAGGATTTTTGACCTGCGCCAGCCCCTGATTGACGCTATCGCCGGTGGCCTGCCCACCCTGGGCACCTGCGCCGGGCTGATTCTTCTGGCTCGGGAGATTGAGGACCCGGCGGCAGGCCAGCAGACCCTGGGCCTGCTCGATGTGACCGTGCGCCGCAACGCCTTTGGCTCCCAGGTTGACTCGGCAGAAACCGAGCTGACCTGGGGCACTACCGGGGCGGACGGCGCCGGTCAGCTTACCGGCGCAGGCGGGCAGGTACCGGTCAAGGCCGCCTTCATCCGCGCACCCATTGTCACCCGGGTGGGGGCGGACGTCACCGTGCTGGCCCGTCACGCCGGGCAGGTGGTCGGGGTGCAGCAGGGCCACCTGCTGGGTATCTCCTTCCATCCGGAACTCACCGGCGACACTACCGTGCACCGGGCCCTGCTGGACCTGGCTAGCCGGGCGGAGGCGTCCTAGAAGCGTCCGCCTCCACCGCCGCCGCTAAAGCCCCCGCCGCCCCCGAAGGACGACCCGCCCGAGAAGCTACCTCCTGATGCCCCCGAATTTTCCGGCACGTGATTGCTGCCCGAGTAGAGGTGGGGCATGGTCGCGTAGAGGGGGAGCCAGGTGCTAAAGGTGGGGGCGTAGCGGGTGTAGGTCTCCTTGTTCTCCGCTTCCTGCTCGGCGAGCTCGGCCTCGCGCTGGTCGGGGTCTACCGGGGCGGTGCGGTTGGCGTAGCGGTATTTGATGTAGTCACGGCGCATATCGTCGGGAATGCTCAGGCCGGGGTTTTCTTCTTGAGCCCGGCGCATCTCGTCCTCGGCAGCCCGCTTGACCTTGCGGTAGTCGCGGAAAACCCACCCGACGATAATTGCTGCAACAGCACCCAGGGTTCCCAGGATGCCCCACAGGATCAGGTTGCTATCTGCGCTCTCGGTTTCTGCGGCGGCATAGATCTCGTCAATGGTGGTCTCTAGACCGGCGGCGTAGTTGCCGTCGGTGAGGTAGGGGCCTAGGACGTCGTTGGCGATGGTTTCTGCCTCGGAATCGCTGATGTAGTTCCCGGCGCCGTCTGCGACCGCGATGAAGGTTTCACGGCCCTCCATATCGATGACCAGCACAGCACCGTTATCTTTACCCTGGTCGCCGACGCCCCAGGCGTTGCCCAGGTCAGTGGCGTAGTCGGGCAGGTCGCCGGGGCTTTGGTCGGTGGTGTAGATGGCGAAGCGGGCGCGGTCGGTGCCCCGGTTTTTCTGGTCGATGATGTCATTGAGGGTGTTCTCTTCGGCATCGGTGAGCAGGTTGGCGTCGTCGCGAATGTTGCCGGATGCCGGCGCAGCAGGTAGGTCTGCTGCTTCGGCCGCCGTCATGGTCAGGGGCGTAAGGGCAAGGACGCCCGCCGCCGCTAGCGCGGGCAGGGCAGCGAGCCTGCGGGTCGGCTTCTTGTTCCGGATCTGGGGGCTTGTGCTGTCGGTCTGAGGGTTCACAGCTGCGTCCTTTCTGGCATGGGTAGCAGGCTTCTTTACCCGCTCTTACCGCCAGCTTAGCAAGCCTGCTGATAAAAGAACTCCCCCGGCAGAATGATTCTCTAATCCCTAGAAGGTACTCAGCCCCGTCGCCTCCTGGGCGCGGTAGGCCAGGGTTTGCAGGGTGGATTTTAGGACGCCCCCACCCGCCTTAGCTGCGTAGGGCAGGGTGAAGATGGCTTGGGCGCCGCCTACCGGTTCGTTATTCCAGATCAGGGACCAGTAGGCAGAGAACTCCTGGGCCAGGGCGGAGTCACCCGCAGTGCGCACCCGCAGACTGGTTTCTAGGTTGTAATTACAAATATTTCGGCGGGTGAAATTACCCGACCCGCTCAGGAGCTCAAAGCCGCCAGAATCTGCCGGGGCGGGAGCGTCCACCCCTCGGTGAACCGCCAGATACTTGGGGTGGAACTGCTCGCCCCCTGTAGCGTACCAGCGCACCTGAACCCCGGCGCGTACCAGCTCTCGCGCAACGGGCAGGGCGGGCAGGCCGGTTTTTGTGCGGCCGAAGGCATCAATGTTGAGGTCGAGCACCACCTGCACCGAAGCACCACGGGCCGCGGCAGCTTTGATCCCGGCAATGACAGCGCGTTCCGATAGATAGAACATACCCAGGCAGACCCTGTCCCCCGCACCGGCACCCGCCAGCAGCTCCAGCACCGCAGTGCGAATACCGCCCTCGGTCACCAGCTGCACCTCAGACGCCTGCCCCGGGAGCTCAACACCCCCAGCAAAGCTTAGCCCCCGCAGGGAACGGGCGAGGTCGGGAGTAGAAAAGTCTAGAACCGCCAGCTCGCTAGCCAGCAGGTCATCCACCACAGCACCAGTGACCCGCAGACCCAGGTTGGAGTTAGGCGCAGAGGCGTCGTGCGGGTTGGCGGACGCCACCACAGCCTCGGCCTCAGACAGGGCCACCTTGCGGTGGTTGGCCTTGAAGTTAAAGAGCCTGGCGTAGGCATTGGCAGAGACGCGCGGCCCACCCGGTGCTAGAGCATTGGGCAGCACGGCGGGGAGCTCCGACAGGTGCGTCAGGACTGCCCGGTAGAAGCCGGAGTAGGCGGAGTTGGAGTCGCGCAGGGCCTCTAGCCGGGTTTCAACCACCTGCACCCCGGCGGCCCGCAGTCGCTCTAGATGAGGCAGGGAGTAGCTGCCGTAGAAGGTGTTGATGGGGTCGGTGATGAGCACGATGGGCATATCGGGGGCGGCGGCCCGCTTGGCAAGAAGGGCCTCGGTGAGGCGCTGGGAGAGGGCCGGGTAGGTGCGCCCGCTGGAGCGGTCATAGTCGCTGTTGAAGAGGAACATATCGAGCACCAAGAAGCTTGCAGCCCGCTCAATAACCCCCTCAACAGCGGTGAAAATCTGCTGATCAGAGCGGCTTTTACCGTCGGCCGTATAGGTGAGGTCTGCTAACAGCTCTACCTGTCCGCTTCGCCAGGGCCCGGTGACCCCCAGGCCGGCTGGCAGAGGTTTGTAGCGGTGGTAGAGGGCGGACGCGGCTGCGGCAGTACCGCAGGCCAGGGCGGCAAAGGCGAGGGGGCGGGGCAGTGTGCTCATGCTTCTAATCTACCTAGACAGCTATTTCTTATCTCACATACCCACCGCTTGCCGATATTTTTTACAAGTGTAAACTTTACATCTGTAAGAAAAAATTGTTGGTAGAGGATACCCGCTATGACCCCCACCCTGGCACCCGCCGCAGAGGACGCCCGCGCCGCCGACCCACGTCCGGCCCGCTCCCGCGCAGCCCTCATCGACGCCGCCACCGAGGCCCTGGGCACCAGCGACCCCGGCAACCTCAGCATCACAACCCTGGTCAAGACCGCAGGGGTCAGCCGCCCCACCTTCTACCAGCACTTCACCGACGTGCACGAGCTCATTCACGCCGCGGCCCTCACCAAACTCAGCGCCGCCTTCGACACGCTACTGCCCGCCGACCCCACCGCGTCCGTCGCGGTCTTCACCAGCGAGGTCAGCACCAACCTGCTCAAGCAGCTACAGGTCGATGCGGATTTCTACCGCAACGTGCTGGCTATCTCGGGCAACTCATCCCTGGTTGCCGAACTCATCGACTTCCTCAGCCACCGCTTTCTCAGCCGACCGGCCGTTGCCGAACGTTTCACCACCAAGAACCCCGACTTCACCAGCAACTACGCCCAGTTCGTTGCCGCCGGAGTTGCCTGGCTGGCCGTCCGCTGGCTAGCCACCGACTTCACCGGCGAGCACACCGCAGAAGCCACCGGCGAGCGCCTGGCCCAGATGATGCGGGCAGCTATCTCCTAGCCCGCCCCCTTGATTTTTACTAACCCTACGACCTGAAAGCAGGTGAAATCCCGTGCCCTCAACACGCGCTAAACGCCCCAAGCTGCACCCGCATCGCTTCAGCCCCATGAAGTACCTGGTGCTGCTGGCCGTTATTATCATCCCCTCGATCTACTCGGGCATTCTAACCTGGTCTAACTATGACCCCACGGGCACGATTGACGCCGTTCCGGCAGCGATTGTGAATGAGGACGCCCCGGCAACCACAGCCACCGGTAGCACCCTTAACCTGGGTCAAGACCTCACCGACGAGCTGCTGAGCAACGACAGCAAACAGAATTTTGACTGGTCGACCATGAGCGCCGACGAAGCGCAGACCAAGCTCGAAAACGGTGACATCCAGGCTGTTTTGACGATTCCGTCTGACTTCTCTGCGAACGTCGCGTCGGTGTCTGAAAACGATGCGGCGGCAGCCCAGACCGCCAAGCTGACCATCACCACCAATGACGGCTCCAACATCATCTCGGGTAATATCGCCAGCTCCCTGGGCACGGCGGTCACCGACACCCTGGCCAGCAAGGTATCAACCGAGTACCTCAACAACATCTACGCGGGCTTCACCGACATCCACGACTCCCTGGGGCAGGCGGCGGACGGCGCCAGCCAGCTCGCCGACGGCTCCACCAGCGCCAAGGATGGCTCCGACGAACTCGTGGTGGGCCTGACCGACCTCAAGTCGGGCACCAGTGAGTTGAGCTCCGGGGCAAGCACCCTGGCGGACGGTGCCACCCAGGTGAATGACGGCGCTGGTTCACTGGCATCCGGCTCAGCCTCCCTCGCCGACGGAGCGACCCAGGTGAACGACGGCGCGTCCTCCCTGGCCTCCGGCGCCGCAGAACTGAACAGCGGCGCCACCTCACTGGCGACCGGTGCCGATAGTGCCGCCAGCGGGGCAGCCTCCCTCTCGGACGGTCTCAACCAGATCAACTCCGCCGTATCTGCCCTACCCGAGCAGCTCCCCGCCCTGACCGAGGGCACCGGTGCCCTGGCGTCCGGCGCCTCTGACCTTGCCAGCGGCGCGCAGAGCCTTGAGGACGCCGCCGGGCAGCTCGCAAGCGGTGCCACCGCCCTCTCGGATGGTGCGGACGCCGCCGTCACCGGCGCCCAGAATCTCGCCGACGGCGCGGAGCAACTGCACACCGCCACCGGCACCCTTGCCAGCGGCGCGCAGGGCCTTTCGATCAGCTCCCAGGCCCTCATCGACAACTGGGGCAACCTCACCGATGAGCAGAAACTCGCTGCCCTGCAGCAGCTCAACGCGGGGGCGTCCACCCTGGCTAGCGGGGCCGGGGCTGTAGACACAGCCGCCGGGCAGCTTGCCACCGGGGCAGATACCCTGGTGGGCACCGACTCAAGCGGCCTAACCAAGCTGGCTGCGGGGGCGTCCGCTCTCGACAGCGGGGCAGGCCAGCTGGCAAGCGGCGCAACCTCCCTCTCTAACGGGGCAGATACCCTTAGCCAGGGAGCGGCAACCCTCAACAGCAAGGCAGGAACCCTCTCCACCAGCCTGGGCTCCCTGGTCACCGCCATCTCCCAGGCCAATGACGGGGCCGCCTCACTCGCGTCGGGCACCAGCACTCTGGCCAGCGGTGCATCCACCCTAGCGGACGGTACCGGCACCCTATCATCGGGTGCGTCCACCCTGGCCGAGGGCACCAGCTCCCTGGCTAGCGGGTCCGCCACCCTCAACGACGGCGCCCAGACCCTCGCTGAAGGAACCAGCCGCCTTTCATCGGGCGCCACCAGCCTCGCCAGCGGCGCCGCAACCCTCGACGAGGGGGCAGGCTCAGCCGTGGACGGGGCGTCCTCACTGGCCAGCGGCCTGAACGAGCTAGAGGACGGCAACACCCAGCTAGCGACCTCCCTGGGGGACGCCGTGGGGCAGGTTCCCAGCTACACCACCGACCAGGCCAGTGAACTCAGCGCGGTCACCAGCGACCCCGTCACCATTGAGAAGACCCGCCTGAACGAGGTGTCCACCTACGGCCACGGCCTGGCTCCCTACTTCATGACCCTGGGCCTGTGGGTTGGCGCTATCGCCTACTTCATGATGTACCCGGCGATCTCCAGCAAGTTCGCCCGCGGTGGCCACTCCGGCCTGCGGACCCTGCGCGGTGCCCTGGTTCCGGTGCTCTTCATGGGTATTGTTCAGGGCACGGTGATGTCTACCGTGATCCACTACTGGGTGGGCATTGAAGAGGTGAACTTCTGGGGCCTGACCGGCTTCGCCATTCTGACCTCTATCACCTTCCTGGCTATTAACCAGGCCCTCATCGCCCTGCTGGATGCTCCCGGTCGTTTCATCGCTCTGATTCTGACCGTGGTTCAGATTGGCGCGGCGGGCGGTACCTACCCGATCGAGACAGCCCCTGCCTTCCTGCAGGCTATCCACCCCTGGCTGCCGCTGACTCACGCCCTGGAGGCTTTCCGCTCACTGATTGCCGGTGGCTCCATCGGCCTGACCTCGGGTATTGTCTGGCTGCTGGGTTGGACTACCCTGGCTGTTGCAGGCACTGCCCTGAGCATCTGGATCCGCCACCGCCGCGAAGATAAGGCAGAGGCCGAACGCCAGGCCCGCCGCACTGCCCTGGCGGGCGCCTAAAGAATCAAGGCCCCTAACCTACGCCCCTTCGTTCCTGCCCCGGTGTATCACCCCGGAGGCAGGAGCGAAGGGGCGTAGAAGGTTAAAGGCTCCGTTCAATCGTTCTACTCATAAGAGCACCGCTTCATTCACAATTCGGTCACGCACATCAGGGCGAATCGCATGGTCAAAAACAATGTCAACCGGGGCGCCCAGAATCTGTGTAGCTTCAGCCTGCAAACGGCTCTGTGCAAGTAGGCCAAGAGGCCTGTGCGCTGTGACATGCCAACCCGACCTTCGCCCAAACGATAGGATAGAAGGAACCACGCCACTATCTTCCACTGTTGAAAGAGGAACCATGGGGTACTTTGAGTCCGTCCAGTCTGCCGCGCAGCTGCTCAAGCCGCTCACCGATGAGCGTATGTTGCAGGCTCTTGACCGCCTTGAGGTGGACTACGAGCTGGGCGATGACGGGGCCGCTGTGTTCCATTTTGAGCGGGGCTACTTCTACTACACCCTCTCCAGTAACGCCAGCCGCGACCTGCTGAGCGTGCGCGGCAGCTACCGGGGTACCTTCCCCCTCGAGGCGCTGCCCGCCCTCAACGAGTTCACCAACGCCTGGAACCAGCAGAATCTCTTCCCCAAGGTCTTCCCCTACCGGGTTGAAGAGGAGGGGCAGGGGTTTGTGGTGTTGCCGGTTGAGCTGAGCATGGTCTATGCGGGCGGGGTGACGGATGCCCAGATTGATGAGCACCTGCGCGCTGCCATGCAGACTTCGCTGGAGTACTTCGAGACCGTGGCCTCCACCTTCGGCGGGGAGGAATAGCCTTGTCACAGCGCTTTAAAGTTGATTTGGGCGGCCTGGTTGAGCTGCTGTCGAAGAACCTGTATTCGGGCCCGCAGGTTTACCTGCGCGAGGCGATTCAGAACGGGGTTGACGCTATTACTGCCCGCCGGGAGCAGGAGGCCGACGCCCCCGCCCGGGTGCTCCTGGAGCCCTGGGAGGACGGCACCGGCATCACCATTACCGACACCGGTGTGGGTTTGACGGCCGAGCAGGCTGAGGAGTTCCTGGCGACCATTGGCCGCACCTCTAAGCGCGATGAGGTCTTTAACGAAGGTCGCGCCGAGTTTTTGGGCCAGTTCGGTATTGGTCTGCTGGCCTGTTTTTTGATCGCCGATACGGTTGAGGTCACCTCGCAGAGCGTACTGCCGGGGGCTGCCCCGGTGCGCTGGCTGGGTCATGCGGACGGCACCTTTGAGGTGCTTCAGCTAGCCGGCGGTGAGGACGCCGCCGGGCAGGTTCCCGAGGTCGGCACGACGATTCGCCTGAAGGCGCGGGCGGACGCCGCCCACTGGGTTGCCGAGGAAACGGTAGTGACGCTGGCGAGCGACTATGCCGATATGCTGCCGGTTGAGGTGGCGGTTCGGGTGACGGCTGCCGGCCAGCGGATCTGGCGTCGCATTTCCTTACCTGCCCTGCCCTGGGCGAGGGGGGAGGGCGAGCACCGGCCCAACCAGCACGAACGGGCCCTGGCCCTGACTAACTACGCCGAGAAGACCCTGGGCTTCACTCCCCTGGCTGCTCTTGAGCTCGATGTGCCTGCCACCGGCACGACCGGCGTGGCCTATGTTCTGCCGCAGGCGGTGTCACCGGGCTCAGGTCGTCACCGCGTCTACGTAAAGAACATGCTGGTGAACACTCGCGAAGACACTCTGCTGCCCGAGTGGGCTTTCTTCGTGCGGGCCGTGGTGAATTCGGAGTCCCTGACCCCAACAGCCTCCCGCGAGCAGCTACGCGAGGACGAGATTCTTCTGCTCACCCGCGAGGCGATTGGTGAACAGCTCAAGACCTGGATTACCGCTACCCTCTCTGAGCCCAGCGCCCTGCGCGACCGCTTTGTCGAGACCCATTCTTTGGCCCTGCGGGCAGTGGCCCTGGCTAGCGACGACATGCTCGATGTGGTGGCGTCCTCCCTACCCTTTGAAACCACCGGCGGTATCACCACGCTCACCCAGGTTATTGAAGAGACCGGGCAGGTGCTCTACACTCCCACCACCGAGGCCTACCGCCGGGTGGCTCCGGTGGCGCGGGCCCAGGGGCTGTGGGTGGTCAACGGTGGCTACGTCTACGATGCCGACCTGCTGGCTAAACTGGCTGACCGTCCCCGCTGGAAGGTTACCGAGCTGACCAGCAAGGACGTCACCCAGACCCTGGCGGCCGTTGAGATGGAACGCGAGTTCGAGGTGCTGCGCGGCCTGGAGCGCGCCCGGACTGTGCTCGCGGCCCAGGACTGCGGCGTCCTGCTGCGCACCTTTGACCCCGCCGAGGTACCCGCGGTGCTCCTGCGCGATGCGGACGCCGAACGTGCCCGCGACCTGGCCCAGGAGGCCGAGGACGCCGGTGGCGCCTGGGGCGGGCTACTCGGCTCCTTCACCGAGGCGGCAACCGAGCCGACCCGCACCCTGGTGCTCAATGACACCAACGAAAATACCCGCCGGCTGCTGCACCAGCCGGAGCACGCGTCCTTTGAACCGGGCCTGATGACCCTTTACCTCTCAGCCCTCATGCTCGCCGGTGAGGGCCTGCGCGGGGCTGAAACCAACCTGCTCAGCGACAGCCTGGCCCAGCTGCTCGAAGCGGCCCTGCGCCATCCCTAAACCAGCTACCGACAAGGGAGACAACTGTGTGGTCAACCCACGAAGCCGCCCAGAAAATTGCCGCGACCCGCGATCTGCCCTACGGTAGCGCCCGCACCGCCGCCATGGAGTACATCACCCGCACTCTTGAGCGGGAGGGCCCCGAATCCATGCTGCCTGAGGCCTACCTCAACCTGGTGGAGGCCTATGTTTTTGGGCAGCCGACCCCGGCGTCCTTTGCGGTGTTCTCTAAGCTGCTGCGCCTCTACGATGCCCACCCCGAGCATTTTGACGAGTTCACTGCCCGCACCCTCTTCTGGCAGTTCAAGTGGATTATTGGCGACATGACCGCCTACCCGCAGATCTCTAAGGCGCAGGCGCGCGAGCTGCTCGATGAGATGCGCCGCCGCTACCGCCTGGCGGGTATGGGCGAGATGGCCCCCGACCGAGCCGAGTACATGTGGGCTGCCCATATCGGCGAGGACGAGGCCGCCGAGACCTGGCGTGCCCGGTGGCTTGCGCACGGTGAGGACGAGATGGACTGCGGTTCCTGCAGGCAGGGCGGGATCCTGCGCGACCACGTGACCGACGGGGAGTTTGAGACGGCCGTCCGTATGGGTGCCCCCACCGAGGACTTGTGCAACCGGGAGCCTGCAGCCTCCCACCGGCAGCTGGCCCTTGCCTACCTACATTTGGAGGACGGCGAAGCTGCCGGCCGGCACCTGCTGCGGGCTGCGGCTTACCGCGACCAGTATGATCCGGACGACCTGGGGGTTGAGTTTGAGGTGCTGGCCCGCGGCCAGAATCTTCAGGCGGCCTTTGACCTGCTCGCTGACCACGGCAAACGTGCCCTTGACCTGGCGGGGGACCCCGGCGATAACCGCAACTTCCTGCGCTATATCGTCGCTGGCTTAGCCTGGGCTTTAGAGGACCACGGGGATATGCCCACCGGCCTGCGACCTGCCGGTCAGGTCGAACGGGCAACCCTGCGGGAGCTTTACGACTGGGCGCTGGCCGAATCCCGGCCACTGGCCCAGGCCTTCGACCGCCGGGCGGGCAACACCCGGTTCTCGGAGTCCCTGAAGGCCGCCACCGAGCTGCCCGCCCTGGTGCCCATTGTGCTGCCTACGGGGGCGGACGGGGTTGGTGCGACTAGTTCAGCCAGTTCAGCCGGAGCGGACGCCGCCGAAGTGGCGAGCGTAACCGGGGCTACTCCCCTATCCTTTACCCCGGTGGAGTCCTACCTGGCGGTGGCCGGCGAGCATGAGGCCGCGGGGGCTTCCCTTGAGGCGGGTCTGGCCTACGCCGAGGCTGCTTTCTTGGTGCTGGCCGGTGGGCCTGTTACGGGGGCGCAGGCACTTGAGGCCCACGGGTTCTTTGAGACAGCCTGGCCCCTACTGGTGGACGGCGGTGCCGCCCCTGCCCTGCTGGCCGAGGTAGTGCGCGTGTGGGCGCCAGTTGCTGAACGGGTGAATGACCTTGAAGCCCTTCGTACTTCGGTCAACGAGCTACAGGAGCTGGCCCAGCAGGCTCTTGCCCCAGCCCACGGTGACCAGGGCGGGGGCGCCGCCCCGGGCGTCCGCCACGACCTGCCGGCTTTCCTACAGGCTCAGGATCTTGCCGCCCGCCTTTCGCTGGCGACCGGTGACTCTGCGAGCCAGCAGCTCGTAGATGAGCTGGTTGAGACCTACCGCGAGAACGAGTGCCTGGAGCGGGCAGCCCGCCTGCTGGTGGTTGCCGCTGAGGCTGCGACTGCCGCCGGGCAGAGTGAACTGGCGATTGGCCGCTATGAGTTGGCAGCGGAGTTTTTTGAGCCTGTGAGGCTGAAGAAGTCCCGTGCCGCTGCCCTGGACGCCTGCATTGAGCTACTGCGCACCACCGGCCAGGAGCACCGCATCGAAGCCCTGCTGGCTGAGCTTATGTAAAAAGAATCGCCCGTAAGA
Organism: Candidatus Rothia avicola; assembly: GCA_019115985.1. Classification (GTDB taxonomy): domain Bacteria; phylum Actinomycetota; class Actinomycetes; order Actinomycetales; family Micrococcaceae; genus Rothia; species Rothia avicola. The sequence goes on along the minus strand of DXCN01000030.1, from coordinate 1,259 downwards.
GTCGCGAAAGGATAGCTCCCATTGCGAATCTCTTACGGGCTATTGCTCAGTTCCTTGACGCTCTCTCACACTTCTTCAACTAAGTGAGAGTAGCGACCATAGCAAGGGGCGGCCTGTCACGGGCCAACGTGGCAGGTTGCCCCATCTTTGTATCTCTACAAATCTACCTGTAAGCCCAGGCCTTGATAATGGAATCGTCTACGCCTTGCACTGTCTTTCGGGGGGAAGCTACACACTCTGGCCACCCCTATCGACTCCTCACCCCTAAATTTTTTTGTGTCTCTTGACACAATTTCGCACAATGATTAGTCTGAAAATTGCAAACATTAGATTTGCATCACAATATATCAACCCTCCCTCTCCACTTAAAGAGCAATCCTATGGAACCCAGAAAACTTACCTTCAGAGGTGAACATGCCCATACCGCCCCCGACATGTGGTTGGCACATCTGCCAGGAGCCATCGAGGCACCTATTGAAGTAGATGACAGAGTCACCTACACAGTCTCCTATCCCGTCGATCCATTTAACGGCGCCGCCTCTAGTGTGCCATCAGAGGAGTTAGCTGAAACGCCACTGTGCGAAGGTGGCGAACTTGCCTGCCCCTGTAGCGCATCACTTTAACACTCATGATTCACTCCAGAAAAATCGAAATGCCTGGGCAAGGGATTCGAGAAATTCTTGCCCAGGCATTCGACAGAAGCCAAGACTGCGAGGCCTGGTCCGATAGCCCTCTCATAGTTGACTATTTTCAACAAGTCGAGGCTTATTCATAAGGGGTAACCAGCAGCCAAAAACACCAGACCCCGCACCACCGAAAACACCCGCCCATACAACCCCAACGGCCGCCTGAACCCCGTATGAAGAATCCGCCAGGTCTTGATACGTGCGATGACCCTCTCCACCACCGACCGTAGCCGATTCAGCACCCGATTATTTCGCTTCTGCTCCTTGGTGAGCTTCTGCCCAGGCTTACGCTTTGCCGGGGTAACTAACCCCAGACCCACGTAGCCCTTATCAGCCAAAGTCGAAGAATCAAGTAGTTGATCTAGACTATGGGCTCTGAAAGCATGAGCATCATGTCTAGCACCAGGCAACGGGTCAGTGATAGCCAGGAGCCTGCCATCGAGGGTGCAGATGACCTGGTGATTAAATCCTGCTCGTTTATGCTTACCAGAGAAGTTTCTTTTCCCTTGTGAACGCCAGTTCCAGGTGGGAATAAGGGTTCCGTCAATCACGAGGGAACCTGATGCTTTTAGC
>DXCN01000029.1 GCA_019115985.1 Candidatus Rothia avicola | reverse complement strand
GCCTTCGTGGTAGGCGGTGACGGTGCGTTCGTGCTCGCTCATGATGCGGGAGGATCGCTGGGGGCCTGCCATGACGCGGTCAATAGCTTCGTCGATAGCGCGTTCGTCAATCACGTTGCCACCGTCACGGGCGGTAAGCAGAGCTGCTTCGTTCATGACGTTGGCGAGGTCAGCACCGGTAAAGCCGGGGGTGCGCTTGGCGACGGAGGCTAGGTCAACGCGGCGGTCAATGGGCTTGCCAGTTGCGTGTACTTCGAGGATGCGCTGGCGGCCCTTGAGGTCGGGGGCGTCGACGCCGACCTGGCGGTCGAAGCGGCCCGGACGCAAGAGGGCGGGGTCGAGCACGTCGGGGCGGTTGGTTGCCGCGATGACGATGATGTTGGAGGTGCCGTCGAAACCGTCCATCTCAACCAGCAGCTGGTTGAGGGTCTGCTCGCGTTCGTCGTTCCCGCCGCCCATGCCGACGCCACGCTGACGACCTACGGCGTCAATTTCGTCGACGAAGATGATAGCGGCCTTGTTGGACTTAGCTTCCTTGAAGAGGTCGCGCACGCGGGAGGCACCCACACCCACAAACATTTCAACGAAGTCAGAACCGGAGATGGAGTAGAAGGGGACGCCGGCTTCACCGGCTACGGCCTTAGCGAGCAGAGTCTTACCGGTACCGGGAGGGCCGTAGAGCAGTACACCCTTGGGGATCTTGGCGCCCAGGCGGGTGAACTTTTCAGGTTCGGCTAGGAACTCGCGAACCTCTTCGAGTTCTGCCAGGGCTTCGTCAACACCGGCAACGTCGGCAAAGCGCACGGTGGGGTTGTCTTTGTTGAACTTCTTAGCGCGAGACTTGGAGAAGTTCATAATCTGGTTGCTGCCGCCGCCCATGCGTGACATCAGGAACCAGAAGAGGGCCACCAGGATCACGAAGGGCAGGATGAAGGACAGCATGGAGGTGAACCAGTTGGTCTGCACCGGCTGATCGGTATAAGACTCGAGGTTGGCCTTGTCCATGGCCGCAACGACGTCGGTAGCGCGGGGCTGCACGTAGTAGAAGCTCAGGTTCTTGCCCTGGTTTTCACCGGCGGCGTTCACGTAATCTTCCTTGAGTTCCAGATCTACGCGCTGGTCGCCGTCAAAGATTTTGGCGCTGACGACTTTCTCGTCATTCAGCAGGCTGATACCCACGTTGGTGTCAACGCGGGTTGAGGCTACTAGGGAATTTGTGAAAATCATGGGCACGGCAATGAGAACTGCCAGCAGTACCCAGAACCAAGGCCCTGAGATGAGTTTGCCGAAGAACCCCTTTTTCTTGGGGTCGGGGTTGGTATCCGTTTTCTGCACAGCCGCGCCTTCCACAAAAATGACGGTTGGGGCGCCGTGTGCGCCCCGCACAAAGGTAGCCCCAGCACCCGGCAGTGGGTGCAGTTGGGCCTAGACCTATCTAATGTACCTAAAGTTGCTGAGTGCTTGCTTGATACCTCAAGGTTTTCACCTCAGGGCTAAAGGACCAACGAAGCAGGGCCCTGGCAGGCTCCCCGTAGCCGGCTGGCTGGGTCTGGCATGAATTGCGACGAGCCTCCAGGCGAGGAGCAAGAAGGTTAGTCGGCAGAGGGGATTCTGCCAGGGCTCTCTGACAGGTGCTCGGTGTTTAGGAGTAGACGTGCGGTGCCAGGGTGACGATGCAGTCCAGGTTACGGTAGCGCTCGGCGAAGTCCAGGCCGTAGCCCACTACGAATTCGGGTTCGATGTCCCAGCCGACGTATTTAACCTCAACGTCGGTCTTGACGCTCTTGGGCTTACGTAGCAGGGTGCAGATTTCGACCGAGTTAGCACCGCGGGAAACCAGGTTCTGCTGGAGCCACTTGAGGGTCAGGCCGGAGTCGATGATGTCTTCGACGATGAGCACATCTCGACCGGTCAGGTCGGTGTCGAGGTCCTTGAGGATGCGGACGACGCCGGACGACTTGGTGCCTGAACCGTAAGATGAGACGGCCATCCAGTCCATGGTGTAGTGGGCCTTGAGGGCGCGGGAGAGGTCGGCTACGACCATGATGGCGCCCTTGAGTACGCCGACCAGCAGTACATCGCGGCCTTCGTAGTCCTTGTCGATTTGGGCGGCAAGTTCCTTAATCTTGGCGTCGATTTCTTCTTTGGTGAAGAGAACGTGCTTGATGTCGTTCTGTACGTCGAGTGCGTCCACGGTTGATCGCTTTCTGCTGGTTCAAAGGGTGTGCGCCCTGCCCTATGGGGTAGGGCAAAGCGCGTGTTCATCTTTAAGTATGGTTTATGGGGCGGTCTTGAGTAAAACGATGAGGCCGGTTTTCTTGAGGTTATAGCTCTGGCCTGCCCGGCTGATGGTGGTACCGGGGCGGCGGCGGTAGGCAGAAATATGGCCGGGTAGCTGGAGGGGGCCGGCAGTCGAGTGGTCGCCAGCGAAAGCATCGAGGGCGGCAAGACGCTCAAAGCCCGGGGCGATGCCGCCGACTTTTTCCAAGGCAAGGGCGAGGACGCGGGCGCGTAAGGCCGGGTGCAGGGCGGCAAGCGCGGCGCGGTTGAGCACGACCATGTCCCTGCTAGATTCCACCCCGAGCAGGCCCGCAATATCGGTGTTTGCGGGGGCGAGGGCGTCCGCGTCCACCAACACTTCGCCCAGGGCCTGGCGGGCAGCGGACGCCAGGTAGTCGGCGTCCGCACCGGCAATGGTTGCGGTTCGAGCCAGGGATAGAGCTACGCCGCCACCCAGGTGTTCTTCCAGGTAGGGTAGGACGCTGTGGCGCACGCGGGCGCGCATGAGCGACTGGTCGGTGTTGGTGGGGTCCTGCCAGGGGATGAGCCCCGCATCAGCGCAGATCTCTTCAATATCTGCCCGGCACAGGGTAAGCAGGGGGCGGATGACCCGTACGGGGCCGGCGGGGTGGTCTTCGGTGCGGTCCACGGGCATACCCGCCAGGGAGCGGGTGCCGGAGCCCCGGGCCAGGCCCAGCAGCACGGTTTCGGCCTGGTCGTCGAGGGTGTGGCCCAGGGCAACGGCGTCCGCCCCGGTAGCGGCCAGCGCCCGGGCAAAAGCACCGTATCGGGCGGTGCGGGCCGCCATTTCGGGCCCCTCCTTCCCCTCTTCAACGGTCACGGTTTCTACCAGCACCGGGCTAAGGCCCAGCTCCCGCAGGGTCTGGGCGGTACGCTCGGCAACCTGAGCTGATCCCTCCTGAAGCTGATGGTCAACCACGACTGCCCCCACGCGCACGTCCTGCCGCCGGTTGAAGTGGGCCAGCAGAACCGCTAAGGCCAAGGAGTCGGGGCCACCTGAAACGGCAGCTAACACCAGGGGAACCTGCCCTGCCTCTGGGCCTGCGCCCGGGCGTCCTGACGAACCGGTAGGCGCCACCGTACCCGCCCCAAATACCCGGTCCAGCACACCGGCAACCTCGCGGCGGGCAGCCCCTACCAGGGGATTCAGACGGGTTTTGCGCTGCTGCACTAGTTCTTCTCTTCCTCTAGGTCTGCGCCCAGTACCCGCTCAATCCAGCGGGAGGGGGCATGAATTTCGGCCACGGTGGGTAGGTTCTCGGGAGCCTGCCAAATGCGGTTGAAACGCTCCATGCCCACTTCGTTGATCACGGCCTGCACAAACTTTTGGCCGTTCTTGTACTGGGCCATCTTGGCGTCCATGCCCAGCAGCTTGCTCATAAAGCGGGGGAAGAAGCCCTGGGTCTGGCTGCGGCGCTCAAAACGACGGCGAATCGTTTTAACGGACGGGACGATGGACGAATCAACGGCGTCCATCACCACATTGGCGTGGCCCTCCAGCAGGCTCATGATGCCGGTAATACGGTCCAGCAGGTCCTTGCCCTCGTCGCTGAGCAGCAGGGCAGCGCCGCTAGTAGCAGCCTCAGGGCTAGCCCCGGGCGCTTCCTGCTTCCTCATACCGCGCACCGCGCCGGTAGCGGCAGCGGCAATACGCTCAGGTAGGTTTTCGGTGGTCTCACCCAGTTCGCGGCCCAGGCTGTGCATGAGGTCAAGCAGGTAATCGCGCAGCCAGGGGGCAGCGGCAAACTGTACCCGGTGGGTCTGCTCGTGCAGGGCAACCCACAGGCGGAAATCCGCCGGGTCAAGGTTCAGCTCTTCTTCCAGCTTCATCAGGTTGGGAGCCACAATCATCAGGCGGCCCCCGGCGGCCCCGTGGCCAGCCAGCGCCGCATAGGGGTCGTACTGGCCCAGGACGCGGGTAGATAGGAAGGCCAGCACGCCCCCAATTTCTGCCGCCCCGCCCAGCTCGGTCACAGCGTGCTCAGCATCAGAGAGTTTAGCTAAGCGCTGGCCCAGTACCTCTTCAGCAATGGGGCCCAGCATGACCTCAAACGACTGGGTGTTAGCCTTCACCCAGGTAGCCCTATCAACAATCAGCAGCTCAGAGTCGTGCAGGTTCTCAGCCGCAGCCAGCTGCGTAATAGCGTGCACATGGTCAACGGCGGCGCTTGCCGCATAGCGTATCTCTTCAACGGCCCGCCGCTTAGTCGCGGCCTCAGCACGCGGGCCAGCTGGAGCCAGCACACCGGCAATCTTATGGGCTAAAGAAAAATTCAGAGGCAAGGAAGATGAGCTCATGCCACCCCACTCTACCGGCTCCTAACCGCCCCGGCCTACCCAAGCCGCCCACCGGCGTCCGCACCCTTAAAGGGGCGGAGGCTGGGCCCCGTGCAGGGCCCAGCCTCCTATCCCGGTGGGGGCACTAGTGTTAGCTTTCGCTACCCCACCAAGTCTTTAGTTCTCGTCTGCTTCAGCTTCAGTGGCGGACTCGTAGTGCGACTTCTCAAAACGCTCCTGAGCCTCAGCTACCAGCTTCTCAGCGAAAGCGCGGTCTTCCCAGCCCTCGCCCTTAACCCACTTGCCGGGCTCCAGATCCTTGTAGCGCTCGAAGAAGTGCTTGATTTCTTCCTTGAGCTGGTCAGCAACATCGCCGATTTCCTGGATGTGGTCGTAGCGCTTATCTGCGGGAACACACAGAACCTTGTCGTCGCCGCCAGCTTCGTCGGTCATACGGAAAACACCGATGGGGCGGGCTTCAACCAGCACACCGGGAACAACATCAACATCGAGAATAACCATGGCATCGAGCGGGTCGCCATCTTCGCCCAGGGTGTCCTCAAAGTAGCCGTAGGCGGTGGGGTACTGCATAGAGGTGAACAGTACGCGGTCCAGACGCAGGCGACCGGTTTCGTGGTCAATTTCGTACTTGACGCGTGAGCCGCGGTTAATTTCAATCGTGACGTCGAGTTCCAAGGGGAACCTCCTGGTTGAGTGGTGTGTTTGACCCGCGCTGCGCGCGAGTGGTTCGGCATATCAGTCTAACCGAGAACCGGCAGGCTGCACCCCTTTTACAGGGCAGGCACGCCAGTGTCACCCGTATTACATGCCTCTGCTTCCACGATCAGGCATATACCCTATATAGAAGAACCCCTTCGCCCAAGAGCTAACCTGTGGAGGTTTCATGGCCACTTCTCACCGACGCCCCCTGACCGCCTGGGTGGTTGTTGCCCTGCTAGCAGCCGGATGCGCAGCGGCAGGAGCCTGGGCTGTACCGGCCTGGCAGGAGTCCCAGGACCTTCGCGAAGCCTCGGTAGCCCCTGATATCACGGCCTCGCCGATTGCAATGACTGAGGCAGGCACGGGCGACGCTCTCGATTCAGATGCCCTGAGCGCAGAGCTCGATAGCGTCCTTGACGGTTTAGACCAGGGGGTTTTCTCGGCCCAGGTTCTTGATGCAGAAACCGGCCAGAGCCTCTACTCCCGTGAGGCCCAGGCGAGCCGAACCCCGGCGTCCAATATGAAGCTACTCGTGGACTACGCCCTACTCACCACCGCACCGCAAGCCCGCTTCACCACGTCCGTCAACCTCAACGACGACTCAACCCTTACCCTGGTTGCCGGCGGCGATACCCTGCTGGTACCTGGGCACTCCGACCCCACCGCAGTGATGGGGCACGCTGGCATCGAGACCCTGGCAGAGCGCACCATCGAGGGCCTTAGTGAGCAGGGCATCAGCGGCAAGGCCCTCACCCTCAACCTGGACACCACCATCTTTTCCGGCAGCACCCTCAACCCCGAATGGGCCCAGGAAGATATCGACTCCGGCTTCATGAGCGCTGTTACCCCCCTCGCCTTTTACTCCCACTACTCCCCCACCGGTGACGGAACCGCATCAAGCGGTAGCCGCCCCAGCAACGCCCCGGTAGAAGTGCAGCAGGCGCTGGTAGAGGCCCTCAATAGGTTGGGGGCGGACGCCGGGCTCACCTTCACCGCGGGCGAGCAGCTTACAACCCCCAGCAGCGGACGCGAGATTGCGGCCGTACAGTCAGCCACCGCCGCAGAACAGTCGGCCCTCATGATGCAGGAATCGGACAACTCCCTGGCTGAAACCCTAGGCCGAAACCTTTCTGCCCTCACCGGCGGCGACGGCTCTAGCCAAGGGGCAATAACCGCCGTGCGCGAAGCTCTCTCTGTTGCAGGTCTACCCACCAATTACACCCAGGTTGACCTCAGCGGCCTTTCTATGAACAACAAGGTCAGCAACGAACTGCTCACCAGCATTGCCCTGCGCGCGGTCAAGGGAAGCACGACCGAACGCCTCACCCTGCAGGGCCTGCCAGTAGCCGGCTACAGCGGAACCCTGGGCCTCGCCACCCGCTTCAACGACGCTGACGAAACAAGCGGGCGCGGGGTCGTCCACGCTAAGACCGGCACCCTCAACTCCGTGCTGGCTCTCACCGGCTACACCGTCACAGAATCAGGGCGGGTATTGGTTTTCTCGGTTATCATGAACGACCTAGAAGACACCGATGCCGCCAAAAACACCGTTGACCGGTTCGCAGCAACCCTCAGCAACCGGTAGATATAGGCAGATATAAAGACGGCGGCCCCACAGATGTGGGGCCGCCGTTCATGTCGGCGTCTAGGTGTCTGCGCCTAGAAGATGGTAGTTAGCTTACCCAGGTACCGCGGGCTTCAGTCCAGTTGATGGTGGTACCGCTAGAGAAGGTCACACGGGTGACGCCATCAATCCAGCGCACCTCATCGGTTACGGGGAAGCCGATAGCTGCGGGGCCACCCAGGGCATACCAGTGGGCAGAGATAGCTCCAGTTTCAATAATGGCACGGGCACCGGTAGAGGGGGTCCAATAGACCGAGGTGATAGAACCGTTCTTGATGAAGTCCTGACGCATGCTACCAATAAACTCATACTCTGAGTTTGCGGGGTAGCCCCAGCCCCCATTTTCGTAGTTTTGGCCTGCGTAACGGCTACCGATGGCGCCTCCCCAGTAAACGTTCTGAGCGCCAGTTGCAGCAGTCCAGTAGATAGTGCGGCCCTGAGTGAAGTTCTGAATGATGCCACCGTTAACAGAGGTAAAAGAGTTGCCAGCAGGTAGACCGAAGGTCGCCACGCCACCGTTTGCGTTGTAGTGATCGGCCAGCTTGTCGTTCAGTGCGTAGGTGCTTACTTCAGAGGGCCCATTGGAGAAGGTGATGGTAGAGACGTAGTCGTTGGGGCCCTTACCTGCTTCGTAACGGTAGATACCAACGTTGCCCAGGACGCGCCAAGGCAGAGAAGTGCCGTGGCCGTAGCAGAAGCCGATGCCGATGACGTTGGCCTGGGGAGCCAGGATGGCAGCACGGTGGGGAGCTGAGCTCTTCCAGAAGTTGAGGAGCTGGTTGAGGTCGTCGTTGTAGGAAAGAGCAATGACTTCGCGTACGAAGCTGTAGCCCTGCACCTTGGAGTTGTAAAGGAATTCAGTGCCGTGGGAGTATGCACCGGCCTTGAACTGGCGGATAGCTTCGCCCTCCATCACAGAGGCCACGGTAGCTGAGTGCTTGACTGCACCCAAGCCGTTCTGGGCGCGGTAGGCATTGATGAGGTTGAGCAGGGTCTGCTGGTCGGCAGCGCGCTGGGCGGCAGTGACGGTGCGAATGTCTGATGCGGCGGCAGTTGCTGCGGTGATTGCGGTGGTAGCAGCTAGGCCGGTGAGGGCAAGGACGGCCGCCTGGCGGCGAGTCGGCTGAACAGCTCGTGCGGTTTCAAGAAAGCTCTTCATATGGGCTCCTGTTTTTCTGGTGGTAATGAGCAAAGGAGGATTTTGCTGAAAACAACTTTATAGAATCGTGACCTATTTTTGACCATTTTGTGACACTTTTTTGGGATTTAATTCAGGTCTGAACACAGGCTGAGAATTATAAAGATTACTTACTTCCAGCATTCCAGCGCCTCAGCCCCCGCTTCCCACCGCCACCACAGCCATCTCACCAAAGTTAATTTCAACAAAAATTCACCCAGCTTAGGAGTGTTGGTGGCCCTGCAGACAGCCCAGCAAAACAAGGGGGTGACAAGGCTAAAAAATTTAGACAACCACCCTTGAAACACCCGCACACCAATCCCTATTAGGCACTACCGTACTTACATACAGCCCGCCTGCACCCCACAAGGACCGAAGCCCGCCTGCCACACCTGTGCGACAAAAGGGAATTTGCACATATGATACAGGTTACATCTTCAAAGTTTTTGTTCTATATCGATGGGTAATTTTTAGAATATATGTTCTAAATTCTTTTATTGGTCCGAACCACTTATGGTTATCACTGCATCACCTACTCAGCCCCTAAAATGTCAGCCCTCCTTGCTAGCCTTGAAGACAGCGAACCCCAAGGAGCCCCATGTTCTTCATCGATGCAGATTCTGCCCCCTCGTTACCGGCTACGAACCTCGAACCTCTCGGTCAGTCTCTAATCTATTCAGCTACTGACCTTGTCACCTCGGCCCAGTGCCAGTTCGCTACCCTCTACACCCTTGACCAGGCTCTGGGTAGGGTATCCCGCCTCGAACGCATTGAAGACCCCCAGCTTCGCAGAGCTGCGGCCCTGGGTGAAGCCCACGAACAGCGCGTCCTCGATGACTTTCTCCAGACCTACGGTAGCTGGGACCCAGCCTCGGGCCGGGGGGTGTATCAGGTTGAGCCCCCACGTTCCTACACTCGGCAGGCTCTCGAAGAAAAACGGGAAGAAACTCTCGAAGTGCTGAGGGCAGGCGCAGATGTTGTCTTCCAGGCCAGCTTCCTTGACGGTTCCTTTCACGGGCGTGCCGACTTCCTTGTAAAGCAGCCCGACGGGAGCTATCGGGTAGTTGATACTAAACTGGCGCGTACGGCTCGGGTCCCGGCTCTCCTTCAGGTCGCTGCCTATGCCGACCAGCTCCAGAGAGAGGGGATCCCCTGCGACCCCTATGTCTCGCTCATTCTGGGCAATAATGTGGAGTCTCTACATGAGCTTGCTACCCTTACACCGGTATTCGAGCAGAAGCGGCAGCGTCTTATAGAGCTCCTCGCCGCCCATCGGGCACCGGGAGCTACCCCGGTCAGCTGGTTTGCAGAAGCCGGTAGCCCAGAGGTTACCCGGTGCGGGCGTTGTGATACTTGCCAGGTGATGGTGCGAGAACACCAGGATATGCTCCTGACTTCGGGCATGACGGCGAAGTCACGTCAGACTATCTACGACCGCTGTGGTGTTCAGAGTATTGACGAACTGGCGGCCCTGGCAGGTCAGCCTCAGCTTCCGGCTCTGGTGCGCCGCTACGCAGAGCAGGCTGCCCTACAGACCGGCGTATCGGAGCCAGACGGGGCAGTGGTAGTTGAGAGAGAGGGGCAGGAACATACTGTCTCTTACAAGCTCCTACCCCGACACTCCTTACGTATGCTCCCGCGGGCGAGCGCGGGGGACCTCTTTATGAGTCTTCGGTCTGACCCGCTCTGGCGCGATGGGAAGGCTGCTCACCCTTCCCTTGCCTGGGGTATAACCTATCTCCTAGGTGCTGTACACCTGGCTGATCAGCCTGGCGAGGAGCCCCTCTTGAGTCAGTTCTGGGCCTCTAGCAGGGCTACGGAGGGTCGGCTTTTAACTGATTTTCTGGGTATGCTGCATCATCAGCGCCACCTGAACCCCGGTTTACGGGTCTATTATTTTGGGGCCCCTGTTATGGCGGCCCTTCAGCAGTTGGCGTCGGCGCACGGGGTTGGCGAAGCTTTTCTTACCGATTTGCAGCGGGAGGGTGTTTTTATTGACCTTTCTGAGGTGCTCCGCCGGTCGATGCGTTTGAGCGAGGGCACCCGGGCGCTGACCGCTATTGAGCCCCTCTACGCCCAGGGGCTTGGGCCTGACCCTGATATTCCGGTGACGGCCTTTGCTGATGTGGTGGAGGCAGAGAAGGAAGGGCGTGCTGAGCAGGCCGAAGCTATGCGTGCTACCCTCACCCGTAGTTTGTATCGCACGGGTCTATCTCTGTCTCAGTTGCGCGCATGGTTGCTGGGGTTGGCTGGCCGGTCGGTCGACGATGAGCTGGTGCAGCCCGCACCCCTGGCTGACCTGAACGAGCTGCTGGTGCAGGCGGGTAGGGCTGAAGACGAGACGGATACTGAGCGGGTTCTACGCCAGTTTGTTGAGGCTCTGGACGCCGGTAGCGACTTGGAGCCGCAGAAGCAGGCTGTTGCTATGGTGGCTACGGCTACGGGCTACCATCGTCGCGAGCGCCGTCAGTTCTGGTGGGATCATTTCAATCGACTGACAGCTCCCCGTGAGGATTGGGAGGACGTCCGTGATGTGGTTTTGCTGGGTCGCTTGCAGGTGGTTGCCGATTGGCATCGTCCGGAGCGAGCTCGTTCCACTGTGCGTTTGCTGAGCGGGGTGGCGAGGGTTGCTCCCGGTTCGTCGGTGAAGGTGGGCGATAGCAACCTCTTTGCCATGTATGCGCGCCCTTTTCCACCCTTTTTGGAGCGGGAGGCGCGGCAGCAGGCTTTAACCTATGCAGCTCTTCATGAGGGGGTACTGCCGGTGGAGGCCGAGCGGGCCGGTGCCTTTAATACCGAGATTGTGGAGCTGGAGGAGATTCCGGAGCATGAGGCGGGTCAGCCTAACCTGGTGCGGATTACGGTGCGGGAAAGTTTGAAGGCCTCAGACGGTGAGCCAGCTGAAACCTACTCACATCTACCGATGGCGCTAACTCCCGGGCAGCCTATTCCGACGCAGGCCCAGGAGCAGGCTCTACTTGAGTTGGCGGCGCGTACCGCCCGGGTGCTACCTGAGTTACCGGCGTCGGCTGGGACCGATGTGATTCGTCGGGTTCCGCCGAGACTAATTGGGGGCGGTGTTTTGCCGCGTCCGCAGGATTATGTAGAGACACACGGTTCTCTCGCAACGGTGCAGGCTATTTATCAGGCGGTGAGCCAGCTCGATCGGTCGTATGTGGCGGTGCAGGGCCCTCCGGGGTCGGGGAAGACCTTCGTGGGTTCTCATGTGATTGGCCATCTTGTGACTGCGGGCTGGAAGGTGGGTATTGTGGCCCAGTCCCATGCGGTGGTTGAGAACATGCTGCTGGGCTGCATCAGTAATGGCCGAGTAGACCCTGACCAGATTGCTAAGGGGGCGGGCAAGAGCCAGACCCCGAATTTCCCCTGGCGCGAGGTTCGCAACCCCGATATTTCCAGGTTTATGGATGAACCCGGTGGCCGTATTTTTGGCGGCACGGCCTGGGATTTTGCTTCTGACCGTAAGTTCCGGTTTGAGGGGCTTGATCTTCTGGTGATTGACGAGGCAGGCCAGTATTCTTTAGCCAATACACTGGCGGTGGCCCGTTCGGCCAAGAACCTGCTGCTTCTGGGCGACCCCGCCCAGCTGCCCCAGGTCACGCAGGGCACCCACCCCTACCCGGTGGACGAGTCTGCCCTGGGCTGGCTTTCAGCGGGCCGTACGGTGCTGCCTGAAGAGTTTGGCTATTTTCTCGATGTCACCTGGCGTATGCACCCTGCCCTGTGTGCCCCGGTCTCGGACCTATCGTATGAGGGGCGGCTGGCGTCCGCTCCTTCGGGCACCGAGAGGCACCTGGAGGGGTGGGAGCCCGGGGTCTACCTGCGCACGATAGACCACCGGGGTAACTCAACGGCTTCGGTAGAAGAAGCTGATGAGATTGTGGCTTTGGCCCGCGGCTTCCTGGGGCATCTGTGGACTCCCCACCTGGCTGCCCCCGAGCAGGCAGCGCCCCTGGCGCCCTCGGACATTATTGTGGTGGCAGCCTATAACGCCCAGGTTGATACGATTCGGGCGGCCCTGCTGGAGGCAGGGCTAGCGGACGCCGACGGCGGGGGTGTGCGCGTCGGTACGGTTGATAAGTTCCAGGGGCAGGAGGCCCCGGTGGTGCTGGTGTCGATGGCTGCTTCGAGTGCCGGTGATAGCCCCCGTGGGACCGACTTTCTGCTCTCGCCCAACCGGTTGAATGTTGCCCTGTCCCGCGGCATGTGGGCGGCGGTGGTGGTGTGCTCAACCCGGTTTACCGACTTTCTGCCCACCAGCCCCGAGGCCCTAGCCCTGCTGGGTGCCTTTATCCGCCTTGAACGGGCAGCCCTTCCCTTCCCCGATGAGGGGGAGGCGGGCGTCCGCCCCGATACCCCCACCGTTAGGAGTTAGCATGCCCCTCTCCCCCACCCACCGTAAGCGCTCTCCCTATCTCTTTCACTTTGATGGGCAGACCGTGGCCCTGGGTGAGCCCCGCTACTTGCAGCGTATCGACGAGCGTCTTCGCGAGCAGGGGTACGCAACCAGGCCCACCTACTGGGACCAGGCCTACCTGGCTGATTTGGCAGCGCCCAGCCCCGAAGAGGCCGAGCACGGCCAGTTTGCGGCGCCGAGCGACCCGGCCCAACTCAACAGCGTGGGGGTTTCGTGTAGCAGTAGCGAGTTCTGGTCGGCTATGTATGCCCACAGCTTTGACGCTACGCCCTGGGGCGGGGAGGGCGACACCCTCTATATGCCCCAGCTGCCCGACTGGCTAGAGCGCACCCGGGCCTGGACGCTTGACCCTCTAGCCCCGCAGGATGGCCCCGGCGACCTAGACCCGGCAGGGGGCTGGGTGCGGGTGCGGGATCAGTCGGGTGCGGGTGCGCCCCTGGGGCTGTTCCAGCTCACCAGCCCCGATTATTTCTGGGTCTTTGGGTCGGCACCCGACCTCAAACAGGTGGTGCACCTGTGCCGGGAGTTGGGGCGTGACTTATCAGGCTTCGATTCTGCCACCGCCTATCTGGGCTATGACCTGACCTGCAGTAGCGTCCGGCTGCCGATTGAGTGCGCCCAGCCGCTCCAGGAGCAGCTCTTCCTTGCCGGGGTGGACGCCGAAACCCTGCTCTGGGGTGAGGGTTAGTTTTCTGCCCGGTGACTCTAGGGCATACTGAGAAGCATGTTTGTACTGACCTTCATTGCCCGCTCGTCCCAGGGTTCGGTTCAGGACCACCTCGCCGACCTGGAGAACCGTCTCGAGCAGCTGACCCCTGCCGTTACTTTTACCCGCACCTACCCCGATGAGGTACAGGGGGCGTTCGATAATGCCCAGGACGCCCTGGCTGCCGCCCTGCTCGGGGCCCGGTTTGCCCGGTTTTGGGTGGGCATCGGCGCCGGTGAGCTGGTGCGGCCGCGCTTCGCGGCGGCCCTGGGGGCGGTTTCTACCCCGGAGTGTTCGGGCTCTGCCTTGAGCCTGTCCCGGTCGGCGGTGGAGCAGGCCCAGACCGGTGCCCCACCGCGCGGTATCTGTGTGCACGCTGAAGGGCAGGGCGTCCGGGCCGACCAGGTAACCGGCCTGTTGCGTCTGCTCTACCGGGTGGCGTCCGCCCGTACCGAAGCCGAGTGGCGGGTGATTGACCTGCTAGTGCCCGGTGTGCGCGGGCAGCAAAAGGCGGTAGCCCAGGCTCTGGGGATTACCTCCCAGGCGGTGAGTAAGACCCTGGTGCGGTCCTACTGGCATGAGGAGCTGGCTTCTCGCGAGCTCATCGCCGAGCTGCTTGAGGGCTTGAGCTGGCAGGCGGTGGAGCGGTTAGTGGAGATTCGCAGGTAGACTCTCTCAGCCAGCGGGCGCAGCAGGGGGTTCTTCAGGGCGGACGCCGCCACCCGCACAGGCGCGTACCGGCTGGTTGCGAGGGCTAGGGCGATGGCGAGCGCCCCGTAGGCCACCTGCCCGGTGGGGGTGATAAAGGGGATTTGGCGCATGAAGCGTTCGAGGTCGACGCCGTACTCTTGTAGGCGGTCGTAGTGCCCGGCCTGCACCCGGGCACCTAGGCCCAGGTGGGTGAGTACTCGGGCGGCTTTTTGGCAGATACCGCAGTCGGGGTCATAGAGCAGGACGCCGGTGGCGGGCAGGGAGTTGCTCACTGTGGGCCTTTCTCTGCGGGGGCAGGTATAAGACCACCATAGCAAGCAAGGCAAGCAGCACCAGAGATGAGCGCATTATTTCAACGGGTATGACGGGCCAGCCGGTGCCGCTCTGCCTTACTTAGAGCAGGTCCCGCAGGATCGGTACCGTACCGTCCTCGTAGACTGAGCCAGTGACGTCCGTAGCCAGCTCCGCCACCTCGGGCAGGGCCTGGCCCATGGCAACGCCGCGGGCAGCCCAGTGAATCATTTCCTTATCGTTGAGACCGTCGCCAATGGCGATGGTGTGGCGGGGGTCCACGCGCAGCTTGCGGCGGATCTGTTCCAGGGCGGTCGCCTTCGAAACCCCGTGCGCAGCCACATCGAGCCAGGCGCTCCAGCCCACCGCGTAGTTCACCCCGTGCAGGCCCGAATCGTAGATAGCTCGCTTGAAATCATCGGGGGTGTCTGTGGGTGAGCAGACCACCACGCGCACGGCCGACTTCATCGCAGCCATCTCGGTGCGGGTAGTCTTCACGGTGTTGACGCCAAAGGACCAGTCCTCAAAGTTATCGGTGGCATAGACCGTTCCGTCGGGTGCTTCCAGGGCCAAGGACGCGTGCGGCAGCTTGGCCTTGAACAGGGTAATGGCGTTGGAGGGGTCGAAGCTGACCTTGTCGATAATGCGGTAGCCAGCTTCCAGGGAAGGGTCAATGCTGAGGGTAACCGCCCCGTTAGAACTCACCGCGTAGCCGCGCGTCAGCCCAATCATCTCAACGATGGGCAGGGTGGCGCCCAGGGAGCGTCCGGTGGAAATCACCACGTGGTGGCCCGCGTCCACGACCTCCTGCGCGGCCTTTTTGACGGCCTCGCTCATCGCGCCATCGTGGTTGACCAGGGTGCCATCAACGTCGATAGCAACCAGGTACTTGGCGCCCTCTTCTTTCTGCCAGGCAGAGCGGCGCAACGGTAGGGTTTGCATGTCTTTGATCTCTGAAATCATCAGTATCTCTTTTCTTCTCGTCTAGACCAGACTATACAAAAGCCGGGTTAAGGCAAGGTGAGCGCTGCGTGAAGGGTCGCCCAGCGGGGGCGTCCGTAGGGTGAACTGCATGGTTTCTTTCGAGATGCGGTAAGAATATCCGCAGTTCGAAAGAAACCCCGCAGTTCGCGAATCTACCGAATCGAGCAAGTACAGAAGTGGGGGTTAAACTTGTATGTATGTCTCTTGCCAAGCTGTCTAACAGTACCCAGAACTACCTCAAAATTATTTGGGGCATTACCGAGCACGGTACCGAGCCGGCATCTACCTCTGTCATTGCGGCGAGGGCAGGGTTGCGTCCGTCGTCGGTATCGGACGCGGTGAAGCGGCTTGCTGCCGCCGGGCTGGTGGAGCACCAGCGGTACGGGACAATTGAGCTGACAGAGCAGGGACGGGAATATGCGGTGTCGATGGTGCGCCGCCACCGCCTGGTTGAGACTTTTCTGGTGAAGACGCTGGGCTACACCTGGGATCAGGTACACGATGAGGCGGAGGTGTTGGAACACGCCGTCTCGGATTTAATGATTGAACGGATTGACGCCTTGTTGGGGCACCCAACCCGCGATCCGCACGGCGACCCGATCCCCTCCCCCACGGGTGAGGTAGAGTCCATTGCCCCGCATACCCTTCTTGATTGTTCGCCGAAGGACAGGGTGCTGGTAGAGCGTATTTCGGACGACAACCCCCAGCTTTTGCGGTTCTTTGCGGGGCATGGCATTGCCCCGGGTACGCGCTTGGAAGTTACCGCTGTTAACAGTGCAGAGGCGGGGCAGGGTTCCGCCGTGAATCTGGTTCTGCCTAATGATTCTGAGCTCTCTCTCGATACGGGTGCGGCTGCCTCCGTGTATGTCTCTTACCTGTAGAAGCCAGGAGCGCAGGGCGGTCTCGTCGTGGCCTGCCCGCCTTGTGAGGAGGCGCAGGTTAGCTCTTCCCTCGTCCCTGGACGCCTAGCTCTTGGACGCCTGTGTGGTTGCCTGACGTCGAGCCAGCAGGCCATGGCGCGGGGCACATAGGTAGGCTGCGCCGAAGAAGGTGCCTAAGGCGATTACTACCGCGCCACCGGCGGAGACGTCTAGATGGTAGCTGGCGTAGAGCCCCACCAGGGCACCGGCTAGGGACACACCGGCAGAGATCGCCAGCATGGTGCTGAATCTGTCGGTGAGCAGACGCGCTGTGGAGCCGGGAATTACCAGCATGGCGACAACCAGCACTACGCCCACAATCTGCAAGGCGAGTACCGAGGTCAGGGCGAGCGCCACCAGTAGGATCCCTGCCAGCAGCCGCGGGCTCAGACCAATGGCGTGGGTGTAGCCGGGGTCGAAGGCGTAGAGCACCAGGTCGCGGCGTTTGATCATGAGTACGGTGACTACCAGTACCGCCAACACCGCGATTTGGGCGACTTCAGCCCAGGACACCCCTAGCACGTTGCCAAAGAGTATGCTGTGCAGGTCCGTCTGGGAGGGCGTCACGGAAATCAGTACCAGCCCCAGCGCGAACATCACCGTAAAAACGATGCCGATGGCGGCGTCCTCCCTGATACGCCCGCTACCACGCACCGCCCCGATGAGGGCAACTGCAAGCAAACCGGCGATCACCGCCCCCACGGCGAAGGGCGCACCCACCATGTAGGCGAGCACCACCCCGGGCAGGACTGCGTGAGAGATAGCGTCGCCCATGAGCGACCAGCCCATGAGCACCAGCCAGCAGGACAGCAGGGCGCAGACGAGGGCGGCAATCACTGTCACCAGGAATCCGCGTTGCATAAAGCCATAGGTCAGCGGTTCTAGGAGTACGTCAAGCACGGTTGCCCTCCTGGGTTGGGGTCAGTGGGTTCATGCCGAAGGCCCGCACCAGGTTATCGGGGGCGAGCACAGTGGTGGGGTCCCCTGCCATCAGCACTTGGTTGCGAAGCAGGACGGCGGTGTCTGCTAGGTCTGCTAGGTTGGCTAGGTCGTGGGTTGAGATCAGGATCCCTGCCCCGGCGTCCCGTAGTTCCCGCAGGAGGGTTACCAGCATGGTTTCGCTCCGTTTGTCGACCCCTGCGAAGGGCTCATCGAGTAGCAGGAGTTTAGCTCCTTGTGCCAGTCCGCGTGCCACAAAAGCCCGTTTGCGCTGGCCGCCTGAGAGGTTGCCAATTTGCCGGTGGGCCAGGTCGGTGAGTTCTACCCTTTCCAGGGCTTTGTCCACAGCGGCGTGGTCTTCGGACCGGAGCCGTCGGGCGAAGCCCAGCCGCCCGTACCGTCCTTGTGCTACCACGTCACGGACAGATACGGGGAACGAGAAATCGATCTCCTCCCGTTGGGGCACATAGCTCACCACGCCAGCTTTCCGCGCTGCTTTCGGGGTCATACCGTCAATCATGACCGACCCGCTGGCGGGAGCAACGCCCATAATCGCCTTAAAAAGTGTGGACTTACCCGACCCGTTCATGCCTACCAAGCCACACACGCTCCCGGCGTCTACTGCCAGGTGCGCCCCCCGAAGAGCGTGCACGTCGCCGTAGGTAACCGTTACATCTCGGATATCTAAAAGGCTCATTCTTGTACTCTAACGCTGCTCAGTTTCTTGTGAAGTTATGGACGCGGCGCCGGAAGGCAGGTTGCGGGTCTCCTGGGTGGGGCCGCGTCCTGCGCCGGCAGCCGCAAGTCAGTGGGCGGGAATCTACCAGGTTTTGTTATGTGCCGGGGCTACTTGCTGAGCGCCTCTGCAATGGTTTCTGCGTCATGGCGAATCAGGTCCAGGTAGGTGGGCACGTCTCCGCCTTCTTCAGAGAGCGAATCGACGTAGAGCGCACCTGCATAGGTTGAGCCTGATTCTTGAGCTACCTGTTCCATAGTCTTAGACGACACTGTGGACTCGCAGAACACGGCAGGAACCTTGTTGTCCTCTACAAAAACAGCCACCTCAGCTACCCGGGAGGCGCTCGGCTCGCCGTCTGAGTTCACCGCCCACAGGTACTTTTCGGTGAGCCCGGCGTCTGCTGCTAGGTAGGAGAAGGCTCCTTCGCAAGTCACCAGGGCCCGCTTGCCTTCAGGTACGGTGGAAAGACCTGCCACTAGCTCCTCGTGGACGGCTTGTAGCTGCTTCTTGTAGGTCTCGGCGTTGGCTCGGAAGGCGTCCGCGTTGTCAGGGTCTAGCTCCGCGAAGGCGTCTGCGATGTTATCGACGTAAGTCTGCGCTGCTAGCGGACTCATCCAGGCATGCGGGTTGGGCTTACCGGCGGATTCTGCTTCAGCGATGTTGATGGTCTGTACGCCCTCGGATACGGTCACGCTCTGGGCGTCGGTGTCCTGTAAGAACTGTTCAAACCATGCTTCCAGGCCTAGTCCATTAGCGAGGATAAGGTCTGCGTCCGCCCCCTTTTTCACGTCGGACGGGGTAGGGTCGTAGTCATGTATTTCGGCGCCGGGTTTGGTGAGGGATTCTACGGTGATGTATTCGCCGCCCACATTCTGGGCCATATCTGCCAGCACGGTGAAGGTGGCGATGACGGTGGGGGTATCGTTTTGCGCTGTAGTGTCGCTGCCGTCGCCTGGGGTGCAGGCGGTGAGGACGCCCAGGGCGAGTGCCCCGCTGGCAGCGAGCATGCGGTGGCTGAGGCGGCGGGTGTGGGGGGTGCGGGTTGCCTTGTTCATGGGTGCGTTGTTCCTTCGTTGGAGGTGCGCGTTCTTCTGACTTACGCCGTTGTAGTCGGTGAAGCCCTGTTCATGGTCTGGTGTGTGCAACCATCATAAGTTCGCCTAGACGAACTTTTCAAGAGGTGCGGTCTAAGCCTCCCGTTCGTTAACACAAAAATTCCCCACGAAACCCTGCTTGACAAGTACAAACAGTATCTCGTGGGGAACCAAAAATAAGCTACTGAGCGACGGTGGGGATAACCTCAAGGCCGCCCATGTAGGGGCGCAGGGCCTCGGGAATACGCACGGAGCCGTCTGCCTGCTGGTGGGTTTCCAGGATTGCAACCAGCCAGCGGGTGGTCGCCAGGGTTCCGTTGAGGGTAGCGACGGTGCGGGTGCCGCCCTTCTTGGTCTTGCCGTCTGCGGTGACGGTGTCGGGCATGCGCTCACGCACGTTCAGGCGGCGGGCCTGGTAGGTGGTGCAGTTGGAGGTTGAGGTCAGTTCGCGGAAGGCGCCCTGGGTAGGTACCCAGGCTTCGCAGTCGAACTTGCGGGCAGCGGACGAGCCCAGGTCACCCGCGGCGGTGTCGATCACACGGTAGGAGAGCTCGCACTTGGCCAGCATCTCTTCTTCCCAGGCCAGCATCTTGGCGTGCATCTCTTCTGCCTGCTCGACGGGGCAGTAGACAAACATTTCGGCCTTGTTGAACTGGTGCACGCGGATGATGCCGCGGGTATCCTTACCTGCGGAGCCGGCTTCGCGGCGGTAGCAGGAGGACCAGCCCAGGTACTTCTTGGGGCCCTTCTCGAAGTCGATGATTTCGTCGGCGTGGTAGCCAGCGATAGCGACCTCGGAGGTGCCGACCAGGTAGAGGTCATCACGCTCAAGGCGGTAGATTTCGTCGTCGTGTTCGACGTTGAAGCCGGTGCCGTTCATGGTTTCGGGGCGCACCAGGGTGGGGGTGGTGAGCATGGTGAAGCCGTTGGCGGTGGCCTGGTCGAGGGCCATCCACATGAGGGCCTGCTCCAGGCGGGCTACGTGGCCCTTGAGGAAGTAGAAGCGGGAGCCTGAGACCTTGGCGCCGCGCACCATGTCGATGCCATCAACCAGTTCACCGATTTCCAGGTGGTCGCGGGGTTCAAAGCCGTCTGCTTCGAAGTTACGGGGTTCGCCTACCTGCTTGACGACCACGTAGTCGTCCTCGCCGCCGGCGGGAATGCCGTCAATAATCAGGTTGCCTACGCCGGCGACCAGTTCTTCCTGGCGGGCGGCAGCGGCGTCGGCGGCAGCCTTGGCTTCTGAGACCTTCTGAGAGAGTTCCTTAACCTCAGCGAGCAGGGCCTGCTTTTCTTCCTTGGCGGCCTTGCCGATCTTCTTGGAGAAGACGTTCTGTTCGGCGCGCAGCTTCTCGAACTCGTTGATGGAGGCGCGGCGGGTGGCGTCCGCTTCGAGAATCTGGTCGATGACGGTTTCGTCAGCGCCACGAGCGCGCTGGGAGGCGCGGAAGGCGTCGGGGTTTTCACGCAGGAGGTTAATGTCAATCATGCCTCTAAATTTACCGTAGTTGTCGCCGCGATGACAGGCGCGCGGACGCTGGGAGCGGCGGGGTGTGCCCGCTGGGTTTGCACGGGGGCAGGTATTGGTGAGCTGCGGTCAGCGGGGAACCCGTTTATTCAGTATGCTGGTGATATGGTTTCGCGTTCGACTCTCGGTGTTTCTCTTGCTGCTGCCTCTGCCCTTGCCCTGGGCGGGGTGGCACTGTCTGTGCGCAAGGGCAGGCGGGAGCGCCCTGATCTTTTTCCCGCTTACCGGCCCCTCCACCGCATGTTGGAGCCGGGCGAGTCGCGGCAGGTGGCGGTGGTCTATAACCCCACTAAAGACAGGGCTGATTCGGTGATTCGTATTATTACCGCCGAGCTGGGCATGGCTAACTGGCCCAAGGCAAGGTTCTACGAGACCGCAGCGGATGACCCCGGCTTTGGTATGGCCCGGCAGGCTGTGGCGGACGGGGCTGAGATTGTGCTGGCTGTGGGCGGTGACGGCACCGTGCGCGCCGTGGCGGACGGCCTGGCAGGTACCGCAGCCACCCTGGGCATCGTCCCCCTGGGCACGGGCAACCTGCTGGCCCGCAACCTCGATATGGACGTGAAGAACCTGCACGCCTGCATCAATATCGCCCTGCACGGGCGAAGCCACGCTATCGACATGATTCGCATGGAGATGCGGGGTGAAAAAGAGCTGCCCCCGGTCAATTTTGTGGTCATGGGCGGGGCAGGCTTTGACGCCCAAATCATGACCGACACCCGCGAAGACCTCAAGGCCCGCATCGGCTGGCTAGCCTACGTTGAAGCCAGCACCCGGCACATGTTGACCCGCCGCCGACCAGCGGTCATCACCGTAAATAACGGTGCACCCATTCGCCGCAAGATTCGGTCTGTACTGGTCGCTAACACCGGCAAGATTCAGGGCGGGGTGAGCCTGGCTCAGACGGCCCAGCTCTCTGACGGGCAGCTTGAAGTGATTGTGCTGACCCCGCGCAATGTGGGCAGCTGGGTGCGTATGGCAGCGCAGTTCATCCTACGCCCCACCCGCGTGCGCTACCCGGTGGTCGAGCATTTTGTAGGCACGGACGTCCGCGTCTACTTCCCCAACACCCGCCTACCCGTTGAGGTGGACGGGGACGTGCTCGGTGAGGCCAGCGACTTCCACGCCCAGGTGCTCCCCGCCGCCGTCAATGTGCAGGTGTACCCCGATGACATGCAGATTCGCTCTGTCAGCGATTTCGTCAACGCCAGAGAAGAACTAGTGGCGCAGCAGCGCCGCTGGTGGCAGAGATTCTTGAGGCTCTAGATATTGTGTTTGAGAGCCTCGGGCCGTCCGCCCGGGAAGAGGGTTTCAACCCAGTCACGGGCGGCGTTGAAAGATGCCTCATCGTGCATGGGGTCTACCGCGGCTAGGCGCTTGTCGGCCCGCGGGTAGGAGCCCAGGTAGAGCACCCCGGGTGAGACCCGGTGGATGCCGCGCAGGGCATCGCGCACGCGGGCGTCGTAGAGGTGGCCGTCAATGTCGATGGAGAAGAAATACGAGCCCAGAAATTCGCCGGTGGGCCGGGACTCAATGCGGGAGAGGTTGATTCCCCGGGTTGAGAACTGTTCGAGCAGATCGAGCAGGGCGCCGGGGCGGTCCTGGGGCAGTGGGATGACCAGGGTGGTTTTGTCTGCGCCGGTGGGTGCGGGGGGTTCGGCGTCGCGGGCCACGAGCACAAAGCGGGTGACGGCGTTCTTGTTATCACCGATACTGTGGGCCAGCACCTGCAGCTCGGGGTGGGCCTGCGCCACAGCGGGCGAGCAAACGGCGGCCTCGTAGCCGGGGTTCTCATTCAGCAGCCCCAGGGCAGCGCCCGCAGTGGACGAGCCCGGCAGGTAATTCACGCTGGGCTTGTTCTCAGCCACCCAGGAGCGCACCTGCGCCCAGGCATGGGTGTGGGTTGAGATAGTTGTGATGCTCTCTAAGGTGGTGCCGGGGCGGGCAACCAGCACGAAGGTGATGGGCACCAGCACTTCTCGGACGATACGCAGGGACCCATCGAGCGAGGCAATAGCATCCAGGGTTGCGGTGACGCCACCTTCAACGGAGTTTTCGATAGGCACCATGGCGGCATCGGCGCTGCCGTCACGCAGGGCCTCGAGGGCTGCGGGTACGGAGGTCGCGGGGATGCGCTCGGCGTCGGGGGCACCGGGGACGGTGAGCAGGGCAGCTTCGGTGAAGGTTCCGGCAGGGCCGAGGTAGGTATAGCGCATGGGGTCTAGTTTAGCGGGTGGACGCCGCACCCCGGCTCCCTGCCAAAGGGTTCGTGGAGGTTTGTACCGGGCGGTGCTAGCGGGAGCAGAGGAGTGAAAGAGGTGAAACAGGCTTACGCTCGCTGCCGACCCTCTAACCCGGTTCGCTAGCTGGCTCGCAAGCTTGCCAGATTCGCACCGAGATTTATTTTCCTCGCGCGCTCGGAATCTCGGTGCTCATCACCAGCGATTCACGCCCCGCCTTGCGGCGGATTCCGTTCACTCTTATGTGCTCGCATGCTCACACCCGCTCACTCCATCGAACCAGCAGCTTCGCTGTAAGCCTGTTTCACTTCAACGCCCCTGCACGTCATAAAGCCACTCCATAACGCAATCTGTATAGCTAGGTTCTCTCAGCACAATGTTAGAACACGTAAAAAGACTAATCGACTTCATTCTGTTGCCCAGAACACTTACCATTGATGTTATGTCAACCCAGTTCACCAAGCCTCAGCCCATACTCGATAAGAGCCTTCTACAGTCTGGGGCAAAGACTTCATCAGCGCCTCGCATCATGGGTATTTGGCTAGCAGCAAATCTCGTGGTCACAACGATGCTTACAGGCACCTTATTTGTGCCTTCTCTAACCTACGGGACAGCACTTCTTGTGATTACGCTAGGAACCCTTCTAGGCGCACTAGTTCTAGTTACCGTAGGCAGCATAGGAACAAGAACTGGGTATGCCACCATGGAACTCACGAAGTTCTCATTCGGTATAAAAGGTAGCCTTATTCCCGCAATGGGCAATATTGTGGTCCTAATGGGTTGGAGCTGGGTTCAAGCCATTCTTGCCGGTGTAACAGTAAACGCGCTAGTCGCAGGAGCGACTGGATACTCTAATCCGGTGCTTTGGTCTGTAATCTGCGAAGCAGTAGTCGTTGCGCTGGCGCTGTTTGGCCATAGCGCTATTGCCAAAGTAGAACCTGTTTTTGCTGTGCTGATTCTCGCGTGCATGGGCTATGTTCTGTGGCTATGCTTCAAAGAGGTTCCTCTAAGCTCATTTCTTTCGACCTCAGCAACTGAAGATCCTTACACTTCCCGCCTAGCATTCGATGCAGTCTTTGCAACAGCTATTTCCTGGACGGTACTTTCAGCAGATTTCAACAGATTCGGTTCTCATACGGCTAAGACATCTGCGGGTAGCTTCATCGGTTACTGTACATCAACAATTCTTGCAATGTCTTTAGGTTCGACTTTGGCCCTCTATTTAGTCATTGCACGCGGTGTTGAAGCGCCTTTTGACCCTGTTCCGCTTGTAGAGGCTTTTGGGCCTGCTCTTGCTGTTGCCGTATTTCTATCTGTGATGGCAACAAATTCTATGGTGGTCTATGGGATGGTGAACTCAGCCATGACCGTGCTGCCGAGTAAAGCACAAAACTATAAGGTAGTCGCTTCCGTTATTGGTTTGATTTCTATCCTGGGTGCGAGTCAGATAGCTTTGCTTGACTACTTTACAAACTTCTTACTACTCATTGGGGCTTTTTTCGTGCCCGTATTTGCTGTCATGATATGTGACTACTACTTGGTTAAACGTGGTGAATATTTGCCCCTCACCACATATCGATTTGCAGTTGGGTACCCTGCAGTAGGAGCTTGGGCTCTGGGTTCCCTGACAGCGTGGATTTTCGCCTACCACCTCTTGTCTCCGATAGGTGCTACCATGACGTCCTTCCTCGTTACAGCACTTGTATATCTAGTAATAGACAAAGTTGCGTCCACAAGACGCTCATAAAGTAGTTATAACAGCTACGTAATCGGGCAAGGGCGCAAGCCCATCTCGTAAAGATACTTCTAGATGTCAGGGTGATGCTATGTCGGTTGATTTTAATTTGAACCAGAAAATCTCGAACTTGCTCAGCGCACTTAAGGAAGATGGTTTCAAGGATGCTGAACAAATTGTAGATTATGCGAAGCTCCTCAGAGGTCTGACCTTCGAGGATGTCCTTTCGCTCAAGCTCTCAGAGCACTTGCCAGCTCCGAACTACACAGACAAGAATCGTAAAGGTGCACTAGGCAACCTACTTGAAGAGCACTACTTCGGTTATACAGCTAACTCAGAGTCAGCTCCTGACTTCGCAGAAGCAGGCATGGAGCTTAAAGTTTCCCCAGTAGAGTACGGCAACAACAGAAAGAAGCAGAGAGTTATCAAAGCCGGTGAACGCCTGGTGCTCTCTATGATTCCAAATAACTCTGAAATTCCGCTAGACTATGAAGATTCTTCGCTAAAGAAAAAGTCCTCCGATATTCTGCTTATCAGCTATCTTCGGGACCGCTCCGTCAAAAGTACCGAGCAACGCATCAGCCTCATCAATAGACTTCAGATTTCGGGTGAAGACCTTGAAATTATCAAAGAAGACTACAGAAAAATCGTGAGCATGATTCAAGCTGGCCGAGCTCACGAGTTGAGTGAGGGTATGACTAACTACCTTGGGGCTTGCACGAAAGGGGCTACGGCTGAGAAAAGTTTACGAGCCCAGTTCTACCCTCTGGTTCATGAAGATGGGTCTCTTGAATATATACCGGCGAAGAGCCGCGCTTTTTCTTTCAAGCAGTCGTACATGACCGCCCTAGCTCAACGATTCGAGAAAGAGCAGGAAGAGGCTGATCGGCTCATCAGCGATTCTCAGCTTCTTGAAGATAACACCTTTGATGATGTTGTCCTGCAGATGCTGGCACCTTTTGAGAACCGTTATTCCCATGAGCTAGCGACAGAAATAGCCCCAGATCTGGACTCCACCGCCAAAAACTTTCACAATGCACTCACGTGGCGTCTCTTTGGCTCAAAGAAGGAACGTATTGAGGAGTTTGAGAAAGCGGGGATTTCCGTCCGTACCGTTCGGCTTCAGAAGAATGGGACGATTAAGGAGAAGCTAAAACTTAAAAACTTCAAGTTTGCTGACCTTCATGCTGAGACCTCATGGGAAGACTCCGAATGGTACTCACTCCTTGCAGACCAACGTTATCTGTTTGTAGTTTTCCAGGAGGACGATAATGGGTACTACCTTCGGGGCGCTTTCTTCTGGTCTGTGCCAGTTCACCTAATTGGCGGTGAGGAATTTAAAGATAGCACCGGCACCGCCTATGAATATTGGCTTGATACCAAACAGAAACTTCGAGACGGCATCAATATACGTCTTGAAGGTGGAACCTACAAAAACAACTTCATGAAAGCGTCAGAAAACCCTGTGTGCCACATCCGCCCTAGCGCGAAGAAAGCAGCATACCGCTTCACAGACGGAAGACCTGATATAGGCAATGTAGAGCGTGATGCCAATCAGCTACCTGACGGCCAGTGGTTAACAAAACAAGCATTCTGGATTAATACAGAACTTATTGAACGGGAAATATATAGTAAACTATCATTCAGATTTTATTGATAAAAACACCCCCATCAATCAAGCATAAAGGAAATTAAAAATGGATTTTGGCTATCAGAAAGAAAATTTAACTAATCTCTTGGGAAGGAATAGAAACATTCTTGAAATCCCCAGATACCAGCGTGGATATAGCTGGCAGGATACAAATTTAAAAACATTTTTAAGTGATATTATTTCTGAAATAAATATTTCACACTCAGAACTAACTTCCTCTGAGTATTTTTTTGGCACTTTTCTTCTAAAAGGTAACTATGATGGAACTGCAGGATCCCTCGAAGTGATTGACGGCCAACAAAGAATTACTACTTCAGTTATTCTCTTGGCAGCTATGTATAATACACTACATTCCCTAGCAACAACTTCAGAGTTACCCTCAGAATTAAGCGATGAAGACAAAAAGAGTCTAGAAAATTCTTTTAAGGAACTATCAGATGAAATCTTAAATAATCATCTCCTGACAAAAGATCGAAAACCTGAAAATAGGAAGAAAACACTAAAAGTAGAGACGGATAATTCTTTCTACGAGAAATATTTATTTGGAAGTCAAGAAGAGAGAAAGAGCCTTGCGCCAAAGTCTGAAACTGAATTTAACATTAAAAACTCATATGATTTTTTCACCAGGGCACTATCTCCATCGAGTATAAAAAAGACTTTTAACTCCTACTCAAGAGAGACAGTTCCGGACCTTCCTCTGATTGATTATTACTATGCGATTTATGAACAACTAGGAAGTTCAATCGTAGTTATCTTATCAACAACTAGCGAAAAAGAAGCAACTTCAATATTTGAGTCACTGAACTCAAAAGGCCTATCATTAAATGAATCTGACAAAATTAAAAATAAAATTTTCAGCTTAATCTCAGAACGCGAACCTCTCGATCATGCCAAAACGAAATGGTCAGAGATGTCAAAAACGCTTTCACACTACGGTGACAAAAAATGGGTTACAATTGAAGATTTTATCCAACTTTATTGGAAATCGAACATCTCTGATACTCCAGCTCGGAACCTCTACAGCGATTTCATGAGAAAAATTTCAGCGCCCCGCAAAGAATCCCTTTTTCTAGACCCAGAGAATCTCCTTGATGATTTAGTAGTTTACGCAAATTCATTAAAACTTCTACGAGGTAAAGATAATTATTCCATTTTTGCAGCTGAATACCGTGAAGAAGTGAAATTCTATATAGAAAATATAATTTTTGTTCAGAAGATTCGGCAGGCAGAGCCTCTTCTCTTGCAAATTATTCGGTCCTTTGAACTAGACATACTGAGCTCTAAAGAATTACGTCGCAATCTTCACTTCTTGGCTGATTTTCATATAATATTTAATACAATCCTTATGAGGCAGACAAATAAGCTCCGCAAGCCCTATCTTGACACCGCTATCAGTATTGGTGAAATAAGCAGGTCTGACCTGGATAAGAATATGAAAAAGGATAAAATTCGAGAAGAGCTCAAAAATCTAAGAGAAAAGTTTAAATCTTTCCTTCCGACCTATCAACAAATCGAACAAGCGCTCAATGAATTTGATTTCTCAAAACTTTCTTACTCAAACAAGATTAAGAAAGGGGAGCAGAGTCAAAACAACGCTCGCGCTGCCCATCTCTGCCGCTCCTTTCATGTTTACAAAAATAACAACCTCACCAATGGGATGAACTTTGAACATATGATAAGCGATTCCAATTCCTTGGACCACTCACACCAGCCTGGTAACATTATATTACTCGAATCAGGAAAAAATAGTCGGTGCAGAAATAAAGGCATAGACCAAAAGGTTCCGATTTATCTTGAGTCTGAAAATAAAATATTCTCAGAGCTAGATTCTGGAGGGTATTTTGCCGACCTCCAGAGAGACCCTGAAGGATCGATTAACAAACGTAATCTTGAGATAATAAAATTTATTCATGATAGAATGAAAAATATTTAAAACACTTTTTGATGCCGCTGTTGTGATAGTTACTAAACAGCGGCATCAAAATATTTTTCAGACATGACAAAAAACATACTGCAACATGGTTATGGGAACATATGTTCTAATCTATACTCAATATGATATGACTATACTCAAGTTGCTGAAGGGGCAAGATAGATATGCTTGACCAGCCGATTCGCATCATCGAGCTCTTTGCGGGCGTCGGCGGCTTCCGTCTGGG
This sequence comes from Candidatus Rothia avicola, assembly GCA_019115985.1. Lineage (GTDB taxonomy): Bacteria > Actinomycetota > Actinomycetes > Actinomycetales > Micrococcaceae > Rothia > Rothia avicola. Next base: position 26,987 of record DXCN01000029.1, on the reverse strand, counting down.
CTTCGAGGGTTACAACAAAGATGGCTTCACCCTCCCCCCAGCCGGCAACTTTGAAACGGTATGGGCTAATCAGTGGGAGCCTCCTGGAACACCTACCAAGCAGTTTGCCGCCCGCTGCTACGTTGCACGTTTTGGGGAAGAAAACTTCCTCAACGAAGACATTAACAAGGCCCTCGACATGGCTGAAAATGGTGAAATCGCTATTCCAGAAGCAGATATGCTCGTTGGTGGCTTCCCCTGCCAGGACTACTCTGTCTCAAAGCCCTTGTCTCAGTCACACGGCATTGAAGGCAAAAAGGGAGTGCTCTGGTGGGATATCTACCGTGCGCTAGACATGAAAAAGCCGCGCTACGTCGTCCTTGAAAATGTAGATCGCCTGCTCAAATCACCTTCAAAGCAGCGTGGTCGTGACTTCGCAATTATTCTTTCATGCTTCTACTCGCTGGGGTATTCCGTTGAATGGCGAGTCATTAACGCGGCTGACTACGGCCACCCTCAGAAACGTAAACGCGTGTACATTTATGCAGAACTTACCGATACAACATGGGACTTGGAAGCTACCCTGCGTACCGAAGGAGTTTTTGCTGAGGCCTTCCCTATTACCCAGAACCTGACTCGCGAAGATAACTTCAGCATTAGTACTGACCCCTTTGAAGTGACTCAAAACTTTGGTCTAGGTGCAAAAACTTCACGGTTCCAAGATGCCGGCGTAATGCAGAACGGTAAAATCTATACCGCGAAGCCAGAAGCTCTGTACACAGGCAAATGTCTTACTCTCGGCGATATCGTTGTCGACGAGACCGAAGTGCCAGACCAGTTCTTTATTGAACCTAGCAAAATCCAGGCCTGGGAATACCTTAAGGGTGGCAAAAGAGAAGAACGCATCAATAAAGCTAGTGGATTCAAGTACACCTACTCAGAAGGTAGTATGTCCTTCCCCGACCCCCTCGACCGCCCGGCACGCACCATTTTGACCGGTGAAGGCGGAGCTGGCGCTTCACGATTTAAACATGTTGTGAAGACAGAATCAGGTCGCCTACGCCGTCTTATTCCCGATGAGCTAGACCAGATTCAAGGTTTCCCCAAGGGCTGGACCGATGCAGGCTTAACTGACGGTCATCGTGCTTTCTGCATGGGTAACGCATTGGTAGTAGGCATTCCCAACGCACTTGGCAAAGCTATCAATCGCCGCCACTACGGGCTAGAGCGCGAGAACGTGCCTCTCACCAATACGGCAGATAGTTCTTCCAACACCCTTTTCTAGCCAACACTCTAATTACTACAAGCGCCCCTCAGACCACCGTGTGAGGGGCGCTTTGCTCGTAATATTTTGAAGGGCTGCTAGATAGAGCAAGAGGACAAACAACGGGGTCAGCTTTAAGACTTTCCGCAGCTACCCTCCCCCTGTAGGCCCATTAGCCCACGTCAGCCACAAGACCTGTGGATAACTGGCCGTCTTCGGCGTAATGTGCCGTTAAAAACCAGGCAAGCAAGCCGAAACTCTTGCCATGGCACAAACCCAGCACTATAAACACACATAAGACCTAGTCACAAAGACGTCACAAGGAGACCCTTATGAAACACGCACCCACCCGCAATCTTGCCCTAACAGCTATCGCCCTACTAGCTCTTACAGGCTGTGGTGCACAGGCCACAGGCTCGGTTCCCGAACCAAATCCAAGCACCACGACCTCCGCAGTAACATCAAGCACAGCGAGCGCCGCTGAGGAAACCGCCAAGGCAGAAGAGACCAATTATTCAGGCGGCTCGAAAGCACCTGAAGGTGAGTACCGTGCTGCTGATGAGCACGGCCCTGCCCAGAACGTGCCCAAACCGGTTGCTCCAGAAGGCATGAACATTGAAAGCACCGAGGCCATGCTTCTATTCATCAACTACTGGAATGATATGCGAAACTATGCCAACCAAACAGGCGATATTTCTAGTATCCGAGGCTTGGTTGATGATTCTTTTGAACAAGAGCAAAAATACTACGATTCTCTGCAAAAGATTTATGAATCAGGTGGATGGGTCATCGGAGGAAATCGGACTATCCACTACAACAAAGATCTTCTTATCGCTGAGGGCGAGGGAAAGTACTCTATAGCTTCTAATTTTGAACTCGAAAATACTGTTCTGTGGTACAACGGTGAAGCACGAGCATACGACAATTCTCAAAATATCTACCGCGGAATCATGCTTACAGTGCAGTTCGATAATGGTTCATGGCGGGTTACTAAAGCAATCGAGGTCAGCTAATGAATCTCAAGTTACCTATTGCCCTTGCTTCTCTTATTCTTCTAGTTCCGCAGGCAGTCTATGCAAACTCAAATGGTGAGTCTACAGACGACGGATTCAAAGTCGGCATCGACAATGTACTTGAAAATTTTGAAACAGGACATTCTGGCGACGTCAGGAAGGAAAAGATGAGCCCAACTGACACCGCAGGAAACGATGTAGCTGCGGCCGTCCGTCTTATCTACTTCGACAAGCCCCGAGGCCCCAACCGCGCTGCCCTACAGGTAGGAGCCACACCCACCCCAGGAACCTACTGCCTCGCAACCAACGGCAACGTAGGCGTCCTCTCCCTCGTCCCACCCGACTGGGCCGACGGCTCCGACACCCCCTACAACACACCCCAAGGCACCATCGGCTGCGTCCCCCTCACCCCAGCCGAGCTCGAAGCTGCCGGCCTAGAACTCACCGAAGAAAACGGGCAAACCGTACTGCGCACCGTCCGCGTCACGCTCACCACCCACGACTTCGACACCTTCCCCATCGCAGCCGCCACACCCCACCAAGAACGCGCACCCCACACCCTCAAAAACTACAACACCAACTTCTGGGCCGACCCTAACCCCCAAGAATTCACGCGCACCATCAACGGCCAAAACGTCGTACTTCGTGCGACCCCAGTCTCCTACACCTTCGACTACGGTGACGGCAGCGTGCTCGGCCCCATCCCCTACCCCGGCTACCAGCTCGGCGCGGACGTCTGGGACCAGCCCACCGACACCTCCCACCGCTACACCGACCCCGGCGACTACTATTTTGCCCTGACCACCACCTACCGCGGTGAATACTCGGTAGAGGGCGGGCCCTGGCAGGTCATCGACGGGACCGTCAGTCGCACCAGCGACCCGCAGCTCGTGCGGGTTTGGCGTACCAAGGTTGGGTTAGTTGCTGACGACTGCGCCGCGGGTGCGGACACCTGGGGCTGCAGCACCGGGTAGTTCCACTACCAGCCAGCACAGAAACTTCACTAGAAAAGTATTTTCTTAGGTTTCGCACAGGTTCCCCGAATTGAGCTCAAAGGTTGGGGTGCCATAGTTAAAGACATGAGGACGAGGCGAGAAAACCTCACCACCTCAAGAGACTGAGAATCTCACCGTGGCGATGAGTCACCCCTTTCAGAGAAATGTGTGTAACCTCTGAAGCTCCTCCCGTGCGGGACAGGTGCGAAAGAAATGTGTGTGTGTATGAGAAAAGGTCGCAACCAGAAGGTTGCGACCTTTTCTCTATCCCCCCCAGACCAACGAAAAATAGCAGGCAACTCTGGCCTGACTAGAGCCCACAGTTCTACAATGGTAGAAATCTCAAGGAGGAGATTCCCATGACCGAACAGACCATCCAGTCCCAGCCAGCCGTGCAGCAAGCGTCCGCGCCCTACACCTACGAGGAACGTATCGGCAACCGCTGGGCACCGGCCCTGCTCTACACAGCGGGAGTAGCATTCGTGGCAGTCGCTATCATGCACCAAGTTTACCCACTGATGTATGTGGGCCTCGGTTGCGTCATGACGCATAGTTTCGTGTTTGCGCGCCAGCCCGAGCAGGCGGCCCCTTCCAGCATTAAATCCAGCTACAAAATAGCGAGCACCCTGGTCTATGTGGTTGCCCTCATTGCTCTTTTGGAACCCGCGATTAATGGCGATGCGCAGGAGATCTGGCGCCTGATTACCATTATCGCCCTGGGCTTCACGTTTAGCCGTTGGGTCATGACCGGCTACCATCCCCTCAGCCAGGAGCAGGAATGACAAACACCCCGGCACACAAACCAAGCCAAGACCCCATCATGATCGGGGCTTCTCCCGCAGCTGCCCTGGTCATTGGCCTAGGCTATGGGTCTATAGCCTGGGGTATATACGCCGACAGCAACTGGCTGGGGTTCGTCTCTATCTTCCTCGGCGGAGTCGGCCTTGAAATGGCTCGTTTTCCCTGGCAGGGCAAGCACACCTGGCATGCGACTGGGATTCTCCTTCTCGGCCTGGCAGGCACCATGCTAGGAACCTTCCTCTTCTACACCCTGCTACCGGAATCACTCGCGCTCACAGTGTGGGGCGCAGCGGCCCTCCACGCCGCGCTAGCGTACATGCTCTACCTCTTGGCGCGCAGACTCCTGCCGGTGCGCCCAGCCTATACGGGCAAGCACAGCAAGTAGCCCCTTAACAGCAAGGACGCCCGCCCCACTCCCCTGCCGCAGGGCAGGAAGGTGGGGCGGGCGTCCGCACCCTTAAGCTACCTCTAAAACCTAGGCGGCAGGCAGCTCAGGGAAGGCCTCAGCAACGCCGGGGAAAGTAATCTTGCCAGCATCGGTGTTCAGGCCCAGGGCCAGGTCGGGGTTGTTGGCCAGGGCCTCGTCCACGCCAGCAGCCAGCTTCAGCACGTAGGGCAGGGTGGCGTCGGTCAGGGCGATAGTCGAGGTGCGGGGCACGGCGCCGGGCATGTTAGCAACACAGTAGTGACGGATGCCGCCCACCTCAAAAATCGGGTCAGCATAGGTAGTGGGGCGGGAGGTCTCGAAGCAGCCGCCCTGGTCAATCGCAACGTCAATCAGCAGGGTGCCGGGCTTCATGGTCTTCAGGTGCTCACGGCGCACAACCTTAGGAGCTTTAGCGCCAGGAACCAGAATCGAACCGATAATCACATCGGCCTCAGCGATTTCACGCTCAATGTTCGCGGGGGTGGAGTTCAGCACGCGCGCAGTAGACCCAAACAGATCAGACAGTTCACGCACACGCGGGCCGTAGCCCTCAAGAATAGTAACCTCAGCGCCAGCACCAACAGCCAGCTTAGCGGCGTGGGTACCCACGTTACCGCCGCCCAGAACCACCACGCGGCCAGGGGCAACACCGGGCACACCACCCAGCAGAATACCCTGACCACCCTCGGTAGCCATGGTGTACTGGGTCGCAGCCTGAGCTGCCAGACGGCCCGCAACCTCGCTCATGGGGAGCAGCAGGGGCAGGGCACGGCCGTTACGCACGGTCTCGTAAGCAATACCGCGGGTCTTCGCAGCCAGCAGGGCCTCAGTCAGGGGCTTGTCAGCAGCCAGGTGCAGGTAGGTGAAAAGGGTGAGGTCCTCACGCAGGTACTTGTACTCGGGCTCAATCGGCTCTTTGACCTTGACGAGCAGTTCGGCCTTAGTCCATGCCTCTTCCTGGCTGACCAGGGTAGCCCCAACCTTCTCGTATTCCTCATTGGAAAAGCCTGCGCCGAGCCCGGCGTCCTTCTCAATCAGCACTTCGTGGCCAGCCTGAACGAGGGCCAGCACGCCGTCAGGGGTGAGGCCAACGCGCTGTTCCTGGGGCTTGATTTCGCGGGGTACGCCAATACGCATGAGGGGTCTCCCATTCATTTTCGTCTTTGAAAAATGTTGCGTTAATCAGCCTACGCCCTTTTGTTGAACAAAGACAAACCACCCCAAATTTTCTTCATATTTCCAAGAAAATCCGGGGGCGGGCAGGGGCTAAGCCAGCTCGGCGGCGGCAGCCGGGTCGGAGTCGTTCAGGAACTTCTCGATACGCTCAGCCTCGTCCGCCTCGCCAATGGCGGTAGCGGTCTGGCCCAGAATCAGCAGGGCCTTCAGGAAGCCCCGGTTCGGCTCGTGGCTCACCGGAATCGGGCCGTGCCCGCGCCAGCCATTGCCGCGCAGAGCGTCCAGACCGCGGTGGTAACCTACGCGCGCATAGGCGTAGGCTTCAAGGGTCTTACCGGCGTTCAAGGTTTCTTCTGCCAGCAGAGCCCAGGCTAGCGATGACTTGGGGAAGGCCTGCGCAAGGTCGGTAGGTGCCTCACCGGCGCGGACGCGGGCCGTCAGCTCAGGCTCTTCGGGCAGGAAGGTGGGGGCGGGGCCATCTAGCAGGTTCTTACCGGCAAGTGACATGGTGACTCCATTCAACTCAAATTCTTGTAACTACAAAAAGTTTACGCGGTATCCAAGCCCAGTAGGGCTACACCGGCCTGGCTCAGGCGGAAGCGCAGGGGCCGGGAGGAAACCCGGTCAATAAGTTCGTGCTTCTCAAGCTCCTCAATATAGGATCTCACCGTATTGCGGGACTTCCCCGAAACCCTGGTGAGAGTATCCCAGTCAAGACCCATGCCCCCGCCAAAAAGATAGACCTGCCCCAACACAAACAAGGAAGCCACAGCACCGCCCGATAGCTCCCTCCTCTCCTGAGGTAGAGCATCAACACGCTCTGAGAGGCTGCTCATCAGCTTCTTCTTAGCATAGAAGTCATTGATAAGTTCCATTTGAGCATCCCGCACAAAGCCCATCATCGCCTGGGCGAAGTGGGTTGCATCGCCCATGTTCAAAGGCTCTTCTACCTCGCTAAAAGCCTTATAGTAGGCGGCCTTTTTCTGATAGATAACTGCCGATAAGGTCAGCACGGTGTAGGCAGAGAGCACCTCATAGAGCTGGGCACTAAGCACAAACCGCCCAAACCGCCCATTACCGTCATAGAAAGGGTGCACAGCCTCAAACATAAAGTGGGAAACTACCCGAGAGAGAAGAAAGGGAGCATCTTCCTCCTCTAAATGCGCCAGCATGGCCTGGAGTTGTTCCCAGATTGCAGGTTCGCCCTGTGTACCGGCATGAACGGTTGCACCAGCGCCATCCCGGATATAGACCGGGCCAGCCCTAAAAAGCTCCCCGTCCAGAGCGTCCTGGCTAGAGATTTCTGCACCAAAAAGAGCATCGTAGATGTCCCTTATTTCCTGTAGAGTCCGGGGAGCCTCGATTCTGCCCTCAGAAAGCTCCAGGTAAAGCCGGGCTATCTCCCAAAAACCCCCTTTTTTGGGAGATAGAACCCTCGATCCAAGCCCCTATCTCCCAAAAATGCCCCTTTTTGTATTTAAGGGGGCAAAGCAAAGGCGCCGGACGCACCCGCACAAGCGGGAGCGTCCGGCGCCTTTGTTCTAGGCTAGCGGACCTAACTACAGGGCTTACTTGCCGGAAGTACCAGCGGAGCCGAGCTGCTGAGCAGCCTCAACAACGCGAGCAGCCATACCAGCTTCAGCAGCTGCACCCCATACGCGGGGGTCGTAGGTCTTCTTGTTGCCGACCTCGCCGTCAACCTTGAGCACACCGTCGTAGTTGCGGAACATGTGATCCACAACGGGGCGGGTGTAGGCGTACTGGGTATCGGTGTCGATGTTCATCTTGATAACACCGTAGGAAACTGCGTCTGCGATTTCCTGCTCGGTGGAGCCTGAGCCGCCGTGGAAGACCAGGAAGAAGGGCTTTTCGCCCTTGCCGTACTTGGCGCCAACCTCGGTCTGGATTTCCTTGAGCAGTTCGGGGCGCAGGTGAACGTTACCGGGCTTGTAAACGCCGTGGACGTTACCGAAGGTCAGGGCTGCCATGTAGGTTCCCTTTTCGCCCAGGCCGATGGCTTCAACGGTCTTGATGGCGTCCTCAACGGTGGTGTAGAGGGAGTCGTCGATAGCGCCTTCAACGCCGTCTTCTTCGCCACCAACAGCGCCGATTTCGACCTCGAGAACCTGGTGGTTCTTGGAGGTACGCTCGATCAGTTCCTGAGCGATCTTGAGGTTCTCTTCGAGGGAGATAGCGGAGCCGTCCCACATGTGGGAGTTGAAGATGGGGTCTTCGCCGCGGGCTACAGCCTTCTCTGATTCTTCGAGCAGGGGCAGCACGAAGTCATCGAGCTTGTCCTGGGGGCAGTGGTCGGTGTGCAGGGCGATGTTGACGTCGTACTGCTTAGCAACTTCGCGTGCGTAGGCAGCGAAGGCGAGAGAGCCGACAACCATATTCTTCTTGTTGGGGCCTGACCAGTAGGCGGCGCCACCGGTGGAGGCCTGGATGATGCCGTCTGAGCCTGCTTCTGCGAAGCCACGGATAGCAGCGTTCAGGGTCTGTGAAGAGGTGACGTTTACTGCGGGGTACGCAAAGCCCTTGGCGCGGGCGTTTTCGAGCATTTCTGCATAGACTTCAGGGGTTGCAATAGGCATGCTGACTCCTTGGTTGTCGGTGGGGCCACCCGGTTGGTGGCCTGGTGTGAGTTGGTGCTGCACCCGGTGCGTGTAAGGACGCGGTGGGGCGAGCGCCTGCCTGCTTTTCAGTTTACCAAGGGCGCGGCAGGAAAGGGTAGGTTTCCCACACTAATTTCGGACATAAACCCACAGAAAACCATGCGTTTCTGGGGGTCTTAAGCACCCTAACACCGGCTTTGGGTGCTTGCCGGTGTTAGAGTGTTGGGTTTTTATGGGTTTAGTGGGAAGTATTCAAAAGGTGAGTGAAGCAGGGTCGCAGCCAGCGCGAGCCTGCCAAACCTTTTGAATACGGTTTACAACGCGAAGATCCACATGGCTAGGGTCATGGTCACCGCGGTGATCGCCACGATGGAGAAGAGGTTGAGCCAGAGGCCGCCCTTGACCATCTGCCCGATGGTGACGTAGCCCGAGCCGTAGGCGATGGCGTTGGGCGGGGTCGCTACGGGGAGCATGAAGGCGCAGGTGGCAGCGAGGGCCACGGGGATGGCGAGCAGCATGGGGTCGTAGCCCATGCCCATGGCGATGCCGCCGGCGACGGGTAGGAAGGTAGCTGCGGTGGCGGTGTTACTGGTGAGTTCGGTGAGGAAGATGACGCCGGCGGTCACCAGCAGCACGATGACGAGGATGGGCAGGGCGCCGAGGGCGCCGACAGAGTCGCCGATCCACTGGGTAAGGCCGGAGCTGGTGAACTGGCCTGAGAGGGCTAGACCGCCGCCGAAGAGGAGCAGGACGCCCCAGGGCAGCTTGGTTGCGGTTTCCCAGTCGATGAGGCGCACTCCCTTGTTGGCGGTGCCACCGGCGGGTAAAGCAAAGAGCAGCAGGCCAACGGCGACGGCGATACCGGCGTCGGTGATGGGCGGTGACTTAGACCAGATAATGGGGACGAAGATCCAAGCCAGGGCGGCTGCGATAAAGATGATGAGCACGCGCAGTTCGCCCGAGCTCATGGCACCGAGTTTGGCGTATTCGTTGGCGATGAGTTTTTTACCGCCGGGAATCTCTTTAATTTCGGGCTTGAAGAGCACCTTGGTGAGCAGGAACCAGCAGACAAAGAGCACGATTACCGATAGGGGTACGCCCACCAGCATCCACTGACCGAAGCCGATGTGCACGTCGTGGGTGTCTGCCATGTAACCGGCGAGCAGGGTGTTAGGCGGGGTGCCAATCAGGGTGCCGAGGGAGCCGATGGAGGCGGCGTAGGCGATACCCAGCATGAGGGAGGTTCCAAAGTCGGACTTGATTACGGCGTCCTTGACGGCCTGGTCGTCGGGGGATGCGCCATTCTCAATTTTAATTTCGGTGGTGCCGCTGGCCTGGGCAATCAGCATGAGCACGGAAACGCCGATGGGGATCATCATGACGGCGGTGGCGGTGTTCGAGACCCACATGGAAAGAAAACCGGTGGCTACCATGAAGCCCGCGACCATCATGGAGGGCTTGGTGCCCATGACCTTGAGGGTGAGTAGGGCGATGCGGCGGTGCAGGTTCCAGCGCTGCATGGCCAGGGCCAGCAGGAAGCCGCCCATGAAGAGGAAGATGATGTTGTTGCCGTAGCTAGCGCCGATGTCGTTGATTTTTACTTCGCTGTTGACGACGGGAAAAATCACCAGCGGTAGCAGGGCGGTGGCGGGAATGGGCAGAGCCTCGGTCATCCACCAGGCACCCATCAGGACGGCGGTGGCTGCGGTTAGGCGCGCGGCGTCGGGTACGTCGCCGGGCATGATGGCGTAGACCAGGGCGGCTGCAAGCAGGCCGCCGAAGAGGCCGATGAGGCGCTTTTTGCGTTCGCCAGCTTCGACCTCTGGTGCCTGGGAACCGCGCGAGCGGTGAATCTGGTCTATGGCCTGGGTGGGAGCTGCACTGTATTTTTGCAGGTGGTCACCCGTGATGTGGGGCTTGTCCATATCAACCTCACTCCATTGTGTGTGCTAATGCCGCAGGTCACTGTTTACAAAAAAGAAACGGCTAACCTAGACGGAATGTGTGTACAGGGAATGTTTTTACTGTACCTGATAAGCACTTTTATGAAGCGGGTGCGGGCGAGTGTTACCCCTCGCGCAGTTCGCGGCGGCGGTCAGCGATGGTAAAGGCGAGGCCCAGGGAGAGGGTCAGCACAATAGCGCCGAAGGAGGCTATGAGCCCGACATTCCAGTGGGCACCTGACTCCACCAGCCCGTAGAGAATTGAGGGAATGATGGCGGTACCGATCGCGGTGCCCATGCGCTGACCGAGGGAGAGCACGCCGCCCGCTACACCGCTGATGGCGGGAGGCACGGACGCCAGCGTCAGGGTCTGGTTGGGAGAAATCACCAGACCACCGCCTGCGCCAATCAGAATCAGGGGCACCGCCAGGGCCTGCACCGGTAGTAGACCCTGCTCCACCGGGGTCACGGTGAGCATAGTGGCCACAATCGAGGTGAGCGACAACCCGAACCCCAGCATCACCATACGGCGCCCCAGAGCCAGCACGCGGCGTCCTGCCCAGGGAGCTGCAAAGGCAGACAGCAGGGATGAGGGAATGGTAATCAGCGCGGCGGTCAGCGCGCTTTGGCCCAGGTGGTTCTGCACGTAGATGGGGATAACCAGCCACACGCTGGTGTTGCCTAAGAAGTAGAGGGTCACGATCATGATGCCGTTGCGGAAGGCTGGCTTGGTCACCAGGTCAATATCGAGCATGGGCGGGCTGCCTGCCTTCTTATAGCGCTTTTCCCAGGCGATAAAGAAGGCGATGAGGGCAAGACCTAGGGGCAGAACTGCCCAGACCAGCGGGTTGCCGCTACGCTCGACGAAGGGGAAGAGTACAGCGAAGATTGCCAGGGCCAGGGTAGTCATACCAACGGGGTCTAGGTCGAGGCGGGCGCGCTGCAAGGGGGCGGACGGACGGTCGTTGGGTGCCCAGAGACGGGCCAGCAGTAGCCCGGCAAGACCGATGGGCACGTTGACCAGGAACATCATGCGCCAGCCTAGGGAGTCCCCGAAAATCTGGATGAGGAAGCCGCCGAGCACCGGCCCCACAATGACGGCGAGTGCCACCACGGTACCGAACATGCCATAGGCGCGGGCGCGAGCCTGGCCGGTGAAGTTGGCCTGGATGATGCCCGTGGTTTGGGGGTTGAAGAAGCCTGCACCGAGGCCCTGGAGCACGCGGGCAGCGATAAGGATTTCGATGGTGGGTGCGACGGCGCTGAGCAGGGAGCCAAGGGTGAAGAGGGAAACCCCGATCATGAACATGCGGCGGCGGCCGGTGGCGTCGCCGATACGTCCGGCGGCGACCAGAGGCACGCCAAAGGCCAGGGCGTATCCGGAGACGACCCACTGGGTTTGGCTGGACCCCGCGTTGAGGGAGTGCCCGATAGGGGTGAGGGCGACGTTGACAACCGAGATGGCCATGAGGGCCATAAAAAGCGGGGTGAGCAGGGCAGTGAGGAGCTTGCGGGAGCTACTGGCGGCGGGCATCTGGGCGTCAGGTCCTCCCTGGGTGTTGCCGAGTTCTGGCCTTGTGTTCATGCTGCACCTCTTTGCTCTGGTCTTTAGCGTACATAGCCATTCTAGATCCGGTAGTACATTGATAAAATAGTTAAGAGGGAGAGTTTTTGCAGAAATGCAAGTGCTTATGAGAATCGCGGAGTGCCCACGCAAAATGTGGGCACTCCGCGATTTTCATGGACACTCAGCGCCAGCGGACGCCAGTGGGCGCCGCAGCTGGCAAGGTCGACGGATACCGGCGGGGCACGCGTCCGCTCTCAGGTCTAGCTGACGCGCTGGCCAAACTCGTGACGGCGGATCCATGCATGCATGGCGATGCCGGCAGCGGTTGCTGCGTTCATAGAGCGGGTGGATCCGTACTGCTCGATAGACAGGGTTGCCTCGGCAGCCGCGTGAATCTCCTCTGACAGACCGGGCCCCTCCTGGCCAAAGACCAGGACGCAGTCCTTGGGTAGGTCGTAGGTTTCCAGCTGCTTGGAGTCGGGGAAGATATCAATGCCGATGATGGCAAGCCCCTCACCCTTCGCCCAGGTCACAAAGTCCTCGACGGTAGGGTGATGGCGCACGTGCTGGTAGCGGTCGGTCACCATAGCCCCGCGTCGGTTCCAGCGCTTCTTGCCGATAATGTGCACTTCTTTCGCCAAAAAGGCGTTAGCAGTGCGCACCACGGTGCCGATGTTGAGGTCGTGCTGCCAGTTTTCGATGGCTACATGGAAAGAGTGGCGGCGGGTGTCGAGGTCGGCGATGATGGCGTCCATGGTCCAGTAGCGGTAGTGGTCAAGGACGTTGCGGCGGTCGCCCTCGCGCAGCAGCTCAGGGTCCCAGTGGTCGCCTTCTGGCCATTCGCCTTCCCAGGGGCCAACGCCGATTTCCCGCTTAGGGCTCTCGGTTTCAGGCTCGGTTGCTTCTAGGTCTGCCAACTTAGTCCAGGCCCAGGTCGGTCTTGGAGTAGGCGTAGAGGCAGGGCACGCCCGCGACCTCTTCGATGTGCTCCTTGGCGCCGGTTGCACGGTCAACGATAACGGCAACAGCTACAACCTCGGCGCCAGCCTTACGCAGGGCTTCAACGGCGGTCAGTGCGGAGCCACCGGTAGTGGAGGTGTCCTCGACAGCTACCACGCGACGTCCTTCCACTGAGGGGCCCTCAACCTGACGGCCCATGCCGTAGGACTTCTGAGCCTTACGCACCACGAAGGTGTCGATGGCGCGGCCCTGGTCGCCTGCGGTGCGCATGATGGCGTGACCGACGGGGTCAGCGCCCATGGTCAGGCCGCCGACGGCGTCACATTCAATTCCGGCTGAGTCGAGCAGGTCGAGCATGACCTGGCCAACCAGGCGGGAGGCCTCGTGGTGCAGGGTGATGCGGCGCAGGTCGACGTAGTAGTCGGCTTCCTTACCGGAGGCCAGGGTGACCTTGCCGCGCACGACGGCCAGTTCGCTGATGAGCTCGCGCAGACGTTCGCGGGCTTCTTCGATGGGGAGGGCGGTGGAGAGGTTAGTCATGCCTTTTAGTCTAGTAGACCGGCAGATATTTACCCCCGCGAAAAGTGCAAGTGCCCCGTGAAAAGTGACAGGCACTTGCACTTTTTAGGGGGTAGCAGGTAGGGCAGGTTAGCGTAAGGATGCTCGGGCCCAGGTCATAGCGGAGAGCAGGTAGGCGGCACAGAGGGGGAATACGAGCAAACCGTACTTCCACACGATTAGATCAAGGGGAGGATGATCAAATACAGAGATATCCCGGTCAACGACTCCGCCCTGAGCTGCAGCTAGCTCCCAGACGTTGTAGGTAGCGTAATGGGAATGGAACTGACCCCAGAGGGTACCAATTCCCATATCCCAGGCAGTGGCACCGAAGAGCTGACGGGAAATGTTGAAGATGAGTAGGACCACTACACACAGCATCAGGCTCATCGCCAGAGACCCCCAGCGCAGGGAGACTATGGCAATAAAGAGGGCTGCTACCTGCACAGCCAGCAGGACGATAAACCAGGTAGCGAGGTAATCTGTTACCTCATATGCCCGCCCCAGGGTGCTGTAGGTCTTATCAAAGGCAAAGGGCCAGGTATCGAAGTCCTGGTTGAATACCTGCCACCCGCGCCCATAGCCCCTGTTCAACAATTCGAGGGTAAGGGTTACAGCGTAGACCAGTGTGGCAAGAGCTGCCCGGTAGAGGACTAAGGAGAGGTAACCACGGAAGTACTCCCAGCGCCCTAGCCCCATCCCCAGTATGAGCCGGGCATGTGACCGGTAGCTGAGGAGCATCGTCACGCCCAGAACCAGGGGCAGGATAATGACCTGCATAGAGTTGTGGTTAATGAAGCCGCTGTAGTCCGCCAGCGAGTGGTCGGTCAGAACCGCATGAACCCAAGCGAGTCCCAGCATAAGTACCGTAACACCGAGCGGCAGGAACAGGGGAAGCAGAGTGCTGGTAGTCCGTTCGCTCAGGAGCATACGGAAGACGGTACGAGCACCTCCCCCGGTACGGATGGGCTGTGTTTCCGGTAGAGCTGGGTAGAGGGGCTCAGCGTGAAGTGTGCTAGTCATGGCGACCTCCTTGGGGCTCAAGTAGGGGTGAGTAAGTGGCGTCGCTGTGTACGGCCAGGGAGTCCTGCAGACTGACGGGTTGAATGTGAACCCCGAGCGAGGCCGCAAGCTGTTCGTTCGTTTCAGTGAGCGGGGCGGCGAGCAGGGCTGTGACCAGCGAGCCGATCGTGCGCTGCCGGGCGATGGCGTCCGCCAGTCCAGTGCGGGCTAGGTAGACGTTGATAGCGTCTTGGCTACCGGCAATTTCATGGGCGCTGGTGGCAGCCTCATCGTGGGACCCGTCGAGTACGAGGGCACCGTCACGGAGCATCAGCACTCGGTCTAGCAAGGGCGCAATTTCATTGAGCAGGTGGGTAGAGAGGACGATGGTGCGTGGATTGAGGGCAAAGTCAGCTAGGAGCCGGTCATAGAAAATGGCGCGGGCGACAGGGTCCAGGCCGGAGTAAGGTTCGTCCATGAGGGTAAGTTCTGCCCGGCTGGCGAGGGCAACGGTGATTCCCAGGGCGGACGCCTGCCCATCGGATAGCTTGCGAGCCTTGGCCGCAGGGGTAAGGGCAAAGTCCTTGATGAGGGTATCAGCCAGTGTTTCATCCCAGGCCGGATACGCCAGGCTTGCCAGTCTCAGGACGTCCCGCACTTTCAGTCCGTCGGGGTAGGCTAGGTGGGTGCGTTGAAAGTGGGTGCGGGCAAGGACGCACCCACTCGGCTTGGCGCCAAAGAGTTCAAT
This sequence comes from Candidatus Rothia avicola, assembly GCA_019115985.1. GTDB lineage: Bacteria > Actinomycetota > Actinomycetes > Actinomycetales > Micrococcaceae > Rothia > Rothia avicola. The sequence goes on along the minus strand of DXCN01000029.1, from coordinate 11,939 downwards.
AGAGCCGCGTGTTGGAATGACCTGCCCAACGAGAGCAGCGAGCAAGGTGGTCTTACCGGAGCCATTTCGCCCAGCCAGACCGTAGATAAGCCCTTCTTCAAGGGTGAGGTTAATGTTTGTGAGGGCCTGGGCGGAGCCGTATTTTTTGGTGAGGCCCTGAGCACGTGCTACTACCGTCATGCCTGCTCACCGCTTCCTTCTGAGTCCAGTTGGGCCTTTACTCCCCCGACCCCATCGGTGTTAAACCCCGCACGGAGGGCCGAGAGAACCTCGTCCTGGCTCAGGCCCAGGGTACGGGCCTCATCAATGAGCGGAGTAATGTAGCCGGCAATAAAGTCGCGCCGCCGGTGAGTGCGCAGAATGTCTTGTGCCCCCGTTGCCACAAACATGCCTATACCTCGTTTCTTGTAGAGAACGCCCTGGTCGACCAGGAGGTTGACGCCTTTACCGGCGGTTGCAGGGTTGATTCGGTAGAAAAGGGCGAATTCGTTGGTGGAGGGAACCTGGCTTTCTTCGGCATATGTTCCTGCCAGAATTTCGCCGCTGATATGGTCTGCAATTTGTTGGAAGATCGGTTTGTCACCGGTCAGCATGAGCACCTCCTTCTGTGTGGTTACCTAACCTACCCAGCGAGCAGGTTAGTTGGTTAGTTACTCATGTAATTAACCTAAGTTGCATAACGGGAAAGCGCAAGAGTTTTTTTAAATAAAGAGGGGCAGGCGTCCGCCTACCCCACAGCTCACAGGGCTATTTACTTATCACTACCGTCAGGTGCTACCTGGGCACAGCTGCCTTGAGCTTGGTGACCATCTCGTCATATTCGGCGGCCGGGTCGGAGTCAGCGACGATTGCCCCACCGGCGGCCAGGGTAACCAGGCCGTCCGCGTGGGCTACCAGCGTCCTGATGACGACGGAGAGGGCGGCTGAGCCGTCCGCCCCCAGGTAGCCCAGGGCACCGGAGTAAACCCCGCGGGCCCGGCCCTCAAGTCGGTCGATAATGGCCATGGTGGCGGCCTTGGGCGCCCCGGTCATGGAGCCGCCGGGGAAGCAGGCGGCAACAGCGTCCAGGGCGGTGATGCCCGGACGCAGCTGGGAGACAATGGTCGAGACCAGCTGGTGCACGGTCGAGTAGGATTCCACTCCCATCAGCACCGGCACCCGCACGCTCTCGGGATGGGAGACCGAGGAGAGATCGTTACGGAGCAAATCCACGATCATGAGGTTTTCGGCCCGGGTTTTGGGGTCTTGTGCGAGCCAGGCGGCGGCCTGGGCATCTTCATGAGCGGACGCGCCCCGCGGCACGGTGCCTTTGATGGGCTTGGCTTCGGCGCGGCCCTCAGCGGTGACGGTCAAGAATTTTTCGGGCGAGGAGGAGAGCACCGTGAAGTCATCGCACCGCAAGAAGGCGGCATAGGGGGCGGCGTTGGCCTGCCGCTGGGCCAGATAGAGGCTCAGAAGTTCATCGGCGCTCAGCGGAGTGGGCAGCTGCTGGGAGGTCTCAGCCGTCAGGCAAACCTCGTAGCTGTTGCCCTCAGCAATCTCAGCCTGGGCGGTGGCAATAGCAGCTAGATAGTCCGTGCGGTCAGGCAGGGGAAAGTCGGGTAAAACTACCCGCGAAGCATATTCTGATTCGGCTATAGATTCAGGTGAAGAGCTGTTTTTAAGCAGTTTTTGCCTGGTCTCTTCAACCCAGTCAGCGGGGCCAACCAGCCAGGCTTTCCCGCTATCGTGCTCGTACATCAGGTAGTGGGTTGCGGGCATCCAGAGGGCACCTGGGGTGCGGGCTACCCGCTGGGGGTGTTCACTGTGGAAGGCGGTGACTTCCAGGTCTGCGTGGGCCTCATAGCCCATAAACCCCACATAGCCGCCCAGCAGGACGTCGGCGGGCGGGGCCTCCTTACCCTCGCCAAGTTCGGGGCGGGGCGCTGATTCCAGGAAGCCGGGGAGCACCTGCCAGATGCTGCCGCGAGCAACCTGGTGCGGGCGTCCGCTCATATCGAGCACATCAACCTGCCCCGGCTGCGCGTAGCGCAGCACTCCCCCGCCCAGGGGTGCCCCCAGGTAGGAGTAGCGGGACATGGGTGACTCGTCGCGGGCTGAATCCAGCCAAAAAGCATACGAAGAACCGCCAGCCAGCACAGGAAAGGCAACGGTGGGTTCTACCGGAAAGTTCAGGGCACGACAGGTTAGAGAGGTCACCGATTTATTGTAACGAGACGGGCGAAGGTCTTACCTGCGCAAGCCTGGCTCGGGGCTGGTGTTATAGGGCGGGGGCGAAGGTCTTACCTGCGCAAGCCTGGCTCGGGGCTGGCGTTAAGGGTTGCTTGCGCAGGTAAAACTGCAGCCCCGCCCTCTATAAACTAGCGAACCTGCGGGGTTTCGCCGTTTTCTGAGACCATGGGCTTTTCGGCGTCCTGCCAGGCGCCCATACCGCCGATGACGTTGATAGCGTCAAAGCCGTACTGGGTCAGGTAGGCGGCAGCGCGCAGGGAGCGACCGCCAGCACGGCAGATAACGTAGACGTCCTCATCGAGGGGAACTTCACCGTAGCGTTCGGGCACCTCGCCCAGGGGAATGTGCTGGGCGCCCTCGATGTGGCCTTCTACCCACTCGTAGTCTTCACGCACGTCAAGAATCTTGGCGCCTGCGGGAATTTTATCAACGGTTACCTGGCGTAAATCGTCGTTCATAGGGGTCTCCTTCACGATAAAAATATCTAAGTGCTGTCGCCACTAACTCTAATAGCCCGCAGCCTAAACCTAAAGAAAAGTGACTGACGGGTTTAACTAAGCCAGCTGAGAAGAGTATCGTTACCTACCGAACAGATACCGTGCGCACACGGTTTTCCTATCTATATAAGCGAGTTGATATGTCTACTCTGCCTGCGGCAACACCACCGAACCCAGCAGACACTTCAAGTAACGACCGGGGATTCTTTGGCCACCCCCGCATGCTGGCTAACCTTTTCTCGGTAGAGATTTGGGAGCGTTTCTCCTTCTACGGCATGCAGGTCATCATGCTCTACTACCTCTACTGGGAGGCTGACCGTGGTGGTCTAGGCCTACTCAGTGAGGCCTCAGCAGCAGGCGTTATGGGTGCCTACGGCGGCATGGTTTACCTCATGGCCGTGGTGGGCGGCTTCCTAGGCGACCGGGTATTCGGCCCCGAGCGTACCCTCTACTACTCAGCCTGGGCCATCATGGCAGGACATATCGCCCTGGCGGTTCTGCCCGGTGCTGCCGGTGTTATCGCGGGCCTGATTCTAGTTGCTATTGGCTCTGGCGGCCTTAAGCCCAACGCCTCTGTGCTCGTCGGATCGCTCTACAGCAAGACCGACCCCCGCCGAGACGGTGGCTTCACCATCTTCTACATCGGCGTGAATATTGGCGCCCTTCTCGGCCCCATGCTCACCGGCATTCTGCGCGAAAACTACGGCTTCCACGTTGGCTTCGGGCTGGCTGCTCTGGGTATGGCTACTGGCCTCATCCAGTACTCGCTAACCCGTAAGAACCTACCGGCGTCCGTCCACCAGCTCTCCCAGCCCCTAACCGCCAGCGAGAAGCGTAACTACTCCATTGCAGCGGTAGCTATCGTTGCTGTTATCCTCGTTCTGGTTTTCACCGGTCTCCTCAACCCCGCTAACCTGGCTACCTGGGTTATGTGCACCGTGGCTGTGTGCGCAGCTTTGCTTTTCTATACCCTGCTGACCTCCAAGCTCACTACTTCTGAAGAGCACTCCCGCGTGGTCTCCTTTATTCCCATGTTCATCGGTAATGTGGCCTTCTGGACCCTCTTCCAGCAGCAGTTCACCGTGCTGGCAGTCTACTCAGAATCACGCATCAACTGGAATATCTTGGGTCTACAGCTTACTCCCGAGTTTATGAACTCCATCAACCCGGTCTTCATCATCATCTTCGGTACTGTTTTCACGGCTATGTGGACTAAGCTCGGTGATCGTCAGCCCACTACCCCGGTCAAATTCGCTATCGCTCTTATTCTCATCGGTATCGCCTTCCTCATCTTTTTGACCCAGGCGGGCAACACCAATGTGAACTTCATGTGGATTGTGCTGATTCTCTTTATCTGCACCATGGGCGAGCTCTCTATCTCACCGGTAGGGTCTTCTCTAGCGACTAAGCTGGCTCCCGAGAAGCATCGTGTAGCAATGGTAGCGCTCTATTTCACCTCCATCTCCCTGGGTACTGTACTGGCCGGCTGGCTGGGTCAGTTCTACTCACTCGAGACCGAGGTCGCCTACTTCACCACGCTAGGTATTGTGACCATCGGTATCGGTATAGCGCTCTGGGCACTCAAGGGCTGGATCGTCAAAAAGATGGCCGGTGTCCGCTAGCTTCTCTCCCCCCCTCCTATCTGCTTAGGTGGGGGGCGGTAGCTGGCCGAGAGGCCAGCTACCTAATTCCCCTCCATCTGGTCCACCAGGGCACGCAGGTCGTCGTGGCGCAGGTCGTCCTTGCGGAAGTGCTTATTGCGGTAGCCGGAGCGGCCCATCATATGCCCCGAGATGGGGATGGTGAGCATCTGTAGGAGCAGGATAACCAGCAGCACGGGCAGGAGCGCCAGGGAACGGAAGTGGAAGGCCACAGCCAGCAGCATGAGAATTATGCCGAAAACCTGGGGTTTAGTGCCCGAGTGCAGGCGGGTGAGCAGGTCGGGGAAACGCACCAGGCCAATAGCGGCACCCAGCGACATGAAGGCACCCAGAATCATGCAGATGATGGTCAGGGCATCGAAAACGGTATCAAGATTCACGGTTTACTCCCCCAGATCCTTGCTCACCCTCGTCCGCCTTGGAGTTATCGGCGAAGCGGGCTACAGTCACCGAACCCACGAAGCCGATCATGGCCAGGGCCACCAGCAAGATTAAGAAGAACTGGCTGTCGGTATAAATCATGAGCACGCAGAGCGCGACCGTGAGAATTGAGAGCAGCACGTCGCTGGCGAGCACGCGGTCCAGCAGGGCGGGGCCCTTCCAGATGCGGTAGACGGTGCCCCAGGTGGCTAGGGTGAGAATCAGGCCGGTGGCCCAGATAGCCCAGGTCATGCGTGCTCCTTTCGGCTGGCTGTGAGGTCGGCTTCTTCGTCCTGTTTGAGGGCTTCGTACTCTTCGCTGCTACCGGCAGCCTTGATAATGAGGTCTTCAAAGTAGGCCACCTGGCGGGTGAAGCGCTCGATTTCCTCGGGGGTGGAGGTGTTAAGCACGTGGAAGTAGAGCACCGACAGGGAACGGTCCACTTCAACCACCACGGAGCCGGGAATCAGCGACATGGTGTGCGAAACGGCGGTCAGCAGCAGGTCAGAATGGGTGCGCAGTTGCACGGCAACCACCGAGTTGCGCAGGGGCGGCCGGAAGGTCATGGCTAGCCACATAACCTCGATTGAAGCCTTAGCGATATTCCAGAAGAGTTCCACCACAAAACGCGCCGCGTAGAAAATGTTGAAGCGGTTCGACAGGTAGAGGGTCGGCAGTCGGAAGACCGACATGGTCAGGGCAGCCAGCACCGCGCCGAAGGCGATAAAAGGCAGGGAGAAGTCCTGCCAGAGGGCACACCAGACAAAGATCAGCCAGAGGAAGGGCGGGATAGCGTGAATCAGGCTCTCACGCGAGAGGTCGGGCTTTTTCACTGGTTCACCTCCTGGGAGTTGTTATCGACGATTTGCTGCTCTAGGTACTCGGCCCGGCTGGGGGCGTCGGGGCCAAAGACCGAGCTGATGTAGACGTCGGGGTTGAAGAGGTTGTCTGAGGCGTTATCTGCCAGCTGGAAGAGGGGGCCTGAGAAGAGGGTAATCAGCACACCCACCACGACCAGGGAGACGGTGGAGGCCATCATGGACGCCGGAATCGGCTTGGTCTCGTAATGGGCGGGGTCGTCGGAGTGCTCGGCCATGACCAGATCGGGGGTGGGCTCTTCGGCTTCCTTGGCGGGGCGCCAGAAGGCCTTGTTCCAGACGCGCGCCAGGGCCAGCAGGGTCAGCAGGGAGACCAGGACGCCCACGCCCGCGTTGATGTAGGCCAGGGCACTTCCGTTCTCTACGGACGCCTCAATAAAGCCGACCTTACCGATAAAGCCGGAGAAGGGCGGGATACCGCCGAGGTTGCTGGCGGGGATGAAGTAGAGCAGGGCCAGGACGGGGGCAGTCTTCATCAGGCCGCCCAAACGGCGCACGTTGGTCGAACCGGCCCGGCGTTCTACGAGGCCAACCACCATGAAGAGGCCGGTCTGAATCACGATGTGGTGGGCGATGTAGAAGACCACGGTGGTCAGTCCCAGCTCGTTGCCCAGCGAGATACCCCAAATCATGTAGCCGATGTGGCTGATCAGAATAAAGGAGAGCAGACGCTTGATATCGCCCTGGGCCAGGGCACCTAAGATGCCCACGAGCAGGGTCAAACCGGCCACGACCCCCAGAAGCGTATCCAGGCGTCCTTCGGGGAAAAGCAGGGTTTCGGTACGGATAATCGCGTACACGCCCACCTTGGTGAGCAGGCCCGCGAACACGGCGGTCACGGGTGCCGGGGCGGTGGGGTAGGAGTCAGGTAGCCAGAGGGAGAGCGGGAAGACCGCAGCCTTGATACCGAAAGCAATCAGCAGCATGAGGTGCAGCTGCATCTGGGTACCCTCGGGCAGGGTGCCCAGCTTGAGTGACAGGTCGGCCATGTTGATGGTGCCCACCGAGGCGTAGACAAAGCCGATGGCGGTGAGGAAGAGCATGGACGAGACAACCGAAACCACCACGTAGGTCACGCCCGCACGAATACGCGGGGTGTTGGCGTTCATGGTGATGAGCACGTAGGAGGCCATGAGCAGGATCTCGAAGCCCACGTAGAGGTTGAAGAGGTCCCCGGCGAGGAAGGCGTTCGAGACACCCGCCAGTAGCAGCAGGTAGGTGGGGTAGAAAACCGAGATGGGTACCTCGTCGTCCGCATCCTGCAGGTTCTGGCCGGTAGCAAAGACCAGCACCGCCAGCGAGATAGTCGAGGAGACCACCAGCATGAGGGCTGAGAGCTGGTCAACCACCATGGTGATACCGAAGGGGGCCTCCCAGCCTGCCAGGTGCACGGTCTGGGGCGTTGCGTCCCACACTGCGGCCAGCAGTAGAGCCTCAAACACCAGGGTGATAGCTACCGCGGCAAAGGCAACGACGCGCTGCACGCTGTCTTTCTTCGAGACGAAGGTGATAGCAGCAGCCAGGAAGAGAATGATAATGCAGAGAGGGGCAAGCTGGGCGATAGCGATATCCACAGGCTAGTCCCCCTTCTTTGACACGGTCGGCTGAGCAGCTGTCTGGCTAATTTTCTTCTTCTCTTCTGCTTCGATGAACTCTTTTTCGCGGGTCGCTTCGTCGGCGTCGAATTCAGAAGAATCGAACTCGGCGGCGGCGTCTTCTTCCTTATCGAAGGCGTCCTGCTCCGCCACGCGAATATCTTCGGCGTCGTCGGTAATTTCATCGGCCTTAGAGAGCAGCCAGGAGCGGTAGATAATACCCAGAATCAGGGCGGTCACCGCGCAGGAAATCACGACAGCGGTCAGAATCAGGGCCTGCGGGAGCGGGTCGGAGTAGTCTTCAGCGGCAATGTCTTTGCTGTAGAAGGGGGCCAGGCCGGCCGGTCCACCCGCGTGCAGAATCAGGATGTTGGTCGCGTTAGTCATGAGCATGAGGCCCAGAAGCACGCGGGTCATGGAGCGGTCAAGAATCAGGTAGACCCCCACGGCGTAGAGCACGCCCATGACCAGGATCAGACTGAGGTCGATAATCATGGTTTATGCCTTTCGTGCCTTGTCGCGGGCCTGCTTTTCTTTCTTACGACGCTCGGCAACCAGCTTGAGGTCGATGCGTTCACCCAGGCTGCGCAGGATGTCGAGCACCAGGCCGACGACCAGCAGGTAGACACCAATATCGAAGATGGTGGCGGTGACGAAGTGAACGTCGCCAAAGACCGGCAGCCAGAAGTCCAGCACGTAGCTGGAGAAGATGGGATCGCCCCACAGGGCCGGGGCCAGGGCGTAGAGGGTAGCAATGCCCAGGCCAGCGCCCAGGAAGGTTCCGGCAGAGAAGGGGGACGCCGCCCGCAGCTCCGCGCCGCCACCAGCCAGGTAGCGCACAGCGAAGGCCAGGCCCACCATCAGGCCACCTGCAAAGCCGCCGCCGGGCAGGTTGTGGCCGGCAATCAGCATGTAGAAGGAGACGATAATGAGGGTGTGGAAGAGCAGGCGGGTCATAACCTCCAGCAGAATCGAACGGGATTCGGGGGGCAGGGTACGGCCTGCCACGATGAAGGGGTTGCGCTCAACCGAGGAGAACTGACCTGCCACGCGCTGGGCCACAGTAATCTGGGTGCGCTTGGCGAAGGAGCTCTCAATTTTCTTCATGGCCTGGGTATCGAGCCTGCGCGCGGACGCCGAGTCGGCGCGTCCTTCGATGAAGAGCAAGGAGGCAACGCCAGTAGCTGCCAGGGCCAGCACCGAGATTTCGCCGAAGGTGTCCCAGCCACGCATATCGACCAGGGTCACGTTGACCACGTTGTAGCCGTGGCCAATTTCGTAAGCCAGGCGGGGCATCTCAAGCGAGATGGGGTCGAGGGAACGGGAGGAGAAGGTGAACATGGCCAGAGCCATCATGAGGGCCGAGAAGCCCAGGGCGATGATGACGCGCAGGGTCTTGCGGGCGCCGTCCTTGCCGTCCTTGGAGCGGATGCGCGGGATCTGGCGGGGCAGCACACGCATGGCGAGGACGAAAGCGACGAGCACGATGGTTTCAACCAGTAGCTGGGTGGTCGCCAGGTCGGGGGCGCTGCGCAGGGCGAAGAGGATGGCCATGCCGTAGCCGGTGACGGAGACCATCATGATGGCCAAGAAACGCTTACGCACAAAGACCACGACCAGGGCCGCCACGATCATAACGATGGCAATCGACCACTGGGCCGGGGACTCAGAAACGCGCACGTTAGCCAGCGGCGGAGTCTCGTTGATGAAGAGGGCAGCGAAGGGCACCACCACAGCGGTAATCAGAATGATGCCCAGGTAGAAGCCCAGGGAGCCTCGCTGGGTCATACCGGTGACCCACACGGCCAGGCGATCGAGCCCGTCAATCACGTCGCGGTAGACGATAGAGGCGCTGGGGGCCGAGGGCAGAATACCCTGTAGCTCTTCAATCTGCTTGCGGAAGATAAAGAGCAGGGCACCGATGGCCATGATGACCAGGGAGGTCAGCAGGGCCGGGGTGATGCCATGCCACAGGGCCAGGTGCAGTTCGAGTTCGGCTGCGGTCTCTGGGAAGGCCTTGATGAAGGGTTTGACGAAGAGGTGCACCGGCTCGGGGTAGAGGCCATAGACGATAGTCAGGACGGTCAGCACCGCCGGGGCAAAGAGGAAGATGAAGGAGACAGGGTGGAAGGCCGTGTCGGGGCTGAGCTTCTGGCCGCGGCGGTTGCGGGCAAGGGCCCGGGTGTTGATATCGATATTGCCGTTGTCGACCTCTTCGGAGTCAGCGGTGCCCTCTTCTACGCGGCAATACTTGACGCCTTCCTTGTGCATGTAGGCGTAGGGTTTGACGGCAAAGGCACCCCAGACAAAGCGGGCTGAGTAGGCAAAAGTGAGAATAGAGCCCAGGACGATGGCGGTCAGGGTAGTTGCCCCCTGCCAGCCTGTGGTGTGGGAGAGGTAGGTCTCGAGCACTGCTTCCTTGGCTACGAAGCCGGCCAGGGGCGGAATACCCGCCATGGAGGCCGCTGAGATGGTGGCGACCGTAGCCAGCTTAGGGGCACGACGGTAGATACCTGAGAGCTTGTGGATATCGCGGGTACCGGACTGGTGGTCGATAATACCGACCGAGAGGAAGAGGGTTGCCTTGAACAGGGAGTGAGCCACCATGAGCGCCATAGCCGCGTAGATGGCGTCCGAAGTTCCCCCCGAAATCACCAGGGCCAGGAAGCCCAGCTGCGAGACGGTACCGTAGGCCAGAATTAGCTTGAGGTCGGTCTGTTTGAGGGCGGCCCAGCCGCCGAACACCATAGTGAAGGCGCCGAAGATAATCAGGACGTTCTGCCAGATATCAACCTCCCCGTAGCCGGGAGCCAGGCGCAGCAGAATGTAGATACCGGCCTTGACCATCGCTGCCGCGTGCAGGTAGGCAGAGACCGGGGTGGGGGCGGCCATAGCGCCGGGTAGCCAGAAGTGCAGGGGGAATATCGCTGATTTGGAGAGGGCACCGCAGAGAATCAGCACGAGGGCGGCAGAGAGCATGCCCATGGTCAGGGGGCCGTGCCCCTCCTGGGCGGCGGCGAGGACGCTCGGGCCCCGCTCCACGAGTTCGGCCAGGGAGTAGGTGCCCAGGCTGTAGCCCAGCATGACGATACCGACCAGCATGGCCAGGCCACCTGCGGTGGTGACGGTGAGGGCTTGGAGGGCAGAACGGCGGGCTGAGAGGCGGTGGCGGGAGTAGCCGATAAGGAGGTAGGAGAGGATGGTGGTGATTTCCCAGAAGATGAACATCAGGATGAAGTCATCTGCGGTGATGAGGCCGAACATGGCGCCGGCGAAGCCGAAGAGGTAGGCCGCGAACTGGCCGTTATCGCCGGTGGAGTGCTTGAAGTAGCTGGCGCAGTAGAAGAGCACCAGGGAACCTACACCCAGAACTAGCAGGCTCATGACCCAGGAGAGGGTGTCCATGCGGAAGGTGAGCGCCATATCCAGCTCGGGAATCCACTGGTAGCTCTCGCTCCAGGGGCTGCCACCGAGAATCTGGCCGGTTTTGGCCAGAACCAGGGCGAGCACGGCAGCGGGAATCGCGGCCAGCAGGTAGAAGGTTGAGGTGCCCAGGCGGCGGTAAAGCCAGGGGCTCACTAGGGATATAAGCAGGAAAAGCGCTAGAACTATGGTCACGTATCGGCCCTTAGTAGATGCGGCGGGGTTACTTAAAAGACTAGGTTTTACAGCCCCTACCCGTCGATGATGAATATCTCATATCGGAAAATTATTCAATAATTTTCTAATCTGTGCACGGTGCAAATAATGGTACATATTTCTGCGGGGCCTCTTCTAAAGCTCATGGCTAGCCCTAACTCTGAGGCAGGGCTAGCCATGAGAGAGGATGACGAAATTTTAGTTCCCCTCCTGAGCCCTTGCCTCTGCCATAATTTCCATTTGTTCCAGAACTCGACGGCGGGCCTCGTCCTGACCTTCTGGAGGGTACTTATACTTGCGCAATAACCGCTTGACGATCGTCCTTAACTTAGCTCGCTGGTCAGGCCGGGTCCTCCAGTTTGTGTGCGAGCCTTGGATAGCTTTAGCAATACCGCGTGCAATCTCTGCCAGCGCGTCAGTGGAGTACTCGAGTTCTGCCCGGTCACAGGCTTCTAGAGTGTCATAAAAGATTATTTCATCGTCCTTGAGCCCTAGCTCTTCTCTACGGTGGGCTTCCTCTTTGAGCTCCTGCCCCATTGCGATAACCTGGTCAATAATATCCGTAAAGCTAAGCTGGGCGTTGTTGTACTGGGCAATAAGTTTTTCAAGTTTTTCACCGTAGTAGGCCCGCCGCACCTGGTTCTTGCCAACGGTGTCACGCATGTTTTTTTGGAGGGCACGGCGGAGGGCCTCAACAGCTAGAGGCTCGTTACTCTTGCGCGCCGCCTCTTTAAGGATGTCAAGGTTCAGGTCATTGAGGTCCGGCCGGTCAAGGCCCGCAAGCTCATAAAGGTCCTTCACCTGGCCTGTTTCAATGAGACCTTCGGTGTAGTTTTCAAGGAGCTGTTGGATATCTGCGGGAACAGGCTTACCAGAAATAATACGTTCCTCAGCCAGTGCTTTTGCGGCGCTTACCCGTACTTCTTCAAAGAACTGTACGTAGTATTTTTTACGGAGCAGACGGGAGACCATCTCGTTATCTTTTTGGGTAGCAACGAGGTTGAAGAGGCTACTAAG
>DXCN01000028.1 GCA_019115985.1 Candidatus Rothia avicola | reverse complement strand
TCCTCGTATTAGAGGGTGGGGGTTCAAGTCCCCCCTCGCGCACAAGAAAACCCCATCTGGGATATAGAGAAAACCGGCTCCTGTTGACAGGAGCCGGTTTTTTTGTTGACTTAGGCCCTGTCGCTGTTAATCAGGCACTGGCAGAATTTTTATGCCCTGGTAGCTTATCAACTTTACTCATCAGTTAAACTGATTATTTTCGGCTGGTGCCTTTAAAAAATTTTGAAATCGGGGAGTAGCTCCCTGCCTCCAGGCTAGTCTCTCTAGCCTTAGACCGGGCGATAAACTAGCCCTATGCAGCCTACTGAACCCCGTGCGTCCGCCCCGCTCCTTGACCATACCTTCAGCGAGACCTTCCCTGACCTCACCCGCCATGCTCAGCCGGACATCCCGCAGGGTACCTGCCTGGCCTGGCTCAACGTGAATCTTGCCCGCGACCTGGGGCTGGACCCGGCCTGGCTGCGCACTGACGCCGGTCTAGCCTGGATGACGGGCAGGGGAGAGGCTCCCACGGTCGCCCTGGCCTACTCGGGTTACCAATTCGGGCAGCTCTCGCCGGTGTTGGGTGACGGTCGGGCCCACCTCATCGGTGAACTGGCTACCCCCGCGCAAGAAGAAGGCGGTAGGGGTGCCCGCTGCGATCTGCACCTGAAAGGCAGCGGCCGGACGCCCTTCTCCCGCCCCGGTTCGGACGGCAAGGCGCCGCTGTCGGCAGCCTGGCGCGAGGCTGTCATTGGAGAGTCTCTGCATGCGCTCGGCCTGCCGACCACCAGGGCCCTGGCTGTGTTTGAGACCGGCGAGAAAGTGCAGCGCCGCGCACCTGAACCGGAGCCGGCGGGCCTGGTCCTTCGTGTTGCCGCCAGCCACCTGCGGGTAGGTACCTTCCAGTTTGCCCAGTACCACTGCGACCCTCAGGTGCGGGGGCAGCTGGTCGATTATGCCCTGGTCCGTCATTACCCTGATCTCACCCCGGGGGAAACCCGCAGTGACCGGGCCCTTGCCCTGCTTCGTGCTGTGGCGCAGCGGCAAGCTCACCTGGTAGCTAGCTGGCAGGCACTGGGGTTCGTGCACGGGGTACTCAACACCGATAACGTGACTATTTCCGGCCAGGCTATCGACTTTGGCCCCTGCGCTTTCGTTGATGCTTTTGAGCGGGGTAAGGTTTTTAGTTCTATCGACCGCCAGGGACGCTACGCCTACAACCACCAGCCCGGCATTACCGCCTGGAACCTTTCCCGTTTTGCCGAAACCCTGCTCGATATCATCGACCCTGAAGCTCCGAACCGGGCAATCCACCTAGCCACCGAGGTCATATCGGAGTTCGAAGATGAAGTGGTGGAGCAACAAGTAGCGGCCTTTGCTGCCAAGCTGGGGCTTGACATGGATGGGGTTGGTGAGGACGTCCATGCCCAGGTAGGCAGGTTTGGGCAGGCAACCCTGGGGCTACTGGAGCGCCACACGCTGGACTTTACAGGGTTCTTTAGGTCTTTGGCCGAAGGAACCTGCCTGCTGCCGGAAGGGGGGCGGCAGGGCTGGTTGGCTCGGTGGGAAGAGCTGAAGAGGGCTACAGGTACTACCCCTGAGCGGGCCACGGAACTCATGCTGGCATATAACCCGGTCTATATCCCCAGAAATTTAGCCCTCGAGGCTGCCCTGCGGCAGGTGGAGCGCGGAAATCAGCAGCCGCTTGAGGAGCTGCTGGAAGCCGTCAGTAACCCCTTTGAGCGCCGTGCCGGCTTGGACTACCTGGAAGGCGCTCCTGCCGAGTCCCGTTTCTTCACGAGCTTTTGCGGAACATAGAGTAACTTCTCTTATCTAGAATTTGGTTTAAAAAGGCCGGGGCCTGGCACCGAACTCGTCGGTGACAGGCCCCGGCCTTCTACTATCGAGAGTGCCTAGCGGGAGCGGCGGCACAGCCAGCTCAACAGGGCGGCAGCTAGAGCCAGGGTTCCTGCGGCGGCAGCAGCAAGGACGCCCGCCCGTGGCTTCTTGCCAGACGCTAGGGAAGCCTGGGGTGCGGCAGTTGCGGGAACAGCCTCCACCACGGGGATACTGCCGGTGTAGACGGTCTGAACATCGAGCACATCGCGCTCAGCTACCTCGGCCTGGGGCTCAGCGGTATCTTCAGCCTGCCTGTTGCCCTGAGCGTTCTCCTGCAGACCCGAAGCTGCACGCAGCGGGGGAGTCTTGAAGAAGAGAGCCAGAACAAATGCCAGAACGGTGGCAAAGAAGCCAACCCAGTAGACCGACAGGGTTGAAGCGTTGAAGCCAACCATGAAGGGGCGGGTGAGGCGGGCGTCCGCACCGGTGAGGTAAGAAGTATCAGAGGTTGAAACGCCTGATTCTTCACCATCGGTGGAAGTAGAAGAGATCTGCTCTGCCAGGGTGGGGGTGAGCTGATCAACCCAGAAGGAGCGCTGGGCTTCATCGGACCAGTCAACGACCAGGGTGCCGTCCTGAACCGACGCGTGAGCCTGCTCGGCGGCAGATGCCAGTGCGGCCTCTTCAGCTACCTGGGCGTCAATGAAGGTCTGGGCCTGATCGGCAGGTAGGGCGCCTGCGTCAACCTGGGCCTGAACCGCAACAGAAACCTGCTGGTAGACCGCATCGCCGGCGGCGGTGCGAGCCTGATCAGAGGCAGTTGAGAGCTGAGAGGCGATAGAGCTCTGGGCGGGCTCTACAATCTGATTCCACATCTGCTCCATGATGCCCTGGTTCTCAGGAGCGGAGGCCACAGCGGGAGTCAGCGCGGCGTCAAGACCCGAACGCAGGTCGTCCTCGTTGCCCATGGCCTTCATGATGTTGCCGGGCATAGCTGAGAAGAGAATGGACAGCAGGACGGCGGTACCCATGGTGCCACCGATCTGACGGAAGAAGGTGGATGCAGACGAGGCCACACCCATGGAGGAGGGAGCAACAGCATTCTGGGCTGCCAGGGTCAGGGACTGCATGAGCTGACCCAGGCCAAGACCCATGATGAACATGCCCAGCATGAGGAACCAGAGGGGGCGGTCTGCTGTCATGAAGGTCAGGTAGTAGTAGGCAATCACCATGAGGGCGGTGCCCAGAATAGGGAAGATGCGGTACTTGCCGGTGCTAGCGACCATGCGACCCGACACGATGGAGGCGGTCATAATACCGGCCATCATGGGTAGGGTTGCAAAGCCAGACTCGGTGGGGGTTAGCCCGGTAACAATCTGCAGGTAGAGGGGGATCGTCATCATGGCTCCGAACATGCCGAAGCCAACCAGGAAGCCCAGAATGGACGACATGGAGAAGGCACCGGAGCGGAAGAGAGCCAGCGGGAGGATGGCGTCCTGGCCCATCTTGGATTCGATGATGAGGAAGGCTGCTAGACCCAGGGCAGAGATGACGAAGCAGGTGATGGATGCTGCGGAGGTCCAGCCCCATTCGCGACCCTGTTCAGCAACGAGCAGGAGGGGGATCAGGGCTACGACAACGCTGGTTGCGCCCCACCAGTCAACGCGGGGCTTGAGGGCAGTATCGGTGATGCGGGGCAGGTGCAGGAACTTCCAGACCATGGCCAGGGCAAGGACGCCGATGGGGACGTTGATGAGGAAGACCCAGCGCCAGCCGGTGATCCACAGAATTTCGTCGCTACCGGCAAAGATGCCACCGGTGAGGGGGCCGAGCACGGAGGAGATGCCAAAGACGGCCAGGAAGTAGCCCTGGTACTTGGCACGCTCACGGGGAGCCAGCATATCGCCCATAATCGCCATAGGTAGAGACATCAGGGCACCTGCACCGATGCCCTGGAAGGCACGGAAGGCGGCCAGCATGATCATCGAAGTGGAGAAGCTGGAAAGAAGCGAACCCAGAATAAAGACGACGATACCAAAGAGGTAGAGGGGGCGTCGGCCGAAGAGGTCGGAGAGCTTGCCGTAGATGGGGGTGGTGATTGTGGAGGTGATCATGTAAGCCGTGGTGACCCAGGCCTGCTGTTCTAGGCCGTGGAGGTCATCACCGATCGTCCTGATAGCTGTAGAGACGATGGTTTGATCGAGGGATGAGAGGAACATGCCCGCCATAAGACCGACGATGACCAGCATGATTTGCCGATGGGTCATGAGGGGGTGGTCTTGGGCGGCTGTCTGCTCTGGTATAGCTGGTGCTGTAGACATGGCGAACCTTTAGGTCTGGAGTGAATTGCGGGTTCGCGCGGTTTTGCTTGGTCTACGGTGCGCGGACGCTTGTGGCGGGCGGTTGCGTAGTCTTGGGTTCGCGAACTTAACAAGCTTAAATGCAGTTCTGCAAAAATACTTCCTTCTGGAAGCGTCTTGTGCGCCACAGTGAGCAGGACGGCGTGAAATGATCTATGTAAGACCGGGTGTGACCTTTCACAAAGGGTCATCCTGCACATATTTGGTTTTGTGGGATTTTCTGAGTAAAGGTCAGTAAAACCCCAAATGAAAAGCAGATAAACCCACATAAAAGCGCATTTTTTCTGGCATACTTGAGATGTAACGAACACAAAACAACCCCACAGCATCTGCTGAAAGGAACCTCCCATGGCTCTCGAAAAGAAGAACACCAAGCTCGGCGTTATCGGCGCAGGTGGTGTTGGTTCAGCAACCGCCTACGCAGCGACCCTGCGCGGCGCAGCTGATGAAATCGTTATCTACGACATCGCCGGTGAGCGCGCTGAGGCAGAAGGCCTCGACATCGCCCACGGCACCATGTTCGCCCACGAAGCTGAAGTTTCAGGCAGTGGCGACGTAGAAATCCTGCGCGACGCAGACCTCATCATCGTTACCGCAGGCGCCCGCCAGAAGCCCGGCCAGCCCCGCCTCGAACTGGCAGAAGCAAACGTCAACATCTTCAAGTCCATGCTTCCCAAGGTCATGGAGGTAGCCCCCAACGCTATCCTCATGATCGTCACCAACCCCTGCGACGTCCTCGCCGTTGTTGCTCAGAAGATTACCGGCCTGCCCACCGAGCGCTGCTTCGCATCTGGCACCGTGCTCGACTCATCCCGCCTGCGCTGGCTGATCGCTGAAAAGGCCGGCGTCTCCATCAAGTCAGTTCATGCCAACATCGTTGGTGAGCACGGCGACTCAGAATTCCCCGTCTGGTCAGCAGCCAATATCGGCATGGTTCCCCTTAACGAGTGGACCAACGAAGACGGCGAAAAGGTCTTTACCGAAGAAGTCAAGGCAGAACTGGCAGAAGAAGCCATGCGTGCAGCCTACAAGGTCATCGAAGGTAAGGGTTCGACCAACTACGCCATCGGTATCTCGGCTACCCGCATTGCCGAAGCTATCCTGCACGGCCAGGACGCCGTACTCAACGTCGCAACCCAGGTACGCGGCCGCTACGGCATCGAGGGCGAAGCTGCTCTCTCACTGCCCTCCGTTGTCTCACGTGACGGCGTCAAGCGCGTACTCGACGTCCCCATGACCGATGAGGAAATCGAGCGTCTGCGCGCCTCAGCCAACGCCATCAACTCCTCACTGGCAACCCTGGGCTTCTAAAACCGGATAAGCCACTAGCGCCTCCGAAGCCTAGCCCTATAGACAGTGCCGCCCCGCTCCCACCCGAGCGGGGCGGCACTGTTATGTGTGATTCCCCAAAATTTCACCGCCCGGTATTTCCCACCCACTGAGAAAGGGAGTAACGTCTACTGTATGAGTAATAACCCTCGTGCCGAACTGGCTCACCTGACCGCTGCCCTCGAAGAGCACCTCAACGCTATTATCAATAGTCGCGGTGAACACGACGCCGCCGTCGACAACACCTACGTAGCCATCGCAAACGCCTTTGAACGCTACGAAGAAGCCCTGTTCGACGCCTACGAAGAGGTCACCCCGCTCGAAGTTTTCATCGAAGATGAAGACGATGACGATGACTTTGACTACGACTTCGCTGAAGAAGACGACGAAGACGATGAGGTGGAGTACTACCTCGATGAAGAGCAGAAGTAGACCGGTTACCTAGGTTCTACCTGTTATTCCAAGCACAGCACCGTTCGCGGTGCTGTGCTTTTTCTTTGACTCGCGTAGAGTTTTCTGCTGTGGAATGGATACAAGCAATCATCTTGGGCCTCGTCCAGGGTCTAACTGAGTTTTTACCGATCTCGTCATCGGGTCATATTCGTATCGTGGGTCAATTCTTGCCGAACGGCGAGGATCCCGGTGCGACTTTTACCGCTATCACCCAGCTGGGTACTGAAGCGGCTGTTTTGGTCTTCTTCTGGAAGGACATCGTTCGCATCATCAAGAACTGGTTCGGTTCTTTGGTGGGCAAGGTTGATAAGAAGGATCCGGACGCCCGCATGGGCTGGTTCATCATCATCGGCTCCCTGCCGATCGGTATTCTGGGCATCCTGCTGGAGAACTACATCGATTCAACCTTCCGCAGCCTCTGGATTACCGCAACCATGCTGATTGTGTTCGCAATCTTCCTGGGTATCGCAGACCGGATCGGTCGCGAACAGCGCGAGCTAAAAGACCTCACGATCAAACACGGTATTCTGTACGGTTTCGCGCAGGCGCTGGCCCTGGTTCCCGGTGTGTCACGCTCCGGCGGCACCATCATGGCCGGTCTGCTCATGGGCTACACCCGTGAGGCTGCCGCCCGTTACTCCTTCCTGCTGGCAATCCCCGCGGTTTTCGCCTCGGGTCTCTACAAGCTGGCAGGCAGCATCTCTGAGGGCTTCACCGGCTACTACGGTTTCGGTTCCACCATGGTCGCAACCCTGGTTGCTTTCGTGGTCGGCTACCTGATCATTGGCTGGTTCCTCAAGTACGTTTCCAACAAGAGCTACAGCATTTTTGTTTGGTACCGTATCGCCCTGGGCCTTGCCCTGTACATCCTGCTGGGCACCGGCGTCCTCGCCGCCTAGACCTGTCTCACTTTTTACCCGCCCGGAAATACCTTTCCGGGCGGGTATTGTTTTAGGAAGAGAAAAAGCGCCGCCCGAGACTAGCCGGGGTAGGCGCACATCAACTATCGTGAGGTTTTCATGCGAGCTTGGGACCAGCCCACCATTCCGTCACTCCCGGGGCAGGCGCCCCTTCCCACCGTCTTTGATACTGCGGCCGGAGGCAGGCAGCCCCTCGAGCGTGAGAGCCGCGCCGGGCTGTACGTCTGCGGTATTACCCCCTACGACGCGACCCACATGGGGCACGCTTCTACCTATGTTGCTTTTGACCTGCTGAACCGAGCATGGCGCGATGCCGGGGTAGAGGTAACGTTCGTACAGAACGTCACCGACGTTGATGATCCTCTGCTTGAACGCGCCGAAGCGACCGGCGTTGACTGGCGGCAGCTTGCTGAGGAACAGACCGAGCTCTTCCGCACCGATATGGTGGCCCTGAACGTCATCGCCCCCGACCACTACGTAAGCGTTGTAGACTCGGTACCTTCTGTGGCGGCTGCCGTGCAGAAACTCCTGCACGAGGGCGTAGCCTACCGCGTACCCGGTTTCACCGATGAGCAGGGCCTTACCCAGCCCGACGGTGATATCTACTTCGATATTGAGGCCGCCCAGAAACTGGGTGAAGGCCGCGAAGCTGGCTGGTCGCTGGGCCAGGTGGCTCACTACAGCCTGGAAGAGATGCTGACCATTTTTGGTGAGCGCGGCGGCGACCCCCAGCGCCCAGGTAAGCGTAACGCCCTTGACCCCCTGCTGTGGCGTGTTGAGCGGGCGGGGGAGCCTGCCTGGGAGGCGGGGGAGCTAGGACGCGGCCGCCCCGGCTGGCATATCGAGTGCAGCGTGATTTCGAGTGAGTTCCTGGGGGCCCCCTTCTCTGTTCAGGGTGGTGGCTCTGATCTGATTTTCCCGCACCACGATTTGGGTTCGAGCCATTCCTTTGCCCTGAACGGTGAGCCTATGGCCCGCCACTACATGCACACCGGCATGGTGGGCCTTGACGGGGAGAAGATGAGCAAGTCCCTGGGCAACCTGGTGCTGGTGTCGAAGCTGCGGGCTGCCGGTGTAGAACCTGCCGCTATCCGCCTGGCGATTATGGATAACCACTACCGTACCGACTGGTTCTGGCAGGAAGATTTGCTAACCAAGGCCCAGGGGCGTCTGGACCTCTACCGTTCGGCTGTGGCAGCTGCCAAGGGCCAGGCCGACGAGGCCGCCCTTTCCCTGCTTGAGACCGTCCGCCAGCATCTTGCCGACGACCTCAACAGCCCTGCCGCCCTGGTCGCTCTTGACCAGTGGGCCCTCTCTACCCTTGAGAACGGTGGTGCCGGCGGTCAGCTGGTAGCCGACCTGCTCATGGCCCGTCTGGGCGTTGATTTGGTGCCTGCTGCCTAGTTGTCGTCCTGGTCCTTGAGGAATTTCTCGAACTGGGCCGCAATATCTATTTGGCTGAGGTCAGCGATATCGTCGTTGGCCTCAGCTATTGATTCTAGGGTTCGTACGTAGCTGGCCAGCTCGGGCTCGTCCTCGATCAGGGCGTCGGCCTGGTGGTTCCAGCTGGCGATGTCGTCTGCGCTGCGCTCTAGGGGCATGGGGAAGCCCAGAATGGCTTCGAGGGCAGAGAGCAGGGTGAAGGTTGCCTTGGGGTGGGGTGGCTCAGGCAGGTAGTGGGGAACCGACACCCAGAGGGAGAGCGCCGGTATGTGAGCCTGCCCGGCTTCGAAAGCCAGCACGCCGATCAGGCCGGTTGGGCCCTGGTATGTATTGGCTTCTACGCCCTCTAAGGCGAGGACGCTGCCGGTATAGCTGGTGATGCTTAGCGGCAGGGGGCGGGTATGGGGGACCTCATCGAGCAGGGCCCCGCAGAAAACAACCAGGTCAACCTGTTCCCGCTGCACCAGGTCTTTAAAACGCTCGATGTAGGTCTGCCAGTTCATGGAAGGCTCGGGGCCAGAGAGGGTGAGCAGACGGACGCCGGCGGTGATGTGTGCCTCGGTGAAAACGGTATCGGGCCAGGTAATGCGCTGGGTACCGTCCTCGTCGATGCTCAGAAGAGGCCGGGTTTCGGTGTAGTTGTAGCAGCCACTCACGTCAAAGCCTGGTGCCGGTGTGGCGGGGTAGTGCTTCCATAGTGCGCGGAAGGCGTCAATGACGGCGTCGCCGGCGTCATTCCACCCAGTGAAACCGACCAGGAGCACGGTGGGGGCGTGAGCCGGTAGGGTGGAGGTGCTTGCAAAATGGTTCAGAGCGTTGAGGGGGAGGGGCTGATTAATCACCCCCATATCCTACCCCTGATAGGCCGTAACCTCTACAGGCAATAGACTAGAGAGTTCCGGGGCGGCAGCTCCGGTGATGTAGCGCTCAGGAGGTAAAGGTATGACGTCCCATCCGGGGCTTCGGATTGGTTCTTTCGCGGGGGCGCCGATATATCTACGTCTCTCCTGGTTCCCCCTCATGGCTTTGGTCGTGGTGGGTTACGGTATGAACCTGGCGTCATTGCGGCCTTTAACGGATGTGCAGGGCTATCTCGCTGCCGGTGTGGTTGCCGGTACCCTGGCACTGGGAGTCTTCGCCCACGAACTGGCGCACGCTGCGGTGGGTCGGGCACGGGGGGCGCGGATTTCGTCCATCTCCCTGAACATATGGGGCGGGCAGACCAAGATGCAGACCGCTTCGGCTGCGACTTCACTACTGGTGTCGGTCGCTGGCCCGCTGGTTAACTTTGCGGTAGCGGCCCTGTGCCAGCTTATTTGGTTGGTGACGGGGTCCGCCGACTTCTTTGGCTTCGCTCTGGCTGCCCAAGTCAACCTTGCTATCGGTATTTTTAATCTGATACCGGCCTTCCCCCTCGACGGAGGCTATGCCCTCGAAGCCCTCGTCTTTACCTTGGTAGGCCGCCGGTCGGTGGCAACCCGGGTGACGGCCTATACGGGTCTTCTGCTCCTTGCCCTCTTAGCTAGCACTCTGCTCTTCACCGGCCTATGGCGGTCCCCCTGGGTGTTACTGGTGGCAGCTGCCCTGGCCTTTTATCTGTGGAGCGGTACCAACCACTCCCTCAAACAACTCGCGCAGGATTCTGACCCTCGCCACCCCCTGCGGGCGTCCGCCCTGATGGTTCCCGCCCAGCTCGCTGATCCGCACAGCAGCATCGGTGAAGCCCACCAGCGCTGGGACGGCGTATCCCGCCTGCTCCTGGTAGAGCAGCAGGGAGCGTCCATACGCCCCCTTGCCCTCGTTGAACCCACAACGCTCGCTGGCTCGCTGGGCTCCCTTGACCAGCAGCCCCTGGCTGCGATCTCCCAGCCCCTTGCAGCCCGCACTCTGAGTGTCCAGACCGGTTACATCGACACCCTCGATGAGTACAGCGGCTTTGCCCACTACCGGCTGCCCGAAGAGCAGCGGGGGCAGAACCTCACCTGGGTGGTGATGGACGCTGCCACCCCCGTAGGGCTGGTAACCTCCCAGGCCATGACCCAGGCTGTGCTGGCCACCGTGGGCGCTGGCACGTCTTCATCTAAATGACCCCACCGCGCTTTTCTGAGACAATAGAAGAAACCAGACCAAAAACGAAAGAGAAATCTGACCTTATGAGCACCCCTACCGGTAGCGTCAACCGCCGTGGACCCTTCCGCCCGGGAGAGCGCGTCCAGCTAACCGATGAGCGCGGACGCATGACCACCATTACCCTGGCTGAAGGCGGGGAATACCACTCCCACCGCGGTTTCTTTAAGCACAGTGAGCTCATCGGCAACGTTGAGGGCACCGTGATTGAAAACTCCGAGGGGTTCAAGTTCCAGGCCCTGCGCCCGCTCTACAAGGACTTCGTGCTCTCTATGCCCCGCGGCGCTGCCGTGGTCTACCCCAAGGACGCCGGCCAGATCGTGGCCATGGCCGATATCTTTCCCGGTGCCCGCGTGATTGAAGCTGGCGTCGGCTCCGGTGCCCTCTCTATCGCCCTGCTGCGGGCCGTGGGCGACGGCGGCCACCTGCGCTCTTTCGAACGCCGAGAAGAGTTTGCCGATATCGCCCGTGGCAACATCGAAACCTTCTTCGGTGGGGAGCACTCCGCCTGGTCGCTGACCCTTGGTGATTTGGCAGAAGCCCTGGGCGAGGTCGAAGAGCCCGGGAGCGTAGACCGCGCCGTCCTCGACATGCTGGCCCCCTGGGAGTGCCTGGACGCCGTAGCCACCGCCCTGGCGCCCGGCGGCGTCATCATCTGCTACGTTGCAACCGTCACCCAGCTCTCCCGCGTGGCTGAGGCCCTGCGCGCCGACGGCCGCTTCACCGAGCCCGAATCCCACGAAACCATGGTGCGTGGCTGGCACGTTGAGGGCCTGGCAGTGCGCCCCGACCACCGCATGGTAGCCCACACCGGCTTCCTCATTACCGCCCGCCGCCTAGCTGACGGGGCAGAGCGTCTAGCCCCCAAGCGCCGTGCCTCAAAGACCGATTTCTCAGAAGAGGATATGAACGCCTGGACTCCCGCAGCCCTGGGCGAGCGTAATGTCTCTGACCGTAAGCTCCGCCGGGCCGGTCGCGATGCCCTGAACCTGGCTGAGAAGGCCGCCTCCGCCGCCCAGAAGGCTGAGGTAGCGCGGGCTGACCAGGATTCCGAAAACTAAAACCCCATGACGGCCCCGCCACCCGATGATTGGGGTGGCGGGGTTCTGACTCACCGGTGAGTCGTCACCAGAAAGAAGTGCCCCAGCATGAGTGAACGTTTAACCGTTTCGTCGGTAGATTACGAGCGTATTCTGCGGCAGCTCAATATCGCTAACGATAACCGCCGCAATCTTGATCGGCAGTTGCGGGCAGCTGGCGAGCGCAACCAGAAGCTGGTGACGGCTCTGACCAAGACGAAGAACGAGATTGAGCATCTGCGCATGGCGCTGGCTCAGGAGGTGGCTCCGCCGCTGAATTCTGCCCTGGTGCTGGGGGTGCACGGGGCGACGATGACCTACCAGGATCTTGCGGAGGGTAAGACTCCGGCTGAGATTGAGGAGCATCTTGATGTGCTCTTGGGCGGCCGTCTGGTGCGTATCACCTGCTCACCCCTGTTGCCGATTGCCCAGGTGAAGCCGGGTATGACCGTCCTGCTCAACGAGCAGACCCAGGCCGTGGTATCGCTGGGGTTTGAGGGCTACGGTGATGTGGTGACGGTGCGAGAGCTGCTCGACCACGATCACCTGGTGGTTGACCTGCCCAACCAGTCAAAGGCTGTGGCCCGTATCTCGGGTGCCCTGGACCCGGACGAGCTGCGGGTGGGGGATACCGTCACCTACGATTCGCGTATTCAGATGGTGACCTCCCTGGTTCCCCATACCGATGCCCAGGAGCTGGTACTGGAAGAGGTACCCGATGTTACCTATGACAATATCGGTGGTCTGGGTGACCAGATTGATCTGATTAGGGACGCCGTTGAACTGCCCTTCCTTCACCCCGATATTTACCGCCAGTACCGCCTCACCCCGCCCAAGGGCATCTTGCTCTACGGCCCTCCCGGCAACGGTAAGACCCTGATTGCTAAGGCTGTGGCTAACTCTCTGGCTGCGCGGGCTGCGGAGCGCTCTGAGAATGGTAAAAAGACCGGCTACTTTTTGAACATCAAGGGCCCGGAGCTGCTGGATAAGTATGTGGGTGAGACCGAGCGACAGATTCGCGATATCTTCTCTGCTGCCCGCGATAAGGCACGAGCGGGCCACCCCGTGGTGGTTTTCTTTGATGAGATGGAGTCGCTCTTCCGCACCCGCGGTTCGGGCCGGTCTTCGGACGTAGAAACCACCATTGTGCCCCAGCTTCTGGCTGAGATTGACGGGGTTGAGAGCCTGGATAACGTCATTGTGATTGGTGCGACCAACCGCGAAGACATGATTGACCCGGCCGTGCTACGCCCGGGGCGTTTGGACGTGAAAATCCGCATTAACCGCCCCAACCGGGCCGGGGCCGCCGAAATCTTCGGGCTGTACCTGACAGAGGACCTGCCGATTAGTCAGGCTGAGGTGGCTAGAGCTGGGTCCCAGCAGCAGGCGGTTGCCAGCATGATTGAGACGGTCATTGAACACCTCTTCTCCGCTGAGCCGACGAACCGCTACATCAGCGTTGATTTAGAGAACGGCGTGAGCCGCTGGCTCTTCAGGGGTGACTTCCTTTCGGGTGCCGTGATCCGCAATATCGTCGATCAGGCTAAGAAGCTGGCGATTAAGTCTTACCTGTCTACCGGGGCTGAGGGTATCAGCACCGAGCACCTGCTTGAGGCTGTGCGCGCAGAATTTGAGGACCAGGTCGAGGTTCCCCAGGCCAGCGAAATTGAGGACGTCCTCTCTACCCTCAACATTCGTCTGCGCGTGCTTAACGCCGCCCCGGCTCGTGCCGTCGATACCGGAGCGGGGGTCTAGCGATGACTGTTCGCCGTATCATGGGGGCCGAGACCGAGTACGGGGTTCATGCCCCGGCAAAGCCCCACGCCAACCCCACGGTGCTTTCTGCCTTTGTGGTTAACACCTACGACACTCTTTTCAAGCAGGAGCTTTCAGCGGCCCTGGAAACCCGCTGGGAGTACGGTTCAGAAGCCCCGCTAGCCGATGCGCGCGGTTTCGACATGCCGCGCGAGCAGGCCCACCCCACCCAGCTAACCGATACCGCCCACGTGCTCACTAGCGAAGACATCGCAGCAGAGGCCCTGAGCGAGGCCGGGCATTGTGCCGAGCGTATCGACTGGGATGCGGTCACCATGAACTCGATTCTGCCCAACGGGGCCCGTTTCTACGTGGACCATGCCCACCCCGAGTACTCCTCGCCCGAGGTGACTAACCCGCGCGACGCCGTCCTCTGGGATGCGGCAGGTGATCACATCGCCGCACAAACCGTAGCCACCATTGAAAAGGTGACCGCTAGCCAGAGCTCGGCTATGCCCGCGGTCAACCTCTACAAGAACAATACGGACGGCAAGGGCCAGTCCTACGGTTCCCACGAGAACTATCTGGTGCCCCGCACCGTCGATTTTGAGTACCTGGCAGCTAGCCTGCTGCCCTTCTTCGCTACCCGCCAGGTCATGGTGGGGGCAGGACGGCTGGGCTTGGGTACAGCGGGGGAGCAGGCAGGTTTTCAGATTTCCCAGCGCGCTGACTTCTTTGAGCGCACCGTCGGCCTGGAAACCACCGTCCGCCGCCCGCTGATTAACACCCGCGACGAGCCCCACGCCGACAGCAACCGCTATCGCCGCCTGCACGTGATTACCGGCGACGCTAACCTGTCGCACACCTCCAACCTGCTCAAGTTCGGCACCATGTCCCTGGTGCTAAACCTCATCGAGGCGAAAACTGCTCCCGCCATCAAATTGGCTGACCCGGTTGCTGCCATGCACACGGTCAGTCACGACCTAACCTTGACCGCCCAGCTGCCCCTGGCGGGCGGGGGCAGCATGAGCGCCCTGCAGATTCAGCGGGCCTACCTCGATGCTGCTATCGCGCTAGAGACCAACCCCGATGAGGCAACAGCCGAGATCCTGCAGCTTTGGGGCGAGGTGCTAGAGGCCCTGGCGGAAAACCCCCTGTCCCTGGCTGACCGCCTTGACTGGGTTGCCAAGTACGCTCTACTGAAGGGCTACGTTGACCGGGGCCTGAGCTGGGATAACCCCAAGCTGGCCGCTATCGATCTGCAGTATTCGGACGTCCGCCCCGGCAAGGGCCTGTACCACAAGCTGGTAGCCCTGGGCCGCATGAAGACCATCTTCAGCCCCGAAGACATTGCCCGGGCTGCGGCCGAGCCGCCGCGCGACACCCGTGCCTACTTGCGCGGTAAGCTCATCACCACCTGGCCCGACGAAGTCGTGGGAGCCAACTGGGACACCCTCTCGGTACGCAACCCCCTCTCCATCGACCTGCACCGCCTGACCATGGATGACCCCGAGCACTTTACCGCCGAAATCGTTGAACCCCACCTGGGGCTAGAGCACGCAGACCAGCTTTTTGCCCTACTGGCCGACCAGCAGCACAGCTAGCCGTCATACCCCACAGAAAGAGAGACGTCATGGACCGCATCCAGCGCCAGAACACCACCTCAACCACCTCCCAGCAGGTAGAAGAGGTAGCCATCGCCCACCAGAACACCGAGGTGAACGAGCAGGCAGTATCAGACATCGATGACCTGCTGGCAGAAATCGACGGCGTGCTCGAAGAAAACGCCGAAGACTTCGTCAAGGGCTTCGTCCAAAAGGGCGGCCAGTAGCACCAGCCCCTCACCAGCAGCCAGCAACCGCCCCAACGCCTAAGGAAGACCCGTGGAACGCAGAATATTCGGCATCGAAACCGAGTTCGGCATCAGATACATCCCGAAAGGGCTTGGCCCCCTGGCCCCAGAAGAGGCCGCCCGCAAGCTCTTCAAGCCGGTGGTAGACACCTGGCGTTCCTCCAACGTCTTCCTGCCCAACGGCGGGCGACTCTACCTCGACGTGGGATCCCACCCCGAATACGCCACCGCTGAGACCGCCTCGGTCCGCGATGCCCTGATTCAGGACAAGGCGGGGGAATACCTGCTCAATGACCTGGTTAACCAGGCCGAAGACTCCCTCGAAGCGGAGGGCTATCAGGGGCAGATTTTCCTCTTCAAAAACAATGTTGACTCAGCGGGCAACTCTTTCGGATCCCACGAGAACTACATGCTAGAGCGCAAGGTGGAGTTCTCCCGCCTGGTCCGCTCCCTGATTCCCTTCCTGATTACCCGCCAGATTGTGGTGGGGGCGGGTAAGGTACACCCGGCAGGCCCCCCGCAGTGGGGCGGACGTCCGCTCGGGCCAGAGGGGAAGCCCAGCTTCTCCTTCTCCCAGCGCGCCGACTACATCTGGGAGGGCTCATCAACAGCCACTACCCGGGCCCGCCCCATTATCAACACCCGCGATGAACCCCACGCCGATGCCTCGCTCTACCGTCGCATGCACGTCATCAACGGGGATTCCAACATGTCGCAGGCCACCACCCTGCTCAAACTGGGGGCCACCGACCTGGTGCTTCGCATGCTTGAGGACTACTACCCCCTCGAGAACTTCGAAATCAAAGACACGGCCACCGCCCTGCGCGTCATCTCCCACGACCTGACCGGCACAGCCACCTTCCCCCTGGCAGACGGCCGTGAAGCCAACGCCCTGACCCTGCAACGCCACTACCAGGCAGCGGCCACCCGCTACATCGACGAGAAGGGGGCCCACCACGAGGACGTGCCCTACATTCTGAATCTCTGGGGCCGGGCCCTGGACGCGGTGGAAAGCGGCGATACCTCCCAGATTGATACCGAAATCGACTGGGCCATCAAAAAGAAGCTGCTCGATACCTACATCGACCGCGGGGCCAGCGGCTACGACGACCCCAAAATCCAGCAGCTTGATTTGGCCTACCACGATATCGACCCCACCCGCGGTGTCTTTGGCCTGCTGACCCGCAAGGGTCTGGTCAAGAACCTGGTCAGCCACGATGAGATTTCCCACGCCACCGTGCACCCGCCTGCCACTCGGGCATCCCTACGCGGCCGCTTCATCAGCACCGCCCGTAATGCCGGCGAGCCCTTCACCGTGGACTGGGTGCACCTGAAACTCAACAACAAGCCCCACCTGACCGTCATGTGCAAGGACCCCTTCGCCACCGAAAGCGCCGCCATGGACGACCTGCTGGCCACCCTCAACCCTGGCCCCCAGGAGGCCTGGTCCCCGCCCTTTATCTAGGCAAACCGGCAAATTACCAGACCCCACCCAGCTCTATCCGCTAGTATGTACGCGGTGAAGAAAAGCGTTCTGCTGAAGAGCGCAACCTCAAGGAAAGTGAAACCAGTGAAGAAAAAGTCAGCCCTTTTCGCATCCAGCGGCGCCGTGCTCGCCCTCGTCCTGTCTGCCTGCGGCGGCTCCGGCAGCGGCAGCAGCCTCTCAGATGTCGACTACTCCATGAACGGGGCAACCGCCGAACCCTCGGTTTCCTTCGCAACCCCCTTCGCAGCCAACGGCACCGAAGCCTACAAGATTGAGGACGGCGACGGCGCCACCATCGAGGACGGCGACAGCCTGCTCGTTGACGCCACCGTCTTCAGCGGAACCGACGGCACCTCCCTGGGCACCACCTACACCGACGCACCCATGATTATCCCCGTGGGCGAAGACCTGAAGAAGGCCGCCCCCGAGCTCTACGACATTCTGATCGGCTCAAAGGTCGGCATGTCCTTCTCTTACTCCACCAACATCGATACCACCTCCACCTCAACCACTGAGGCAACCCCCACCGTTTCAGCAGGCACCGCCACCAACGTTGAGGTCTACACCGTCTCTGGCAAGCTGCTCAAGAGCGCTGAAGGTGCCGAGAACGAGAAAAAGTCATCCGCCCTGGAAAGCTTCTCCCTGGCCGATGACGGCACCGCCACCTTGACCCTGTCAGCAGACCGCGGCGATGCCCCCACCGAGCTTTACACCGAAGACCTCATCACCGGCACCGGCGCAACCGTGAGTGAATCCGACATCATCTACGTCAACTATGTTGGCGTGACCTGGTCAGATGGTACTCAGTTCGACGGCAACTTCGGTGCTACCCCCACCGCCCTCTCCCTGAATGGCGTCATTGAGGGCTGGAAGCAGGGTCTGGCCGGTAAGACCGTCGGTTCCCGCGTCCTGCTGATCATCCCCAGCGAGCTGGCCTACGGTGAGGATGCCGCCACCAGCGGTGCCCCCGAAGGTGCCCTGGTCTTCGTGGTAGACATCCTGGGCTCCTCACCCACCCGCACCGCCGCAGCATCAGCTAGCGCCTCAGCCGACGCGTCCGCAACTGCAACCGCAGATGCCAGTGCAAGCGCTACCGAAACTGCTTCTGAGTCTGCGAGCGCTGAAGCTACCGCCTCAGCCAGCGAATAAGACATCTGTTATCACTCGATTAGAAAAGGTAAAACCTCATGTCATTTGGTCAGCGTAATCTCGACCGTAGCAAGCCTGAAATCGACTTCCCCGAAGGCGGTACCCCCGAAGAGCTCATCATCATCGATGAGATTGAGGGTGCTGGCGAGGTCGTTGAGGCTGGCGATACCGTGTCAGCCCACTACGTGGGCGTAGCTTTCTCCACCGGTGAAGAGTTTGACTCCTCCTGGGGTCGCGGTGAGCCCCTGCGTTTCCAGGTCGGTGTCGGTATGGTTATCCGCGGCTGGGACGAGGGCCTGCTGGGTATGAAGGTGGGTGGCCGCCGTCGTCTGGAGATCCCCAGTGAGATGGCGTACGGTTCCCGCGGTGCCGGTTCTGCTATTGGTCCTAACGAATCACTGATTTTTGTGGTTGACCTGGTAGACGTCATCAAGCGTTAATTCTCGCTGCGGGCTTATGCCTGCGCGTGTTTGGCCCCCGGTTCGAAAGAGCCGGGGGCTATCTTTATGTATGTGACTTCTAAAGCTGTTGAACGTGCTGCTGCCTTACTTGATGTGCTCTCATCTGCCCCTTGGGGGCTGGATCGGGATGCTGTGCGCCAGCGGGTGCCGGGCTATGACCAGGCGGCGACCGATGCTGCGTTTGAGCGTATGTTTGAGCGTGATAAGCAGGTCTTGCGGGCCCTGGGCGTTGAGCTGGTAGCTGAGCGGGTTGATCATTCTCGGCTGGGTTTTGTGTATCGGCTGGAGGCTAGGTCGCAGGCGGTGGCTGATTTTTCTGCCCTGGATGTGGTGGTGCTAAGCCACTGTGCGCGGGCCTGGGAGGGTACCGAGGTGGCGCGGTTGGCTCGTGCTGCCCTGCTCAAGGTGGGGGCGAGTGTGGGCCAGCGTCTGGGCGGTGAGCTGGGGGAGCCTGCCCGGTTTACCACGGTTCCCGGGGTCGCTGAGTGCCTGGCGGCGGTGGCTGAGGGTAAGGGGGTGAGCTTTCGCTATGCCGGCAGGGACGAGGTGCGCGCGGTTGCCTGCTGGGGCCTGGGGTTGCGGTTTGGCCACTGGTACCTGGTGGGTTGGGATCGGGATCGTCAGGGG
Organism: Candidatus Rothia avicola; assembly: GCA_019115985.1. GTDB lineage: Bacteria > Actinomycetota > Actinomycetes > Actinomycetales > Micrococcaceae > Rothia > Rothia avicola. The sequence goes on along the minus strand of DXCN01000028.1, from coordinate 4,951 downwards.
CAGCGCATTTTTAGGCTTGATCGGGCGGCAGGTTTGTCTGTTTTGGCTGTTGAGGGGCCGCAGCCCCCTGCCTCTTTTTCGATGGTGCGGGAGTTAGCTGCTCTTGAGCCTGAGCAGGTTCCGCAGGTAGCTACCGTGCCCCTGCTGCCGGGGAAGGGGGCGGACGGGGTACAGCTGGCTCCTTCCTACGGGGTGGTGGAGTCTGCCCTGCAGGCGATGAAGGGCGGACGCACCCACCGGCTCCCGGGCGGCACATCAGCTCCTGGCGTGGTGGGGGATTACCAGCAGAAGGTCGCTGATGAAGAGGAAAGGCTTCGGAGGGAATTGCGGGCCTGGCATGCCCCGGTAGCCGATATTGTTCTTCCTGAACGGGCTAAGGCCTGGAAGCCTGTAGCTGCTCAGCGGGCCCGTGAAAGTGCTTCTGACCAGCTCATGAGGCTTCTGCTCATGGTGTCCCTGATTGAGAGTGCCGGGGGTCTGCCCCTTGCTACCCTGGCAGATTTCTTTTCAACGACGGAGCAGAAGGCCCGTACCCAGCTGGAAGGCTTAGCCAGTAGCCTTGGTTTCGAGTCTTTGAACCTAGACATTAACTCTGCGGGGTTCGTGACCCTGCGGGGTCAGCAGATGCTAACCCGTGGTGTGTCACTGACTGAAACCGAGGCCCTGGTGCTGAGCCTGGCTCTTGACCTGTCGGCCAGTCTCAACACGGAGTCCTTTTACAGCCACCTGCGTCAGAAGGTATGGGCTTCGGTTGCTGCCGAGAACCGGCCCGAAATTGCGCCCATGTCGGAACGGGTAGGGGTCTATCGGGCCGACCTTGATCCCCTAGTACAGCGGGCTCTTGATCAGCAGATTCCCCTTGCTATCACCTACAGTTCCCACCGTTCTGTCTCCCGCCGCGTTATTGAACCGCTGGCCCTCATTGTTGATAACGGGCCCCGCTACCTGCAAGCCTGGTGTCGCTTGAGCGGGCAGGTGCGGCACTTTAGGCTTGACCAGATGTTGAGTATAGCCCCGGTCGAGGGTGATAGCTTCACCCAGCAGGTGCTGACTGACCCCGAGGCGGGGGAGGAGGCGTCCGCCCCCGTTAGCCCTCGCAGCTGGCTCAGCCAGCTGACCAGGGGCCAGGTAGTTGCCGAGACCATGATTCTGGCTGTCGCTAAAAGTCTGCCGGTGGCCCAGCGCGAAAAAACCCACAGCACCCTCTACCGCTACGCCCTTGAAACAGCCGAAGAAAACGGTATGACCTTCTACAAAATACCGGTCGCCCACACCACCTGGGCCCTTAACCTGCTCATAGACCTGGGCCCGACCGTCCGCCTGCTCACCCCTGCCCACCTGCGGCAAGGCCTACTAGAGCTACTGGGTGACTAGGGGCCACAAACAACTGCCCCAGCACATTACCCACCTATATCCCAGCAGAATCGGTGCAAGCCCACAGCAAAATATTCTCAAAACTAAAGCCACGTGGGATATATAATTGTCACTATGCCTTGGTGGTTTTGGATAGTTTTGTGGACCGTGCTCGTAGTGAGCTCGCTCTGCCTGCTAGCCTGGCTGCTATACCGCGTCTTCCACAAAGCCTTAGGGGCACTCGATGCCGCCCAAGACTGGGAGTCCAGCATCACAGATGCGCTGGGGCAGGCCAACCACGCCCAGCCCCTCCGAGAAGAACCGCAACCGGCTCTCTTCACCCCCGTAGGAACCGCCTACGCAGACTACATCCAGGGCAAAAACACTCGAACGCTCGACCGAGCCCGCCGCCGCTCACAGCGCCGCGACGAACTCGGACAGCCCCAACTCGTCGGAGACCTCAAACGTCTTCAAGAAAGGTGACGCTCGTGCTCGGTAACCTCGGCCCCGTCCATCTCATCATCCTCCTTGTCATCATCATCCTGCTCTTCGGTGCCCCCAAGCTCCCCGGCATGGCCCGCAGCCTCGGCCAGTCCATGCGTATCTTCAAGTCAGAAGTTGACGGCCTAAAGAACGACTCCAAGAAGAACAACGAAGCAAACGGCGACACCAACGGCTCCGTCGTCTCCGGTGAGGTCATCAACAACCCCACCACCACCGACCAGAACAAGGGCTCACAGAACTAAGTTCTCACCCCCAGAGCGTTCGTGAGTTAACCGCCCAACCCGTGCCCTGACCACCCAGGGCACGGGTTTATGGGCTCCCAGAGTTTCAGTAGAAGGCACCTATGGCTAAATCAACCAGCCGAAAGAATAACCCCCAGGCCACCATGGCCCTCGGCGAGCACTTTCGCGAATTCCGCAACCGCCTGATTAAAGCGGCTGTTGCTACCTTTATCTGCGCTATCGGCGGCTTCTTCCTCTACGAGCCCTTCATGGAGGCCATCAGCGCCCCGGTCTACGCTATCAACACCGAAGCTGGCCGCACCGCTGCCCTGAACTACTCCACCGCAACATCTCCCTTCGACCAGATGGTGCGTATCTCCCTCTACATCGGCCTGGTTATCGCAAGCCCCGTCTGGCTCTACCAGCTCTGGGCTTTCATCACCCCGGCCCTCTACCGCAAGGAAAAGCTCTACACCCTGGGCTTCACCTTCACCGCCATCCCCATGTTCCTTCTGGGTACCGGCCTGGCCTGGTGGGTGCTTCCCACCGCCGTCCGCACTCTGACCATGTTCAGTCCCGATGGCGCAACCAACCTCTTCACCGCCGACGTCTACGTCAGCTTTGTGGTTAAATTCCTGCTGGTCTTCGGTATCGCCTTCGTACTTCCCGTTATCCTGGTAGGCCTCAACTTCATCGGCCTGATCCGCGGTAAGACCATTCTCAAGTCCTGGCGCTGGGTAGTCGTGCTCGTTGGCCTGCTCGCTGCTATAGCAGCTCCCGGTAACGACATCATGTCCATGCTCTACCTCATGTTGCCCCTGCTCTTCTTCTTCTTTGTTGCTATCGGTATCGCCATGCTCAACGACAAGCGTCGCGACCGCCGCAACGCCAAACTGGCACAGGGGCTTACCGACGACGAACTCAACCGAGCCACCAGCCTAGAAGAACTCGACCAGCTCGGTCGCTCCTAAAACTTTCCCGCCCCGGCAGACCGTGCCGGGGCGGTTTTTTGTTCGCGCTGGAACGAAAGCTGACTGTGGGGTTGCCCCGGGCCGAAATCTACCGCCTAAGATTAGACATATGGCTAGCTACGCTGAACAGTACCTGAGCGCCAAAGAACGCGCCACCTTCTCAAAGACCGCCCTCTACCGCTTTGAGCAGACCCTGAGCTTTGACCTGGATGACTACCAGCGCCGGGCCTGCACCTCGGTTGAGGACGGCCGGGGAGTGCTGGTTGCTGCCCCCACCGGGGCGGGCAAGACAATCGTGGGGGAGTTCGCTATCTACCTGGCCCTATCGCAGGGCAAAAAGGCTTTTTACACCACCCCAATCAAGGCCCTGAGTAACCAGAAGTACAATGACCTGGTGGCAGCCTACGGTGAGGACGCTGTGGGTCTGCTGACCGGCGACACCTCCATCAACTCCGAAGCCCCCGTGGTCGTGATGACCACCGAGGTGCTCCGCAACATGCTCTATGCAGAGTCCGCCACCCTGGCCAACCTGGGCTATGTGGTGATGGACGAGGTGCACTACCTGGCAGACCGCTCCCGCGGGGCGGTGTGGGAAGAGTGCATTATTCACCTGCCCGAATCGATCTCTGTCATCGCCCTATCGGCCACTATCTCTAACGCTGAGGAATTCGGTGCCTGGCTCGATACCGTGCGCGGGCAGACTGACATTATCGTTTCTGAACACCGCCCGGTTCCCCTCTGGCAGCACGTGATGGTGGGCCGCCACCTTATGGACCTCTTCGCTGGCGACACCACCGTCGAGGAGGCCGCCGCTGCTACCGACCTGCCCGAGGTCAACCCGGAGCTGGTGCGGGTCGGACGCCGCCCCCGCCCCTCCCGGGGCCCGGGCGGTAAGTCCTTCTCCCGCCTGGGCAAGGGCAAACGTAGTCGTAACCGGGGCTACCAGTCCCAGGGCTATGACCGCGAGCACCGCAGCAGCGCAGACGAGGCGAGCGCCCCCGTCCGCCCCCAGCGCATTAGCCGCCCCGAGATGATTCGTTCCCTCGATAAGGCGGGCCTGCTGCCCGGTATCTGTTTTATTTTCTCGCGGGTGGGCTGCGATGCTGCGGTATCGCAGTGTATCGATGCCGATATTCGTCTGACGACCGAGGCCGAGGCCCAGGCTATTCGGGCCTATATCACTGAGGCTACCGCAAGCCTCGAAACCAGTGACCTGGCGGTGCTGGGTTTTTACGAGTGGCGTGAGGGCCTGATGCGGGGTGTAGCGGCCCACCATGCGGGCCTGCTGCCGGTTTTCAAGGATGTTGTTGAGACCCTCTTCTCTGAGGGGCTAATTCGCATGGTCTTTGCGACCGAGACCCTGGCGCTGGGCATCAATATGCCGGCCCGGTCGGTGGTGCTAGAGAAGCTCACCAAGTTCAACGGTGAGACCCACGTGGATATCACGCCGGGGGAGTACACCCAGCTGACCGGACGTGCCGGCCGCCGCGGTATCGACGTTGAGGGTCACGCTGTGGTCATGTGGCGCCCCGGGCTAGAGCCCCAGCAGGTAGCCGGCCTGGCCTCGAAGCGCACCTACCCCCTCAATTCCTCCTTCAAACCCACCTACAATATGAGCGCCAACCTGATTGCCCAGTTTGGCACTGAGCGCACCAAGAAGATTCTGGAAAGCTCCTTTGCCCAGTTCCAGGCCGATAAGTCGGTGGTGGGGGTGGCTTCTCGGGTAAGGAAGAATGAAAAGGCTCTGGCAGGTTTCGAAGAGGCCATGACCTGCCATCTGGGTGACTTCACCGAGTACGCTCGCATCCGCCGAGATCTTTCTGACCTTGAGAAAAAGGCCGAGAAGGGCCGTAGTCGTCTGCGGCAGTCCCAGGCAGTGGCCTCCGTCCTTGATCTTCTGCC
>DXCN01000027.1 GCA_019115985.1 Candidatus Rothia avicola | reverse complement strand
GCACCAGAAAATAGATAGAAAAGTATAACTTCACAAACAATTAATTTTTCTATACTTGAGAAGATTCCTCTCAACCCATTCCCAGCTCCTGGTAAAGTGTGTAATACTTGAAGCTCAGTGAAAATAATTCCCATCAAATGCCCAAGCACACTAGGGTGATAATTGGCAAAAAGAATTTCGAAGATTTTCCTTGTACGTTTCTAAAAATTTTGAATGACATAAGATGTTGTACACACTATGCCTAGTGATTTGCATTTATCAAATCTGCTAGCTCTGAATACACTGAACCTAAACATACATATCGCACGTCCATCCCATCGTAGGAGCCGCCCCGCCATGCGCACTCACCTTGAACGTCCTCTCCAGCAGGAGATTTGCGCCCACCTGGCGGCTCACGGCTGGCAGCACTCCCCCAACTCCGACGGCTACGACTCCGTAAACGCGCTCTACCCACAGGACCTCTTTACCTGGCTAGAAACCAGCGACCCCGTAGCCTACCGCTCCCTGGTAAACCCAGATGAACCCGCGTCCGCCCAAGCCGCCGCGCAGGAACGCATCATCACTGCCCTCACCAAAAAACTCAGCCTGCCAGAAGAAAACGGTGGTGGCACCCTTAATACCCTCCGCAAAGGCTTCCGTGTGCTCGGTGCCCGCCGCGACTTCAAGCTCCTAGCGCCCCCACCCCAAGACAACCGCAACCCAGAAGTCGCCAAGCTCTACCGGGCCAATATCCTGCGCGTTGTCGAAGAAGTCCGCTACGACCCTCACAACCAGCTCAGCCGCATCGACCTCGTCCTCTTTGTTAACGGGCTCCCCGTAGCCACCATCGAAATTAAGTCCGAATACGCCCAAACCCTGGCGCACGCCACCCGGCAATACCGCGAAGACCGCGACCCCAAAACCTCCCCGCTCTTACAAGAACACCGTGGTGCCCTGGTCCACTTCGCTCTCACCCAAGACGAAATTGCCATGACCACCCGCCTTGCCGGCAAATCCACCGTCTTTCTCCCCTTCAACCGAGGGCACAAAGGCGGCGCAGGCAACCCACCGGTAGAAGGCAACCTAGCCACCAGCTACTTCTGGCGTGAAATCCTAGACCGCGACACCTGGCTGACAATCCTCACCAAGTTCATCTACACCAACCACCAAAAAGTCAAAGACCCATTCACCGGGCGAACCCTCACCAAAGCCTCAACCCGTTTCCCCCGCTACCACCAGTGGCGAGCCGTCACCAGGCTCGTTGCCGCCGCACGGCAAGAAGGCGCAGGCAACAAGTACCTGGTTCAGCACTCGGCAGGCTCCGGCAAAACTGACTCCATAGCCTGGCTCGCCCACCAGCTCTCTAACCTGCACTCAGCCACCGGCGAGCGCGTTTTCGACTCCATCATCGTGATTGCCGACCGGCAGGTACTCGACAGGCAACTGCAAGATGCCATTGACCAGCTGGTCACCATTCCCGGTGTCTTCATGCCCATTACACGCGGTAATGGGGAATCCAAATCTAAGCAACTGGTCGAAGCGCTGACCAGCGGCACTCCCATTATCGGCGTGACCCTGCAAACCTTCCCCTTTGCTATGGAAGAAATGACCAAGGAAGGTAGCCAACTAGCGGGGCGCCGCTTTGCCGTTATTGCAGATGAGGCTCATTCCTCCCAGTCAGGCGAGGCCACCGATTCTATTAAGAAAATGCTCAACACGGAGGTTTCTGTTGAGTTTGAAGAGGGCGATTCGGAGGCTGACCAGGAGGCCATGACCCGCATGGCCCAGCGTGTGGTGGGGTCCTGTGAACAGGTTTCCTTCTTTGCCTTTACTGCAACGCCCAAAGAGAAGACGCTTGAGGTGTTTGGCCGCCGCCCGGCTGACGGTGGCGCGCACGTGCCCTTTGACCTCTACTCCATGAAGCAGGCCATTGAAGAGGGCTTCATTCTTGATGTTCTCCAGAACTACACCACCTACGATATGGCCGCGCGTATCGCCCAGCGCAACGAGTCCACCGGGGCCGACGACGAAATTGATATTCGCAAGGGTACCCGCGCACTCATTGACTTTGTAGACCTACACCCCACCAATGTGGCTTCCAAGGTCGCTGTGATTCTGGAACACTACCAGGGCACAGTACAGAAGGAGCTCGGCGGTAAGGCTAAAGCTATGGTTGTTACTAGCTCCCGGGTAGCCGCCGTCAAGTATCAGCGTGCCTTCCAAAAGGCTATTGCAGAGAAAAAGCTACCGCTCAAAACCCTGGTCGCTTTCTCCGGCGAACTACCAGACCCAGATATTCGCCCTCTCAACGACGACACTCCCGTACCTACCGTAACCGAGGCAAGCATGAACCCGGAGCTACGCGGGCAAGACCTGGCGGCCTTCTTCAACCAGCCCGACCAGAATATCCTGGTGGTCGCCAACAAGTACCAGACCGGCTTTGACCAGCCGCTCCTGGTTGCCATGTACGTGGATAAAAAGCTCTCCGGCATCACCGCCGTGCAAACCCTCTCCCGCCTCAACCGTCGGGCCGAGGGCAAGCAGAACGCCTATATCCTCGACTTTGTGAATGACCCCAAACAGATTCTTGAAGCCTTCGCCACCTATTACGAGGACGCCACCATTGAGACTGAATCCGACCTCAGCCTGATCGATAGCCAGATCGATAAACTAGAGGCCACCGGTATCTATACCCCGGCTGATGTTGAGCAGTTCTGGCTAAAGTGGTGCAAGCCCGGTGCCCGCCAGGCCTCCTATGACTCTCTGCTGGCCGTGCCGGTAGACCGTTTCAAGCGGCGCTGGTTCAACGCCCAGCAAGATGCTGGCTCTCCCGGCACCAGTGCTGATGCCGCCGCTGAACTTGAGGTTCTTTTGGAGTTCCGGGCTACCCTGCAACAGTATGTGAAGTCTTACGCTTTCTTCTCACAGATTTTCAATTTCGGGAACCCCTACTACGAGAAGCTATCTGCTTTTGCGGATCTGCTCGCCCGCCGTCTGCGCGGCTTCACCCTGGATGCAGTGTCCCCCGATGTTCTCGATATCGACGATATTGTGCTCACTCACTACAAGCTCGAAAAGATGAAAGAGAACCAGAACCTTGGGCTTTCATCAGCCCCCAAGGTAGGGCTACGAGGTATGACCGAGGCCGGTCTAGCCACCATCAAGGAACGGGAATCAAAAGCTAGGTCAGCCCTGATAGACCTGGTCAATGAGTACTTTAACGGCTTGAATCTCTCGGACGAGTACCAGGTTGCCTTCGCCACAACCTTTGTGGCTGAGGCATCCAAGGACGAGGGCCTGCGTCAGAGCGCCGCCGCTAACACCAAGGACGATTTCGCCCATTCCAAGATGGCCCGCAACGGCCTAGCCACCATGCTCTGGTCGTACGGCTCTGACACCAACGAGCTGCTGGATTTCGTGCGCAAAATGCCCGCCGATAAGTTCATGAGCCTCATGCTGGATCTGGTTCTCTATGAGCGCCTACGCGACGAGACAACCGACGAGGACGGCGGAGCTCGGCTCACCGTGGTCTAAAAACTCCTTAAAGTGTCAGCCCCAGGCTCTAAACTGACAACAATGGCCAAATAGCCGTTGGCCCATGAGAGGAGAGCACCCTTGCCTATTCCAAAACCTGCTCCACCGGCTAGGCGTTCCGGTTTGATCTACCATCATCCCAAGGCTCAGGAATATGACAGGGCCACCCAGTCTCGTTGTTGCACCCCGCCAAGTGATGGCCCTCTTATCTGGCATAGCTACTGGTATGACAAGCACCCAGCAATTCTAGAAATAGTAGCCTGGCTCAAAGAGCTCCCCCAGACAGCTCAAGAACGCGCGCTCAGTCAGCTTGAAGTACTCTTCGAAGGTGCGTCCCAAGGCACTCTCAACCCCAGGGACCCCGGCGAACCTATCAAAGCAATTGATCAGGGGCAGGACTTCTACGAGTTACGTTGGACATTCAACGATTTCGACTACCCTGAGAAGCTGTTTCGCCAGTACCACGCAGAACCTACTGAATCAGATGTAGAAAACCTGCTTGTTACCAGTCATGCCCATTTCAAGAAAGTAGATGGGCTCACCAAGCAACAAATCTCGGGGCTACAAACAGAGCAAATGCAACAGGCCGTCAACCGTTTCAATTTTGGCTCCAAATCTAGGTGGGGGCTAGAGAAAGACAGCGCTGAACCGTTACACCCGCTCGATCTCATCGAAGATTTGCTATACGGCTAGCCCCATGCAGATTCAGCGGTGTAAGATGAACTCAAACACACAATACAACTTATTAGTTGTATAGCTGTTAGGATTTTCCCATGGCACGATTTACTACCCAGCGTAGGAAGCGCCAACCTTCCCCATCCCGCCAGCGCGCAAACTACCTCGCACGCCAAGAACGGGACTTTCTTGCTCAACTCATTAGCCTTCGCAAAGAGGCAGGATTAACCCAGCAGGACGTTGCGGAGAAGCTTGGTGTCTCCCAACAGGCTATTTCTAAGTTTGAATCCCTTGATTCAAGCCCCACCCTTTCCACCGCAATGTCGTACGCACATGCGGTTCAGGCTCTTGTACACTTTGAGGCTATCCTCGATAACGGACGCTTTGAAGCCTTCGGCGAGAACTGGATATCAACTACCATCCAAGAAGCCCCGCCTATTCCAGGTGAAGCGCCCGAACCCAGCGAAAGCACTCTCGATGTAACTCCTGAGCACTTTATTAGCACTCAGGGTGCCGAAGCCTTTGTAGGCGCCCTTCAAAGTGACCTCGCTCTTGCTGCCCGCAAGCAGTCCCCCACGGACAGTTTCACAGGAACACAAAAACAGTGGATTCACAACGTTGCTCAGAAAGCAACGTGCCGTATCGACGGCTTGCCTCAGTATGACGCTAGCAAGCTACGAGTAGTTGCCAACCGCATCCCCTCACTCACCGTCAACCCAGAGGGTTTCGCCGCGCTTTCCGAGCTTCTGGCAGGTGCAGGCGTTTGCCTGGTCTACTCAGAGCTACTGCCCGGAGCCAAAATGAGCGGAGTCAGTTTTCAGATAGAAAACACTCCAATTATTGGGATTTCCGGGAGCGGTAAGAGGCTCGACAAGGTCCTTTTCACCCTCATGCACGAGATTGCCCATGTGCTCAACGGAGATATTTCTCTTGAAGCCGCCCCCATTCTTCACGGTGATAAGACTTCTGCGGGCAAAATCGAGCAACGTGAAGATGCCGCAAATAAGCTCGCAGAAGAACTTATTTTTGCGGGTAATACGGTGCCCATTCCTCCGAACCCTAGGCGGGCCTCGTATAAGTGGGCTTACCAACAGGCGGAGGAACTTGGAGTCAATTACATTGTTCTAGTAGGACGACTGCAAAATGATGATGTCCTCACTTGGAGGCAACTTTCGAAAGATGCGCCTCAGGTCATCGATTACCTGGAGCGATGGGAGTAAGCCCTCAAGAGGCTAAGTTCAATAGAAGATCCTATCAGCGAACACCTAGAGCAGCCTCTCCCCTAGGTCCGCATCCACCACCAGGTCGGTGATTGCGCCGGTGGCGAGGGCGGCGCGCAGGGCAACAGCGCGGTGGCGGCCGGCAGCCGCGCACACGCGTCGTCCTATCTTCACCAGCTCCGCAGGGGTGGGGCCCGTCGCCCGCTGGTTCACCGCTAAATCAGCCCAGGTACCGTCCTCCCGCAGCAGCACCGTGCACATATCCCCCACAATGCCCTGCTCCTGTAACTCCCGCATCTGCTCAGCATTAAAATAGCCACCGCTATAAACGTGCGACTTAAGCTCACCACCAAAAGCACCCACACCGAACAGGGCCACATCTGCACTGCGCTGCACCGCCAACACACCGCGAATCGACCGCTCCCGCCACATAGCCGCCTTCGTATCGGCAAAATCAAAGAAGGCAGGCACCGGGAAATGCACCATCTGCGCCCCATAGGCAGATGACACCTGCCCAAGAATCGCACCCGAATACGGGATACCCGTCTGCACGGCATTGCCCGCCCCGTTCAGCTGCACCACCGTCACCCCAGTCAGGGGCCGCTTGGGCAGGAACTGGGCCACCTCGGTCACCGTAGAGCCCCAGGCAACCCCCAGGGTCGTTCCCGGAACAATGAGAGAATCCAAAAGGTTGGCTGTGGCTATTGCCACTCGCCTCATCCGAGCCTGCTCCGTGGCATGTTCAGGGGCTCTCACCACCGTCACCCGCACCCGATAGAGGTCAGCAAGACGTTTTTCAAGGGGGTCGGAACTATAGGCTTTTTCATTGAGATGAATTGTCACAACCCCCGTTTCACGTGCAGTTTTCAGCAGACGGGAAACGGTGGGGCGAGAGACTCCCAGGCGTGTAGCGATAGTGGACATGGTCAGGTGCTCCCCGTAATAAAGCTGGGCTGCCTCCACCACCTGATTCTGACTTTTGTTCACCATAATTCGATTCTATCTGAACATTTGTTCACAGAGCTGGCAGTTTTTTGTTCACACGGTTGAAATAGTTACCAAGACATTAACCAGGCAACCCGTCGCAAGGAAGATCCCCATGACTGCCACCTTCACCACCCAGTCCCACCTCACCGCAGAAACCCGCGCCCAGGCCCTAGCAGCCATGACCGATGAAGCGGGCGTAGACGTCCTCATCATCGGCGGCGGGGTGACCGGGGCAGGCATCGCCCTGGACGCCGCAACCCGCGGCCTGCGCACCGCCATTGTTGAGGCCGGCGACTGGGCGGCGGGCACCAGCGCCTGGTCCTCCAAGCTCGTACACGGCGGCCTTCGTTACCTCTACAACCTCGACTTCAAGCTGGTTGCCGAAGCCCTCAAGGAGCGCGGCCTGTTGCTCGAACGCACCGCCCCCCACCTGGTCAAGGCCCAGCCCTTCCTCTGGCCCCTCAAGATGCCCGTGATTGAACGCGCTTACTCCGCTGTGGGTATCGGCTTGTACGACACCATGGCCTTCGCCGGTGCCGGCGGCCACCGCACTGTGCCCGCCCAGCGCCACTTCACCAAGGAAGGCACCAAGAAGGTCTTCCCCGGCATCAAGGATTCAGCCTTCACCGGCGCCATTCAGTTCTACGATGCCCGCGTGGATGACGCCCGCCTGGTCATCGACCTCGTCCGCACCGCCGCAGGCTACGGCGCCCTGGCAGCTTCCCGCACCCAGGTCACCGCTATTAACAAGGACGCCGCCGGGCGAGTCACCGGTGCTAGAATCGTTGACCTTGAAACCGGCGACGAGAAGACCGTCAAGGCCGCCCATATCATCAACGCAACCGGCGTGTGGACCGAAGAGTCGGAGTCCATGGCAACCAAGGACCAGGGGCTGAAGGTGCTGGCTTCTAAGGGCGTGCACATCACCGTGCCCCGCGACCGTATCAAGGCAACCAGCGGTATCTTCACCAAGACCGAAAAGTCCGTGCTCTTCATCATCCCCTGGCAGCGCTACTGGATCATCGGCACCACCGACACCCCCTACACCGAAGACCGCGAGCGTCCCGTCGCCACCAAGGCTGACATCCGTTACGTGCTCGACCAGGCTAATAAGCTGATTGCCGATGAGCTGACCGAGGCCGATATCATCAGCTCTTACGCTGGTCTGCGCCCCCTGCTGCAGCCGGTGGCTAAGAAGGGTGAGAACGCTGCATCGACCAAGGTGTCGCGTGAGCACACCGTCATGGAAATTGCCCCGGGTATGAGCGCTATTGCCGGTGGTAAGCTGACCACCTACCGCGTGATGGCTGAGGACGCCGTGGACTTTGCCCTGGGCGACCGCGCTAAGACCCTGCCCTCTGTCACCGAGAACATCAAGCTGGTCGGTGCTGAAGGTTATGAAGCTTTGGCTGCCCGCGCCGATGCGCTGGCCGCTGAGAACGGCTGGGATGCTGCCCGCGTGGAGCACCTGCTGGAGCGCTACGGCGCTGAGCTGGCCGATATTATCGCTCTCATCAAGGAAGACCCTGCCCTGGGTACTCCCCTGGCGCAGGCACCCCAGTTCCTGCGGGCCGATGTGGCCATGGCCGTGCGTGCCGAGGGTGCCCTGCACCTTGAGGACGTGCTGGTGCGCCGCGTCCGCCTGGATCTTGAGGCTACCGACCGCGGCCTGTCAGCCGCTGACGAGATCCTTGAGATTATGGCCGCTGAACTTGGCTGGGACGAGGCCACTGTGGCCCGCGAAAAGGCGATTTACGCCGAGCGGGTTGAGGCTATCGCCGCAGCTGAAACCCATACCGAGGACGCGGACGCCGCGGCTGAGGTTCTCGGGGCAACCCACGTGGCTCCCCGACGTCCTGTCACTACTCTCCACTAAAACAATCATTCATCACTAACAACCGCCGGGTGCCCGTTTCGGGCACCCGGCCCGCACAGAAAATACGAGGTCAACGATGAGCTCACTACTGGCCGCTGGCGCTGACGCTAGCATCCAGGCAAGCGCCCTTATCTCAGCAGAGGGCAATGCAACCCTACTTGGCGCTTTTGTTTCTGAAGTTATCGGTACCGGCATTCTGATTCTGCTGGGTGCTGGCGTGTGTGCCGCAGTTACCCTGCCCAAGTCAGCTGCCAAGAATACCGACTGGCTAACCATCGCCTTCGGCTGGGGCTTTGCGGTTTTCGCGGCCGTCTACATGTCTGCCCCTTCAGGTGCTCACCTCAACCCCGCAGTTACCCTGGGCCTGCTGATTGCCGGTGGTGACTTTGCACCCGGTATCGCTCCCTCCCTTGGTCACTTCTTCGTTTACGTAGCAGCCCAGATGATCGGTGCATTCCTGGGCGCCTGGGGTGCTTTCCTGGTCTACAAGAAGCACTTTGACGAGGCAGAGCCCGGAACCACCAAGGGTATCTTCTCCACCGGCCCCGCTATCCGCTCCTACGGCTGGAACACCCTGACCGAAGCCTTCGGCACCTTCGTCCTGGTCGGCTTCGTCCTAGCCTCCGGCAGCACCCCCTCAGGTCTTGGCCCCCTGGCTGTCGCCTTCATCGTTGTAGCAATCGGCCTCTCCCTGGGTACCCCCACCGGTTACGCCATCAACCCCGCCCGCGACCTGGCTCCCCGTATCGCCCACGCCCTGATGCCCATCAAGGGCAAGGGGTCCTCCGACTGGGCCTACGCCTGGGTTCCCGTTGTTGGCCCCCTTATCGGTGCCTCCGCAGCCGCCATCCTCGTCCCCGCCCTGCTGGGCTAAGCCGGCCACCGGCGTCCGCGCCCTACACTTAGAACAACCACCCGTTACCGCACCAACGAAGGTGCGCTCACGAAAAGAGAAAAACCATGTCACAGCTCCCCGAGCGTAAGAAGTACGTCCTCTCCATCGACCAGGGCACCACCAGCTCCCGCGCTATCCTCTTCACCAAGTCCGGTGAAATCAAGAGCGTCGGCCAGCACGAACACGAGCAGATCTTCCCCAAGGCCGGCTGGGTCGAGCACGACCCCATGGAAATCTGGGAGAACGTGCGTAAGTCCGTGGGTGAAGCCCTGACCAAGGCTGAGGTCAACCACCACGAAATCGCAGCCGTCGGTATCACCAATCAGCGTGAAACCGCCGTTGTCTGGGACAAGAACACCGGTAAGCCTGTCTACAACGCCATCGTCTGGCAGGATACCCGCACCCAGAAAATCTGTGACGAGCTCGGCGGCGAAGAAGGCCCCGGCAAGTACCACGATATCGTTGGTCTCAACCTGGCTACCTACTTCTCAGGCCCCAAGATTAAGTGGATCCTCGACAACGTCGAAGGCGCCCGTGAGAAGGCAGAAGCAGGCGACCTGCTCTTCGGTAACACCGATACCTGGGTGCTCTGGAACCTGACCGGCGGTGTAGAGGGCGGTGTGCACGTCACCGACGTCACCAACGCTTCCCGTACCCTGCTGATGAACATCAAGACCCTGGAATGGGACGAATCCATCGCAGCAGACATGGGCATTCCCATGAGCATGCTGCCCGAGATCAAGTCCTCCTCCGAAATCTACGGCTACGGCCGCTCCAAGGGCCTGCTCAACGGCACCCCCATCTCAGGTATTCTGGGCGACCAGCAGGCAGCCACCTTCGGCCAGGCCTGCTTCGAAAAGGGCATGGCCAAGAACACCTACGGCACCGGTAACTTCATGCTCATGAACACCGGTAACGAGCCCGTCATCTCAGAAAACGGCCTGCTCACCACAGTGGCCTACAAGCTGGGTGACGCCGACCCCGTCTACGCCCTCGAAGGCTCCGTTGCGGTCTCTGGCTCCCTGATTCAGTGGCTGCGCGACAACCTCAAGATGATCGACAACGCCGCCGAGTCAGAAGAACTGGCTACCAGCGTTGAGAACTCCGGCGGCGCCTATGTCGTCCCCGCCTTCTCCGGCCTCTTCGCCCCCCACTGGCGTTCCGACGCCCGCGGCGTCATCGTGGGCCTGACCCGCTATGTCAACCGCGCCCACATCGTCCGCGCCGCCCTTGAGGCAACCGCCTTCCAGACCCGCGAAGTGCTGGACGCCATGAACGCCGACGCCGAAGCAGCCGGCACCAAGGTTTCCCTCGAAGAACTGCGCGTCGACGGCGGTATGACCGCCAACGAGTTCCTCATGCAGTTCCAGGCTGACCTGCTGGGCGTACCCGTTATCCGCCCCAAGGTCATTGAAACCACCGCGCTAGGTGCCGCCTACGCCGCCGGTATTGCCGTTGGCTTCTGGGACGGCGAGCAGGACGTCATCGATAACTGGTCCGAAGACAAGCGCTGGGAACCCCAGATGGACAAGGACGAGGTCGAGCGCCAGTACCGCCTGTGGAAGAAGGCTGTCTCTAAGACCCTGGATTGGGTCGATGAGGACGTCGAACAGGACTAAGCACCTAGCTCAACTAGACTCTAGCGCTAGGCTAGCTATCTTGCGCTGAAACAATAGCCCTGCATCGTCACCTACCGGTGAGGTGCAGGGCTATTTGTATGCCGCCAAACTAGACTAAATACATGACCTACCACGCCCATACCCTTACCCCGCTGGGTGAAATGATTTTGGCCTCCGACGGCCAGGCCCTCACCGGTGCCTGGTTTACCGGCCAGGCCCACTTCCCCAAGCAGGAAGAGCTGGGGCACCGCATTGAGGTGAGCGACTGCGAGGTGCTGACCGACGCCCAGGCCCAGCTGCTGGAATACTTTGCCGGGAAACGGACCACCTTTGAGCTGCCGCTCGCTCCTGACGGCACCGATTTTCAGCTGGCGGTGTGGGCCGCCCTGCGGGAGATTCCCTACGGCTACACCACCACCTACGGGGCTATTTCCAAGATTGTGGGGCCGGGCGCCCCGGCTCAGGCGGTTGGCCAGGCTGTGGGCCGCAATAAGGTCTCCATTTTTATCCCCTGCCACCGGGTGGTAGCCTCAGACGGCAAGCTCACCGGCTACGCGGGTGGGCTGGAACGTAAAGAGTTTCTGCTGGCTCTCGAAGAGCCCAGCGCAGAAGTTGAAGGGCGACTCTTCTAATGACCGACACCCGGGTAGGTACCGACGGGCTAGTACGCCCTGTCTGGGCCGCAGACGATGGTGATATGCAGGCCTACTACGACACCGAGTAGGGCGTGCCCGTCACCAACGAACCGACGAGCAGGGTGCCTTTGAGCGCCTCTGCCTCGAAGGTTTTCAGGCCGGGCTCTCCTGGCGCACCATCTTGACCAAGCGCGAGGCCTTCCGCGAACTCTTTGAAGGCTTTGAGGTTGAGAAGGTCACGGCTTTCACCGAGGACGACGTGGAGCGGCTAGTTACGGACGCCCGCATTATTCGCCACCGCGGCAAGATTCGCGCAGCTATCGGCAACGCCCAGGCAACAATCACCCTACGGTCGGCCGGCTGCGTGGCGACCTCCCACCGCCTGCGTCTGGATTAACGGTGATGCCGCCGAGGCTGCCACCTACTACGCACAAGCCCTGCGGCTGGTGCGTTGATGCCTACGGGGTGTATTGGCAGGTTTTGCCTCAGAATATTGTCCAGCTCATGGCTGATATTGACACTCGTGCCAAGCCGCTGAGCATGGGCAAGATTGATTTGAGCCAGCTCTCCTAGGCCTATGCACCCCAGGTTTTGTGCAGTTACCCCGGTTTAAAACTGGGGTAACTGCACAAAAACCGGGGTAGGTAGATTTTCTCGCTCCAGAGCAGAAACGAATTCTACCGCTATGAGGCACGGCAGGACGAGGCGGAGCAGGTTCAGTTTGCGGCCCAGGTGCTTGCGGTCGACTACCTCTCGCCTGCCCTAGCTGACGGTGACGCGCACGCCGGTCTTGGGGCGGGTGAGCAGCTGGGTCATGCTGAAGGTGGTGTCTTCGGCGTCTTCAGCGATGGTGACGTTATCTGCTGAGAGCGCTGCGATGGTGGAAGACAGCGCAGCCACCGCGATTTTCTCGCCGGGGCAACGATGACCGGTGAGCACATCGCCGCCGCCTTGGGGGATGAAGCCCTTGATAGCTTCGTAGTCGGGCTGGTCGAGGAAGCGCTGGGGGTCGAAGCTGGTGGCATTCTTCCAGAGCTGGGGTGAGGTGTTGGTGCCCAGAATGTCCAGCAGGACGCGCTGGCCCTTCTGAATCGGGCAGCCCGAAAGTTCGGTATCTTCCTTGACCATGGCGGGGAGCATAGGAACGAAGGGGTACTTGCGGCGGGTTTCCTGGGCGAAGGCAACGGCTTCAGGGATGTTGACCAGGCGGCCGTCGGCGTCCTCCACTGCCTTCTTGACCTTAGCGGCCCACTCGGGGTTCTCGACCATAGCGACGGCTGCGAAAGCGGCGAAGCGGGAGACAGCCACGGTGGGGCGGGTCAGGTTCTGCAGCTCGATGCCGGCCAGCTTGGCTGTGACCAGATCACCCTTTTCGTCGCGCAGGTCAGCCATGTGGCGTACTACAGAATCAGGGTCGACGGTCAGGTCGCCGGAGCGGACCTTTTCGATAAGGCCTTCGGCCCAGGCGTCCAGCTTCTTGCGGTCAATCCAGGAGAGCACGTTCTGCTTGAGCTCACCGAAGGTGTCGAGCAGGTGGCTCATCTGGGTAGCACGCTTGTTGAGCTCGCGGTCGGACGCGGGCACCCCGGCCCAGCGGAAGGCGGCACGGCCGTAGGCTACAGCGACATCGTCGTAGATGTTACCGGGGCTGGTCTTCCAGCGTTCAATAAGGGCCTTCATTTCTTCTTCCACGAGGCCCTTGAAAGCCTCAACGCGCTCGTCGGTGTAGGCCATTTCGGCCATCTTAGCCTTACGAACCCTGTGGGCTTCGCCGTCGAGGGTGTGAACGGCGCCTTCGCCGAAGAGGGGGCCCTGGATTGCTGCGGGCATGGCGCCGCCGCGGCTGATCTTAGACTCGTCGTAGAAGAAGTCCACGGCTTCTTCGCCGCGAATCAGGGTGGCGGTACCGCCCAGAGCGGAGAAGGTGACGGGGCAGTGCGACTCTGCGGAGACCCCGGCCTTACGGCGCTGGTTCGACATAAAGAGGTAGCCCTGCTTGATGAAGCTGGGCAGCTGGTCATTCAATAGGTTTTTTACGGGTGTGATGCTCATACCAACAGTTTACTTTCTTTCAGCGGGTATTTAGACCAGCCGCTCAGGCAAGTTAGCCTTCACTGTGCCGGGGTAAGAAAAGGACGCCCGCCCCAGCTCCCCTGCCCGGTGGCAGGGTGGTGGGGCGGGCGTCCTTATCTAATACCGTCTGAAGCCGCAGGCTTTAGGCGGGCATGATCAGCGAAAGTACATAGACCCAAACACAAAGGATAACCAGCAGAGCCAGCGAGTACTTGATGGCCGCGTTGGTGATCTTTGATTCCTGGCCAGACATGTTCACCGAAGCAGCGGCAATCGCAATCGACTGGGGTGAAACAACCTTTGCCATCACACCACCGGCGGTATTAGCTGCAACCAGCAGGCCGGAGCTGGCACCAATCTGGCTTGCGGTGGTAGCCTGCAGGCCGGCGAAGAGGGTGTTGTTGTTGACCACAGATCCGGTCACGAAGACGCCAATCCAGCCGATGATGGGCGAGAAGAGCGGGAAGATGGAGCCAACAGCCGCCAGTGCCAGGGCCAGGGCGGAAGACATACCACCGAAGTTCATGACGTTAGCAACAGCCATGACCAGGCAGATGAGCAGAATGGGCTGCCAGAGCTGTTTCCAGGCGCCACCGAGTTCTTCGAAGGCGGCCTTCCAGCTGATGTTGGAGATAGCGATGGTGATTAGGGCAGCGAAGAGGATAGCGGTGCCGGATGCGCCGAAGAGGGTCCAGTTCCAGACGGCCTTCATGGCGGTCTCTTCTGCCACGATGGGGGCTACCTGGAAAATCTGGCCGTGCAGGGTGGGCATCTGGACGGGGATGGTGGTCCAGTTCAGGGCACCTGCTGCAGCAGTTTCGGTCTCTGCCTTGACCAGGCCCTTAATGAGCGGGGTCGACCAGAGCAGAATCATGATGGAGAGGATAATGAAGGGGCTCCAGGCCTTGACCACACCTGAGAAGGTGAAGCCGCTGGGGCTCTTGCCGAGCTCTTCGAGGGAAGGAGCACCGGGTTCGCGGTAGATGTGGGCGGGCTGCCACTTCATCATAGTGACGGCCAGCAGAATCAGACCGAGCAGGTAGGGGATGATGTCTACCAGTTCGGGGCCGATGGCCAGCAGGACCCCTGCCTGGGCAGCGGAGACGATAACACCCAGGCCCAGGGCAACCAGGCCGGTTTCCTTGAGGCCGCGAATGCCGTCCAGCATCATGACCAGCAGGACGGGGATGAAGATGGTGATAATCTGCAGCACCCAGACCATCATAGAGTTCAGTTCTGCCTGGGGCACGCCGGAGACGGTGGAGCCGGTGAGGACGGGGATGCCGATAGCGCCGTAGGCACCGGAGGCAACGTTGGAGACCAGAGCCAGAAGACATGCCTTGACGGGTTCAAAACCGAGGGTTACCAGCAGGGCAGCACAGATAGCAATCGGAATACCGAAGCCCGCGGCGCCTTCGAGGAAGCCGCCGAAACAGAAGGCAATCAGGAGTACCTGGATACGCTGGTCAGCAGAAATCGCTGAGACTGAACCGCGGATCACTTCGAAGTTACCGGCACGGACGGTGATGCGGTAGAGCCAGACGGCCATGAGCACGATCCAGCCGATAGGCCACATACCGGAGAGGAAGCCATAGCCGATGGCTGAGAGGGAGGATGCAAGGGGCATGCCGAAGACAAGGACGGCCAGGGCCACGGCCGAGGCCAGGGAGACGAGGGCTGCGTGCAGTCCCTTCATTTTCAGGACGGTGAGCCCCAGGAGGAAGACAAGAATCGGCACTGCCGCCACGAGGGCTGAGAGCGCCTGGTTGTTCAGTGGGTCGTAGACCTGCTGCCACATGAGTATGGGTTCCTTCGCTGCGGAGGTGTGTTCCGCGATTGGTTTTGTGTGCTGTTTGCACTTTTCTACCTCCTAAATTACCACCAATTCACACACAAAACTTACGAAAACCAACCCTGCGCGGGGGTATCTGTAAAGGTCAAAAATGACCTAAGTGAGCCTGTCTAAGACGCATATCCACACCGGAGGGTATATTTTTACATCAGACCTAGTCAAAAGCCTCTTATCCCTCGACTCAACATGTGTTACCCCACTTAAAAACACCCCCACCCTAACACCGTGGACTTGCTTACACCGGCAACAGTTTCCGCCCCAATAACCACACCGCTTAAGCAAAACCCACAGACCCACACATACCTGCCAACGAAGTAGCAAAAATTAACCGTCCCGCTCCTTAACTTTTGAATCGCGGCTTTAAATTTTGTATAGGCAAGACCCTAGAATGGTGTGAGATGGCTCCATGAGTCACATCACCACATATCTACTGTTAACATTCCCCAAGGATTCTCATGCCTGATTTCCGACGCCTATCACACCACCGTGCGGCGCTTGCTCTTCTTGCCTCTACCGCCACGCTGACTCCCCTACTCGCTGCCCTACCAGCTCAGGCTGCCGAGCTCACCCCGATTGCTACCATCCAGGGCACCGGAACTACCAGCCCGCTCGCCGGTCAAAGTGTCACTACCCGCGGTGTTGTCACAGCTGTCTATGCCGAGGGCGGCCTACGCGGCTACTTTATTCAGACCGAGGGAACAGGTGCAGAGGACCGCACTCCGGGTGCTTCTGACGGCATCTTCGTCTACTCCCCCAGCACCGTGGCGCAGGTTTCTCAGGGCGACCTCGTTGAAGTAACCGGCGCAGTTTCTGAATACAATGGGCAAACCCAGATTATGGTGTCCCGCGCGGCTGACCTCACCGTCCTTGCTGTCCCCTTTACCCCTGTTACCCCGGTAACCGGCCAGCTACCTGAGGGTGAAGAGGCCCGTGAAGCCCTCGAAGGTATGCTTCTACAGCCCACCGGCGATATCACCGTCACCGATAACTACAACACCAACCGCTACGGTGAGGTTGGCCTTGTCAACGGCACCCAGGCTCTGCGCACCGCAACCGACGTCGTAGCCCCCGGTGCCGCAGCCCTCGCCTACGAAGCAGATAATGCGGCTAAGGTTCTTCTACTCGATGACGGCGCAACCGTGGATTACAGCCGCGCAGGCACCGGCACCCCGCTGCCCTACGTCTCCACCAGCAACCCGTTGCGTGTCGGAGCTTCCGTCAACTTCAACAACCCGGTTGTTCTGGGCTACTCTTTCAAGGCCTGGCGCCTGCAGCCCACCGCTCCGGTCAACGGCGCAACCGATCCCGCTGCGCTGCCGGCGTCCTGGTCTAACACCCGTACAGCGGCCCCTGAGGTAGCAAGCGAGCACAGCATCTCTAGCTTCAACGTCCTCAACTACTTCACCACCGTGGGCGACACCGTCGCAGGCTGCAAGTTCTACACCGACCGCGAGAAGAACCCCATCACCGTTAGCGGTAGCTGCGCGGTTCGAGGGGCAGCTACCCTAGCTAGCTTCGAACGCCAGCAGTCGAAGATTGTTCAGGCTATCAACAAGATCGATACTTCTGTACTCTCTCTGGAAGAAATCGAGAACACTCTAGCCACCGGCCACGATAACCGTGATATCGCCCTCAACAAGCTGGTTGAAGAGCTCAATAAGGACGCCGGTTACGAAAAGTGGGCGGCTGTTGCTTCACCCAGTGCCCTGCCTGCCAGCGAGGACGTCATTCGCACCGCCTTCATCTACCAGCCCGCTGAGGTCAAGCCGGTCGGTGAATCCGCAATTCTCGATGATGCAGCTTTCTCTAACGCCCGCCAGCCTCTAGCTCAGGCCTTTATACCCGCAGGTTCAGCAGCAACCAGCGGTGACGATGTCTTTGTAGCTGTTGTTAACCACTTCAAGTCGAAGGGCTCCGGTAGCGGTGCCGACTCTGACCAGAATGACGGCCAGGGTAGCTCCAACGCGTCTCGCGTCGCCCAGGCCCAGGCTCTGGTGAACTTCGCTGCGGCCCAGGGTCAACGACACAGCACCGAGAACATCATGCTGCTGGGTGACTTCAACTCCTACACCCAGGAGGATCCCCTGCAGGTGCTCTACTCTGCTGGCTACACCAACCTGGGCGAGAAATACGGTGCTGGCCATACCTACCTGTACGGTGGCCGCGTTGGCTCGCTCGATCATATTCTGGCTTCCCCGGCCCTGGCTGAGAAGGTAGAGAGCGCTCAGGTCTGGAACATCAACTCTGTTGAGTCGGTAGCGCTTGAATACAGCCGTTACAACAGCAACATCACCGACTTCTACGAGGCGAATGAGTTCCGTTCATCAGACCACGACCCCCTGCTGGTCGGTATGAATCTGACCCCCGAGCCGATTTCTTTTGTTGATGTTACAGAAGCCGATATTTTCTACCGTGAAATTATGTGGCTGGCTCAGCAGCGCATCACGACAGGCTGGGCAGACGGCACCTTCCGCCCCTACGACCATGTTGACCGCGGAGCTACAGCCGCTTTCTTCTACCGTCTAGCGGGCTCCCCCGCCTTTGAGGCCCCCGAGACCCCCTCTTTCAAGGACGTAGACCAGACCCACCCCTTCTACAAGGAAATTGAGTGGCTCAAGGCTGAGGGTATTACCACAGGCTGGGCAGATGGCACCTTCCGCCCCTTCGAACCCATTAAGCGCGATGCGATGGCTGCCTTTTTCTACCGCTACGCGGGTGAGCCCTCCTATGTAGCGCCTAAGGGGTCACAGTTTGTGGATGTTCCCGAGAGCACCATTTTCTACCGTGAAATTATGTGGCTGCGTTCTCGCGGTATCACCACGGGTTGGGGCGACGGCACCTTCCGCCCCTACGAGCCTATTAAGCGCGATGCCATGGCTGCGTTTATCTACCGCTACGTTCACAACAAGTAGCAGTTGCCTTACATCTGCCGGTGAGTGCTACTAGCTAGCAGTACGCCCGCCTGCTCCAACTACTTCGGGGCAGGCGGTTCTTTATAGTTTGATACGGTAGCGCTGTCTGCTCGGCTTCTCTGCCAAATCGGTGAGGGTTCGCTCCAGGCTGGTGATGCGGATGCCCGGGGCGAGCACGGTGGTATCGGTAGGCAGGTGCAGCTCCCCGTGGTGCACGGTGTAGTCTTTGGCGCGGGTACGGTGGTAGCAGTAGACGTGTACCGTCTCGGGCAGGCTTTCTAAGGGCAGCCCGTGGAGTAGGGCGGCTGTCTGGTGGGAGAAGATAATCCCGGGGTAGGATGCCGCCAGGGCCAGTACCCGGGCCAGGTAAACTGCTTCCGGCGTGAGACTATCCCAATCGGTGCGGTGCAGGTAGAAACCACGTGCTACCCGTCGGTAGAGCCCCCGCGCTATTGCGGCCTCGAGCCGGTAACGGTTAGGGTAACGGGCGGTGAGCTGCTGGCAGGTGAGTAGTTTCTGGTTAAGTTCTTCAAGCTGTGTCATGCCACTAGGCTAGAAAAACTAGGTCTAACCAGTACAGACAGGGGAAGCCTGTGGATAACCTCGCAACCCCACCTACCCCGTATTTTCCGGGCAAACCCGGGTGTGGGCGTCCGCACCTCCCCGAAAACGGTGGAGCCGTGACGCGACTATGACGCCCGGTAAGCGATATCCACAGGGCAGCTTCACCAGCTAGCTCCGCTCTTTAGGCAAGAAAAAGCTCCGGCCACTAGGTTTTACCCTAGCGGCCGGAGCTTTATCTGTCGGGTTGACAGGATTTGAACCTGCGACCCCTTGACCCCCAGTCAAGTGCGCTACCAAGCTGCGCCACAACCCGATTGTCTCTCGTGAACTTTGCTGTTCCCTTGAGCACTCGTATAACTATACACACCCCTTTGAGAGAGTGCAAAATCGAAAACCGGGTTTTTTGGGGCTTTTTTGGAGCGTTTTAGGTCACACTTCAAGCAAGCTCGGTGTTAGCGGCGTCCGCCCTTACCTGACTTACCGCTCTGGCGCTCCCCCAGGCTACGGCGCTCACGCACGCGCATGGTGATGTCGATGGGAGTGCCGGTGAAGTCGAAGGTCTCACGCAGACGGCGGGCGATGAAGCGGCGGTAGCCGGGGTCCAGGAAGCCGGTGGTGAAGAGAACGAACTTGGGCGGGCGGGAGGAAACCTGGGTACCGAAGAGGATACGGGGCTGCTTGCCGCCACGCAGGGGGTGGGGGTGGGCTGCCACGATTTCACCCAGGAAGGCGTTCAGGCGCCCGGTGGGGATGCGGGAGTCCCAGGACTCCAGGGAGCGTTCCAGGGCGGGAACCAGCTTGTCCTTGTGCCAGCCGGTCTTGGCTGAGATGTTAACGCGAGGTGCCCACTTCACGTGGGCCAGGTCGCGCTCAATCTCGCGTTCGAGCATTTCACGGCGGTCTTCATCGAGGGTGTCCCACTTGTTGAAGGCCAGAACCATGGCGCGGCCGGCATCCACCGCCATCTGCACGATACGGACGTCCTGCTCACTCAGGGGCTCAGAAACGTCCAGGAGCACCACAGCAACCTCGGCACGCTCAATAGCGGTCTGAGTGCGCAGGGAGGCGTAGAAGTCTGCGCCCTTGGCCATGTGCTGGCGGCGGCGGATACCCGCGGTATCAACGAAACGCCAGGGGCGTCCCCCCAGTTCAACGATTTCGTCCACGGGGTCACGGGTGGTGCCAGCTAGGTCGTTAACCACGGCGCGCTCTTCACCGGCCAGCTTATTGAGCAGGGAGGACTTGCCCACGTTGGGGCGGCCGATCAGGGCGATACGGCGGGGCCCGCCCAGAGCTTCGGGCTCAGCGTACTGGGAGTGCTCGGGCATAACCTCAAGCAGGGCGTCGAGCAGGTCGGCCAGGCCGCGGCCGTGCAGGCCAGAAACCGGGTAGGGCTGGCCCATACCGAGTGACCACAGGGCGTGGACTTCGGGTTCCTGGTGACTATCGTCAATCTTGTTGGCGATCAGCAGGATGGGCTTGTCGATGCGGCGCAGCATACGCACAATCGCCTCGTCGGTAGCGGAGATACCGACCAGGGCGTCAACAACCAGCAGCACGACGTCCGCGTGGGCTACAGCGATTTCAGCTTGGGCTGCGACCTGGGCATCGATGCCCTTGGCGTCGGCTTCCCAACCGCCGGTGTCGACCAGGGTGAAGTCCTTACCGTTGTGTTCGGCCTTGTAGGAGACGCGGTCGCGGGTGACGCCGGGCTTATCTTCAACCACAGCTTCACGGCGGCCCAGGATTCGGTTGATGATGGTGGACTTGCCGACGTTGGGGCGGCCCACGATAGCGACAACGGGGTCAGCTTCCTGGCTGTCGTCTTCGCCGATGTCGTAGCCCCAGGATGCCAGAAGCGCGCGGTCTTCTTCGTCCAGGTCGTAGTCTTCCAGGCCGGCCAGCAGAGCTTCGGCGCGCTGGTTGGCGGTTTCGTCGTCGATTTCGGCCAGGCGGTCCGATACGTCATCGTCGCCGCCACCGAGGAACTTGACCTCGTAGTCGTCGTGGGGGGTGAGTTCGTCGCTCATGGGCGATACCTCCTGTGGTGGTTTCCGGCGGGTGCCGGTGCGTTGGTAGATAAGTTTAGTTGACGGTGGGGCGGACGCCTGCACGCCGCCCGGTCGTTAGCGCTTGAGTTGGCCTTCGACGGCTTCAATGACCGCTGCGATGGTTTCTTCGAAGTTGAGTTCTGACGAATCAACGAGGGCTACGCCTTCAGCGGCTTCGGTGAAGCTGGTGACCTTGGAGTCCTTGGCGTCGCGGGCTGAGACCTGGGCTGCGAGCTGCTCGGAGTTCTGGGTACCGCCCAGCTGCAGGCCGCGGCGGGCTAGGCGCACTTCTTCGCTGGCTGTGAGCAGGACTCGGGCATCGGCCTCGGGGGCAACGACGGTGGTGATGTCGCGGCCTTCTGCCACTATGCCGGTGGTGGAGCGGGCGATGAAGTCCCGTTGCAGGTCAATCAGGATCTGGCGGACGTCCATATTCGAGGCAACAGCAGAGACAGCCTCAGAGATGCGGGGTTCGCGGATAGCCTCGCGCACGTCTACTCCCCCGACCTCGATGATTTCTTCGTCGGGGCTGGTGCCCTGCACGTAGGGGAAGCTGCGGGCGGCAGCAACCAGGGCTGCGGCGTCCTCGATGTTGACCTGAGTGTCTAGGCAGTACCAGGTCAGGGCGCGGTACATAGCGCCGGTGTCGAGGTATTCGAGCCCGTAGTGGCGGGCCACGGCTTTAGAGACCGAGGACTTGCCGGAGCCAGAAGGGCCGTCAATGGCGATCACGAGCTTGTCAGACATAGTTTTCTTCCTTACTTGACGACCTTCCAGCCGCGGCTGGTGAGGTCTTCGATGAGTTTTTCGTGTTCATTGGGGTTGACCGAAATTTCGGCCATGCCGACCTGGGCACCGGGTGAGTGCTCCAGGCGCAGGTCCTCCAGGTTGACGCCCAGTTCACCAATTTCAACCAGCAGGCGGGCCAGAGTGCCGGGGGTGTCATCCACCAGCACGGTCAGCTGGGCAAAGGCGGACGGTGAGCCGCCGTGCTTACCGGGTATGCGGGCAACGCCCGAGTTACCCTCGCTCATCAGCTGGGCGATATCGAGCCTAGCCCCGGCAGCGGTGGGGGCTTCCAGGGTGCTGATGAGGCGCTCTAGGTCCTCGCGCACCCCGTAGAGGGTCTGCACCACGGGCTCCGCGTTAGCCGAAAGAATCTGCACCCACAGCCCGGGATCCGAGGCTGCGATACGGGTGGTATCGCGTAGCCCCTGCCCGGCCAGGCCGAGCGCATAGAGGGGGGTATCCTGCAGGCGGGAGGCAAGCAGGGAACTCATTACCTGGGGCACGTGGGAAATCAGGGCGACGGTGCGGTCGTGCTCTTCCACATCCATATGGGTGATGGTTGAGCCCAGTTCGGTTACCAGCTGCTGGGCTACCTTTACCAGTTCGGGGCGCACCATCTCGTGGTCGCAGAGCACCCAGGGGCGGGCTGAGAAGAGCTCACCGCGGGCAGCCACGGGGCCGGATTTTTCGCGCCCGGCCATGGGGTGGGTACCCAGGTAGCGGCTCACATCGGCCCCTGCTTCCCGCACCGCGCTCAAGATCCCCGACTTCACCGAGGCTATGTCGATGATAAAGGACGCCGGGTAGTCGGCGAGCGCGCGCACCACCAGGTCGGCGGTGACGTCCGGGGGTGCTGCTACGACGACCAGCTGGGGGGCAAGTTCCAGTTGGGCGGGGGCGTCCTGACCTGTTTTCCCTTGCCATTCGTGGGCTAGGGCCCGCAGGGAGGTACCGGCGCCGATGTCTTCGGCGACGGCTTCGGTGGTGGGTGAGATATCGGAGATGTAGACCGTGTAGCCGCGGTGGCTCAGGCCCAGTCCGATGGAGGCACCCAGCAGGCCCGCGCCAATCACCAGGACGGGGCCGTGCAGGTGGGAGTCGAAGACGGTGGGTGAACCGCTCATTACATGCCTACCGAGGCCAGCAGCTTACCGATTTCGACCTTGGACAGGTTGCGTACGGTGCCCTGCTTCTGGGAGCCGATGTGGATGGGGCCCATCTCTACGCGCACGAGCTTCTCGACGGGGTAGCCGACGTGCTCGAACATGCGGCGGATGATGCGGTTCTTGCCGGAGTGGATGGTGACCTCAACGAGCACGTGGCCGGGGGTTGAGTCGACCAGCTTGAACTCGTCAACGCGGGTGACGCCGTCCTCCAGACGCAGGCCCTTCTTCATGGCTGCACCGATGCCGGGCTCCATGGGGCCGGGTACCTGCACCAGGTAGGTCTTGGGCACCTCGTAGGAGGGGTGGGTCAGGCGGTTGGCCAGCTCGCCGTCGTTGGTCAGCAGGAGCAGACCTTCGGTTTCAACGTCCAGGCGGCCCACGTGGAAGACGCGTTCGGTCATGGATGAGCGCAGGAAGTTGGAGATGTTGAGGCGGCCATCGGGGTCGTCCATGGCTGAGACGACACCGGCGGGCTTGTTGAGCACCATGTAGACCAGCTTGTCGTTGGTCTGGATGGTCATGCCGTCGACCTGGACGGTGACCTGGTCGGGGTTAACGCGTACACCGAGTTCGGTTACAAGGACGTCATTGACGGTCACGCGACCTTCTTCAATCATTTCTTCGCAGACGCGGCGGGAGGCCACACCGGCGGAGGCCATGACCTTCTGCAGGCGGACGCCCTCGTGGTCGTAGAAGGGGTAGTGGTCGACGGGCGCGTTCTTGGGACGGCGCGGACGGTGGGGGCCGAAGTTCTTGGAGCCGCGGTTAGCAGGGCGGAACTCACCCATTTCCTTAGCGAAGGGCTGGCCTGAGCGGAACTTGGGGCCCTTACCTGTACCGGCCTTGCGGGGGCCGCCTGGGGTGCCGGGCTTAGCGCCCTTGTTAGCGGCGAAACCAGAACGGCCTGAACCGCCCTTACCGGCTCCGCCCTTGCCAGCGCCGGCAAAACCCTTGCCGCCGCGTCTTGCTTGTGCCTTGCCTGCACCGGGGCGGCTGCCGCGGTTTGAGTTACCTCGTGATGAGTTATTTCCGTATGCCATATCTTTTATCTCTTTCCTCTGTGTCGTAGTTTCTGGCGATACCACAGCTAGCGTGTGCGCTAGCTGGGGTCATCCAAGTCTAGGG
>DXCN01000026.1 GCA_019115985.1 Candidatus Rothia avicola | reverse complement strand
GTATTCCGGGTGGGCCTGGGTGGCGATGTAGTAGGGATGCTCGCTCACGGGTAGCTCGACGAACTCCACCAGGGACGAGTCGGGTGAGGTACCGGAGATGACTAGCCCGGCTTCTTCCAGCTGCTGGCGGTAGTCGTTGTTGACCTCGTAGCGGTGACGGTGGCGTTCTGCTACCTCGGTTGCCCCGTAGACGCTTTCAGCCAATGAACCTGCTGCCAGGGTAGCCGGGTAGAGGCCCAGGCGCATGGTACCGCCCAGGTCGCCTGCACCGTCCACGAAGGCCTTCTGCTCTTCGATAGTGGCGATCAGCGGGGAGGCGGTCTCAGGGTCGAACTCGGTCGATGAGGCGTCCTTGATACCGAGCACGTTGCGGGCGTATTCGAGCACCATGGACTGCAAACCTAGGCAGATACCCAGGGTGGGAATCTTGTTTTCACGGGCGTGGCGCAGGGCGCCAATTTTACCGTCAAGGCCACGGATGCCGAAGCCGCCGGGCACGAGAATGGCGTCCATGCCGCGCAGCTGGTGGGCGGCGTCCTCGCGGCTCGCGCAGAGGTCGGCGGCAACCCACTTGATGTTGACCTTAGCGTCATTGGCAAAGCCGCCGGCGCGCAGGGCCTCAGTGACCGACAGGTAGGCATCGGGCAGGTCGATGTACTTACCGACCAGAGCAACGTTGACCTCGGTCTTGGGGGTGTGGACGGCGCTCAGCAGCTTATCCCACTGGGTGAAGTCAACGGGGTTAGCGTCGATGCCCAGGTAGTCCAGGATGTAGGCGTCGAGGTTCTGGCTGTGCAGGGTCTTGGGAATGTCGTAGATGCTGGGGGCGTCAGCGCAGGAGATAACGGCCTCGGGCTCTACGTCGCAGGCGTGGCCGATCTTGATCTTGTGGGATTCGGGCACTTCGCGTTCACAGCGCAGAATCAGGCCATCGGGAATAATGCCCAGACCGCGCAGGGCAGCAACGGAGTGCTGGGTGGGCTTGGTCTTTAGTTCGCCGGACGGCCCGATGAAGGGTACCAGAGACACGTGCAGGAAGAAGACGTTGCGGCGGCCCACATCGCGGCGGACCTGGCGGGCTGCTTCGAGGAAGGGCAGGGATTCGATGTCGCCCACGGTGCCACCGATTTCGGTGATGATGATGTCGGGGGCGTTCTCGCCTTCGGCGGGCAGGCGCATGCGGCGCTTGATTTCGTCGGTGATGTGGGGAATGACCTGTACGGTATCGCCCAGGTATTCGCCGCGGCGTTCCTTAGCGATGACATGGGAGTAGACCTGACCGGTGGTGACGTTAGCTGCCTGGGAGAGGTTCTCGTCGAGGAAGCGCTCGTAGTGGCCGATGTCGAGGTCGGTTTCTGCCCCGTCGTCGGTGACAAAAACTTCACCGTGTTGGAAGGGGTTCATGGTGCCGGGATCGACGTTGAGATAGGGGTCGAGCTTCTGCATGGTCACTGAGAGACCGCGGGAGCGAAGAAGTCGTCCGAGAGATGAGGCTGAAAGGCCTTTGCCGAGAGATGATGCTACGCCGCCGGTGACGAAAATCTGGCGGGTAACTTTACCGTTGTTTGATGCGTTTGTATCTACCACGGAATTCCAGCCTATCACCGTTTCTGTTTCGCGCGTGTAAACACTGTGGGGCAGGGCCCGGTAGGCGGACGCCTGCCCCGGCTTCTGCGGGCAGGTAGGGAGCCTGCCCGGGGCTAGATCTGGCCGGCGCCGGCCAGGAGTTCTCGGGCGTGTTCCTGGGCTGCTGCCGACTGGTCGTGGCCAGAGAGCATGCGGGCAAGCTCCACGACTCGTTCCTCGGGTGTGAGAACCTGCACACGAGAGAGGGAACCGTCATCGTTTTTGCGCACCAAGATGTGCTGGTCGGCAAAAGCAGCTACCTGGGGCAGGTGGGTGACTACCAGTACCTGCACGTTCTTAGCGAGCATGGCCAGGCGGCGGCCGATTTCGATGGCTGCTTTACCGCCGACGCCGGAGTCCACCTCGTCAAAGATGAAGGTGGGCACGGGGTCTACTTCTGAGAGCACCACTTCGAGGGCCAGCATCACGCGGGAGAGCTCGCCGCCCGAGGCGCCCTTGCCCAGGGGGCGGGGGACGGCCTGGGCGTGGGAAGCCAGCATGAAGGTCACCGCGTCCTTACCGTAGCGGTGGAACTTTTCAGTTTCTTCTACCTCAACCACCAGCGAGGCGTTCGGCATGGCCAGGGCCGAGAGTTCTTCGCTGACGGCCGCTGCCAGTTTGCGGGCTGCCCTGGTGCGCAGGTCAGTGAGCTCCGCGGCCTGCTCCCCCAGGGTCTCGCGCAGCTGGCGCAGCTCGGCTTCCAGGGCCTCCTGGCGGGCCGGGTCATCTGAGAGGGTTTCCAGACGGGCCCGAGATTCTTCTGCCCAGGCCAGCACCTCGGCAATATCGGCTCCGTACTTGCGGGTCAGGCTCTTGAGCTGGGCCCGGCGGTGCTCGACCTCAGCGAGACGTTCCGGCCCCTCGGTATCTAGCCCCGAGGTATAGGCCGAGATTTCTTCGGCGATGTCGGTCACATGGATCAGCGCCTCGTTCAGCCGTCCAGCGAGAGCTGCCAGGTCGGCGTCCGCATCTGCCTCTGCGGCCAGGGCGGTGCGGGCGGCATCGAGCAGCCCCAGCACGTTGGGCTCGTCCGCGTCCCCGTATTCGGTGCCCGACAGGGCCGCGGACGCCGTCGCCGCAGCTAGACGCAAGGACTCAACGTTGGCCAGTTTTTGGCTTTCTGCCCGCAGGGCCTCATCTTCGCCCTCGGCAGGTTGCACCGAATCGATTTCTGCTAAAGCCCCCTGCAGGGTCTGGGCTTCCAGCGCGCGAGCGCGAGTATTTTCGCGGACATCACGAAGTTCCCCGGCGGCCTGGCGGTAGCGCTCGTAATTGACGGTGTAGGCAGCCAAGAGCTTTTCAAGTTTTTTCCCGGCGTAGGAGTCCAAAGCGTGACGCTGTTCGGCGGCATCCTTGAGGCGCAGCTGGTCGGACTGGCCGTGAACCGCAACCAGGGTATGACCGATATCTGCCAGCGTGCCGATAGGGGCAGAGACACCGCCCACGTGGGCGCGGGAGCGACCGGCGGCACTGACGGTGCGGGCCAGAAGTAGCTCGGCAGAACCGCCATCGAGTTCCTCAACCGAACCACCGGCGTCTTCGGCCAGGGCTAGGGCACGGTGCCCCTGAGGCAGGCGGATAACGGCCTCAGCCAGGGCGTTCTTAGCGCCGTTGCGCACGCTAGAGGCATCGGAGCGAGCGCCCAACAGCATGCCCAGAGCCGTTACGACCATGGTTTTACCGGCACCCGTCTCACCGGTCAGCACCGAGAGGCCGGGTTCAAGAGGCAAGCGGGCATCGGTGATGACGCCCAGATCGCGCAGGTGAATTTCTTCAATCACGTGGAAAAACTTTCTTGACGAGGTTAGTCGTTGCGGATGACGGGCAGGGTACTGGTCGCAGGCCCGGGAGTGTGGGGGCCACGCCAGCCCGCAATGGGTAGCTCGAACTTCTTGACCAAGCGCTCTGAAAAGGGAGCCGGATGCATACGGGCCAGGCGGACGGGCTTAGACGAGCGGGCTACCTCGACGCGGGCCCCGGGAGGCAGGTCGCGGGTACGGCGTCCGTCGCACCAGAGCACACCTTCTGCCCCGTTGGTGGAGATCAGTTCTACCGCCATCATCGAGGTCGGTGCGGTCACCAGGGGGCGGGCAAAAAGAGCGTGGGCCGAGAGGGGCACCATCAGCATAGCCTCGACGCTGGGCCAGACAACCGGGCCGCCGCCAGAGAACGCGTAGGCGGTTGATCCGGTCGGGGTTGCCAGCACCACGCCGTCGCACCCAAAGGACGAGAGCGGGCGCCGGTCTACTTCAATGACCACCTCAATCATTTTTTCGCGGTTGCCCTTTTCAACACTGGCCTCGTTGAGAGCCCAGGTTTCAAGAATTTTCTGGCTGCCGTCCCAGACCTTCACGTCGATCGCCATGCGTTCTTCGACCGTGTAGTCGCCCGAGACCACTCGCTCAATGGTTTCGGTCAGGTCGAATTCTTCGGCCTCTGCAAGAAACCCTACGTGGCCGAGGTTGACACCGATGAGGGGTATCTGGGTGTGGCGAATCATCTCTGCTGCGCGCAGAATCGACCCGTCACCGCCCAGCACCATACCCAGCTCAATGTCTTTGAGGGCCACAGACTCGTGAGCCACCGCCACAGGGACGGGGTTCTCCCACTTTTCGGTCAGGGCTTCCAGGTCAGCGCGGTTCATCACGGGCACCAGGCCAGCCCGGTGCAGCTGCGTGCAGGTAGCACGAGCAGCGTTACGGGCCTCAAGACGGCCGGTATGGGCGAAGACAAGGATATTGCGCTCCCCCGGCGTCTTGGTCTGCTGTGGTGTGAGGGCGGTGTCAGGTGTTTCGTTCACACTTTTAGGCTAACTGACCGTAAGCGGTTTTGCTGTTTTTCTGGGCCCAACACACCGGATTTTTTCGAATATTTATTCGACTTTGGGTGTCTTATGAAGCAGGGGTTGCTTCCTCAGGCTTGCGACACCAGAGGAAGAATTCCACGTTGCCGTCCTGCCCCGGAAGGGGGCTTTCCTGCTCCCCCAGCACGAGCAGGCCGGCGTCCTGCACTGCTGCGCGGACGGACGCCACGGCGTCCGCTCTCACCTCAGGGTCGGTCACAACCCCGCCCTTGCCGATGCGGGCCGGGCCCACCTCAAACTGGGGTTTGACCATGAGCAGCAGATCCCCACCTGCGGCCGTTGCCCGAGCCAGCGGCTCAACGACCTTGGTCAGGGAGATAAAGCTCAGGTCTGAGACCGTAAGGGCTACCTGCCCGCCGATGTCCTCGGGGCTCATGTGCCGCACATTCATGCCCTCATAAACGTCAACGGACGGGTGATTCCGGATCTGCTCGACCAGCTGATCGTGCCCCACGTCAACCGCCGCAACCCGGCTGGCACCCCGGCGTAAGAGCACGTCGGTGAAGCCACCGGTAGAGGCGCCTGCATCCAGGCAGAATTTACCGGCAACGGTGATCTCGGGGAAGGCGTCCAGCGCCCCGGCCAGCTTGTGCCCGGCGCGGCTCACGTACTCGGTCAGCTCGCTACGGCGGACGCGGACGCGGTCCCCCTCCTTCAGCTTTTGGGCTGGCTTCGTCACGGTACGGCCGTTCACGCTGATGTGCCCGCCCTCAACCATCTTCGCCGCCAGCGTGCGGGAGCGGGCAATCTTTGCCTGCACCATGTACTGGTCCAGTCGCATGTTCTTCCTTCCCGCTCCGCACTCGGCTCTAGCGGCTTGAATCTAGGTCTTCTTTGAGGGCGGACGCCAGCTGGCCCAGCCTCTCAATGCGTTCGGTGGCATCCAGGGCCAGGGCAGCTGTCAGCGCCGCCTCGAACTCGGGGTCCAGGGCCTCGGCTTCTTCAACCGGTGCCCCCGAGACAGCCTTTTCTTCGATGCCCTGGGTAGTTTCGTCCGCCCCCTTAGCCACGGTGCACCTGGCTAGGAGCAAGCGGGGCGGACGCGTCGGGGTGGGCAGCCCACCAGGCTGCGCAGGCCACACGCCAACTATCGATCTCGCTGCCCTCACCGGTGATGGTGAGTTCGGTGTCGGTTGCCTCAGCGGACCATCCTGCGCCCCGAGCGCTCATACCGGTTGCTGTAGCTTGTACCTGGATCTGGGGGTAGTCCTCAAAGAAACCGGCGAGGTCTTCCAGAATATAGGTGGGGCGCTCCACCGGAATAGCTGCCAGAATGCTCTGGTAGGTCTCCACCCCGGTCATGACCACGGCCGTCGCCATCGCAGCCCGGTTACCGCCCTGGATATCGGTATCCAGGCGGTCGCCCACCACCACGGGGCGCTGAGAGTTCAGCTTCTGGGCAGCGGTCACGAAAATGGGCGACTCAGGCTTGCCCGCCACCTGCGGGGTGCGCCCGGTAGCCCTCGCCACAGCCCCCACCAGGGTGCCATTACCGGGGGCGATGCCGCGTTCTTTCGGGATAGTGAAATCGGTGTTGGAGGCAACCCACAGCACCTTCTCATCGGCCAGGGTGTAGGCAGCTTCAGCAAGGTCTTCCCACACAATCTTGGGGTTGAAGCCCTGGGCCACTGCTACCGGCTCATCAGCCTGGCTACTCACGGGGGTGAGCCCGGCAGCCGCCACACAGTCGGCAAGGGCCTGCGCCCCGGTAATCAGCACCTTAGCCCCGGCAGGGAGCTGGGCCTTGAGAAGTTCAGCCGCAGCCTGGGCTGAGCTAATCACGTGGTCAGCGTCGGTGTTAACACCGAGTTCCACCAGATGATCTGCAACGGCCTGGACGCTGCGCGAGGCATTGTTGGTCACGAAGGCTACCGGCACCCCGGCATCCTGTGCCCTGTTCAGAGCCTCCGGGGCACCTTCAATAGCGAAGGGTCCCGCATACACTACACCGTCAAGGTCAGAGAGAATAGCGTCGTGGGCTGCCAGCAGCATTAGTCGCGATCCTCCTCAGCGGCTTCAGCAGACAGCTCGAAGAGGGCTTCTTCCTCTGCCTGGTCTTCACTCACTAGGGTTTCAGTGGTGGTCTGGGTTTCGTCGACCTCAAAAAGAGCGCCGTCTTCGTTTGCTTCAGGCTCTTCAGCGGTTACTGCATCTGCAGCCTCAGTCTCGGCGGATTCAGCAGCGTCTGCTTCTGTGTCGGTCTCTACGGCCTCGGCAGCCGGTGCCTGAGCTTCAGCAGCTTCAAGGTCAACGGAGGGTTCTTCGGGTTCAAGCAAGTCCTGCTCAGTGAAGATATCGAAGATTTCAGGTTCAACAAAGTCACCCTGGCCTAGAGCGGCCTCGGTCATCAGGGCAAGGCGGGCCCAGCGGGCTGCTTCCTTGCTACGGCCGTCCTGCTCCAGCAGTTCAGCGTAGGTGTTGAAGAGGCGGGGGGAGTAGTCGAACCCGCGCTTGGGGTTCAGCTCAGGAATTTCAAGGGCCTTCAGAGCCTTCTTCAGCTCGCCCTGGTCGCGGTAGATACCGGAGACAACGATGGCGACCTCAGAGCGGACGGCCGCAGGTACCTCTTCGTTCTTCGCTTCTTCAGCCAGGGTCAGGGCCTTTTCGATACGGCCCAGGGCACGCTCGCAGTCTACGAGCAGCGCTAGATGCTCGTTGGAGCCCGAGATACGGCGGTGGGTGCGCAGTTCACGCAGGGCCAGTTCAAAGTCCTCTGCAGCGTAGGCAGCGATACCGACGACCTCACGGACGACGCCGATTCGGCCTGCGCGCTTTGAGGCAGCAACAGCGTGTTCCAGGGCGAAGTCGGGGGCGATGTCGAGGTAACGGCCGACCATGACCAGGTGCTTGGCTACGGTATCTGCGTTCTGGGCTTCTAGCTGGCGCAGGGCACGCAGGGTCCAGTTTTCAAGTTCTTTACCGGTGACGTCGGTGTCGATCTCGGGTGCATTCTTTGACGGACGGTAGTCACCGCTGGGGGTCTTTGCCTCAGCAGTAAAGTTACGGTCTTTGCGCTCCCCCTGGAAGCCGCGCTTATTCTGGTCACGGTCGAAGCTCTTACGGGGGCCTTTACCCTTACGATCGAAGGAGCGTTCACCGCCACGGCCATTACCGTTGTTTTTACGGTCGTCGAAGCGCTTACCACCGCCGCGGCTCTTATCAAAGGGCTTCTTCTTGTCGCCGTAGGGGCGGTCACCGTCGCGCTTGGTGTAGCCGCTGTCGTTACGGTCGGAGCGGTCGCTGCGGTAGGGGCGTGAGGAGTTACGGTCGTTGTTCTTCTTGTAGCCACTGCGGTTTTTATCTGAGTGGTTACGTGAGTATTCAGCCAAGTGAGCTCCTCTATGGTGTTTGTGGTGGGGGTTGGGCTCTTTTCTGCCCTGTTTTAATGCTAGGTTCTAGTTTATCTGGCTTGGGGTACCTTGCGTAGGGGCTGCCTGGTCTTACCGGTGCGTTTTCAGGCACACAGCTTCGCGCGTGGCCGTCGCTTTAAAACAAAAAGGGCTCGGAGCGATAGCTCCGAGCCATCAACAAAAAGAGCCCGAGCTTAATAGCTCGGGCTCTTCCTGTATCCCAATCAAAAACCGGCAGTGACCTACTCTCCCACACCGTCACCAGTGCAGTACCATCGGCGCAAAGAGCCTTAACTTCCGGGTTCGGGATGGAACCGGGTGTTTCCCTCTCGCTATAACCACCGTAAACCTACGACAACCACCCCACA
>DXCN01000025.1 GCA_019115985.1 Candidatus Rothia avicola | reverse complement strand
TTATCGAAACTTGTTCGGAAGGTGATGCAGGCTCACGCTCGCTGCCGACCCTCTCACCCGGTTCGCTGGCGCTCACAAGGGTGATTCACGCCAGCCCCGAGCCAGCAGCTTCGCTGTGAGCCTGCATCACCTTGTTCATCGCGAGACACCACCGAACAAATAATCATTGAATTTCCACATGCTACTGAAAGTCCGCTAGTAGCGATTTGCAACGTGCTGACTCAGCGTCCTAATTGCGTTGTTGATGTTAGCTAAGGATTTTTCGCTAGGGCTACCAAGTTTACGTATCGGCCCCGTTGCAGGCATAGGCGCTGCAGCAGTGAAGCCTGTGTCAACCGTGATTACTTCTGTGTAATCACGGTTTCGCCACAGTAGAGTAGGTTTACTCCAGCTATACGTTACTTCAACGTCCAGAACTTCAGGGGCACCGCATTCACTCCCCGCCTCTATCGTCCGCCACATGATTCTAAAACTCGCGTGTGGAGCTAAATAGAAAGAGCGATTAAAAACTTTGTCCAGAAGAGGCAAAATGTATTCGTCTTTACCAGCTTCAAGCTTGCCAAGAGGCTTGAGAACAACGTTGTGAGCGGGGGATTGACCGTAGTTAGTAACCACTAAATCAATTGCACCGTCGAGATGGACGCCCAGTCTCGGCTCGAGAGCGATGTAGGGCCTGGTGCGCTCGCGAGAGTCTGACGCTAGCTTCATGAGGTTGAGCACCGCAAAAATAACACCAAGAATTGCTGTTATGACGGTCAGCGGAACGGCTTCGGTTTTCAAAAAGGACCAAGGATCAAGAGTAGCTGTAAATACCATTCTCCAATTATCCCAGGGTAGATAGGCTCCAGAAAGCCTTTCGCTGTGAGGCTGTAGTGTCCACATCGTCTAGCCGAAGCCCAGAATAGGTATCCTTAGAGAAGTCGAAATCTTATCACCATAGGGGAGTGGCATGGCTCGGTTGAACCTTTCCGCAATTGAGGAACGCATGAAGCCGCTAGGGCGGCGTGAAGTTTACGACCAGGACTTCATTTTCGACCTGCTGGCAGCTTACGGCCGCCCCAAAAGCACCATCAGCCGCCTCAAAAGCGGACACCTGAATGTTGCTCAAGAGCATGACCGCGAGGTAGCCCTGAAGAACTACGTCTACTTCAGCGAAACCCAGCCCGGCCAAGACACCCTAGAACTTTTAGAAAAGCTCCGGCTCGCAGCCCACGTCACCCGCTATTCCCCGCGGTTTATTATCGTGACTGACTACCAGGAACTGCTGGCAGCAGACACCAAAACCGGTGAAACACTCGCTACCCCCATAGCCCAGATTGACCAGAAGTTCACCTTCTTTCTTCCCTGGGCCGGGATGGAAAAAGCCCAATACACCTCAGAAGCCCACGCAGATGTCAAAGCCGCTGAAAAGATGGGCAAGCTCTTTGATGAACTCCTTTCAGCCAACCCGCATGTAACTGAGTCGGAGAGCGCCCGCCACCTGCTCAACGTTTTCTTTACCCGCTTGCTCTTCTGCTTCTTCGCAGAGGACACCGGAATTTTTGACGATAACCAGTTCACGAATGCGGTAAGCAGTTTCACTCAGGCGGACGGTAGTGATACCCGCGAATTCTTGACCCTTCTCTTTGACGCCTTAGATACTTCTGACCCTCACGAGAAAACCGGGGTTTTTGCGGACTTCCCCTACGTGAACGGCCGACTCTTCAGTAGGGGCGGTGAGAACGCCGGGCTCGTGGTGCCTGCGTTTACCCAGAAGGCACGTGAATCCCTCATCGAACTGGGTACCCTCAAGTGGCAGGAAATCAACCCGGATATTTTCGGTTCCATGTTCCAGGCAGTGGTGGCCCCGGGTAAGCGTTCTGACCTGGGTCAGCACTACACTTCGGTACCGAACATTCTTAAAACAATAGAACCTCTCTTCCTGGATGAGCTCCGCGAAGAGTTCGACGCAGCCTACAACAGTGTCAAGAAGCTTCAGAGACTGCTAGATCATATAGCGGATATCCGAATCTTTGACCCTGCCTGTGGGTCCGGCAATTTCCTGGTCATTGCCTACAAGGAACTCCGCCGACTTGAACACGCTATCTTAGAACGCCTTCAGATAATTGGCGGTAACAAGCAAGGCTTCCTCTACCATGATTCCCAGATTTCAATCGAACACTTCTACGGTATTGAGATTGACGACTTTGCGGTAGAAGTAGCGGTGCTGTCCCTCTGGATTGCCAAGCACCAGATGAACCGGGAGTTCAAGGAAAAATTCAGCATTGAAATCCCCCTCATTCCTCTTAAAGAGACAGGTCAGATTAAGGCTGGTAACGCCACCCGCCTCGACTGGAACCAGATTTGCCCCAACAAGGGCACAGACGAAATTTACCTTATCGGCAACCCACCCTATGTTGGCTCGTCCATGCAGACCAAGGAGCAAAAGGCAGACTTCCCCTACGTGTTTGGGGAGCGACCCTACTCTAAGAAGCTGGACTATATTGCCCTCTGGTTTGTCAAGGGAGCTGACTATATCCGCGGCACTCAAGCCCAGCTAGCCTTCGTCTCAACGAACTCAGTAGCCCAAGGCGACCACGTAGCCCTCATGTTCCCTACGATCCTTAGTGGTGGAATCGAAATCGGCTACGCTTATACCTCCTTTAAATGGGAGAACAATGCAAAACGCAATGCAGGTGTCACAGTGGTGGTGATTAGCCTACGCAATGAATCAGCCCGTTTGAAACGTATCTTTTCAGATGGAATAGTGCAGAGCACTGAGAATATCAGCCCCTATCTTACGAGTGGTTCAAACGTCATTGTTAACGCTAGGAAGCAGCCACTGTCAACACTGTTGCCTCCAATGCTCTTCGGCTCAAAACCTACAGATGGTGGAAATCTGATATTAGAAGAAGACGAGAAAAACAGAGTTTTAGAAGAAGAACCCAAAGCTAGTCAATTTTTAAAGAAGTTTATAGGCGCTGATGACTTTATTAAAGGTAAAACACGTTACTGTGTTTGGGTTGATGAATTTCAGATAGATAAAGCTTTAAGCTATTCAATTCTTAAAAATAGATTCGATAAAGTAGCTGAAATGCGTATATCTAGCAAGAAAGTTGCAACGCAAAAGTTAGCTGATAAGTCATACGCGTTTGCAGAACCACGTTTCAAGCCTACAGATTCTATTATTGTTCCAAGCGTTTCTTCAGAGCGGCGCTCCTATATTCCGATTGGCTTTGTGGGCGCTGATACCGTTATCTCAAATCTTGCATATGCGATTTATGACGCTGAGCCCTGGCTTTTTGCCCTACTGACCTCGCGGTTACACATGGCCTGGGTTGCCGCAGTGGGAGGCAAACTTGAAACTCGGTTACGTTATACCAACACCCTGGTCTACAACAACTTCCCGGTTCCTCCCCTCAGCGAGAAAACCAAGGAGAAGCTGACCGCTGCCGCCCTGCGTGTGCTCGACGTCCGCGAGTACCACTGCGAGAAGACCCTGGCTGAACTCTACGGCCCCGAAAAAATGCCAGACGACCTGAAAAACGCCCACCTAGCCATCGACTACCTCGTCGACTCTCTCTACTCCAAAAAACCCTTCGAAACCGACGAAGAACGCCTGGCAGTGCTCTTTGACCTCTACGAAAAAATGATCGCCGAAGAAGTAGAACGAGAAGCCGCTGCCAAAGCCGCCAAGAAAACCAGCCGCAGCGCCCGCGGACCTAAAGCAACCGCATCCGCACCCGCCACTACACCCACCACCCACGAGAACTAACCATGAGCACCCCAACCGACAACACCAAGAACATCGTCAACGTCACCTACGCCCAGGCAGGCACTTCCGTCACCACCGACGAACTGGGCATGCGCGAAATGCAGCGCCGTGTCTATGCAGAACGTGCCGCCCAATATCTACTCGTCAAAGCACCCCCGGCCTCCGGCAAATCCCGAGCCCTCATGTTCGTCGGCCTCGACAAACTCTTCAACCAAGGCCGCACCAAGGTCATCGTCGCTGTTCCCGAACGCTCCATCGGCGCATCCTTCGCCAGCACCAACCTCACCGCCCACGGCTTCTTCGCCGACTGGGACGTCAAACCCGAAAACAACCTCTGCACCCCCGGCTCATCCAGCGGAAAAGTAGACCGCTTCATCGCCTTCCTCAAAGGCCCAGACACCATCCTCATCTGCACCCATGCCACCCTACGCTTCGCCTTCGAAAAACTCGCCCCCGAAGAATTCAACGGCACCGTGCTCGCCATCGACGAATTCCATCATGTCTCAGCAGACCTCGACAATAGCCGCCTAGGCTCCCTGCTCAGCGATATCATGGCCCACTCCGACGCCCACATCGTTGCAATGACTGGTTCCTACTTCCGCGGCGACTCTGTACCCGTGCTCACCCCCGAAGACGAAGCCAAATTCACCCCCGTCACCTTCAACTACTACGACCAGCTCAACGGCTACCAGCACCTCAAAACCCTAGGAATTGGTCACCACTTCTATCAGGGACGCTACACCGACGCCATCGACCAGGTACTGAATCTCGACAAGAAAACCATCCTGCACATACCCAGCGTTGGCTCAGGCGAATCTACCAAAGACAAATACGAAGAAGTCGGCTTCATCCTCGACACCATCGGCGACCACGTAGAAACCGAAGACGAAACCGGAATCATCGTCATGCGCCGTAAAGACACCGGCCAACTGGTGCGCGTAGCCGACCTCGTAGACGACACCGACCCCAAAAAACGCAGCGCTACCCTCGCCTACCTCACTACCGTCGCCTCCAAAAACCGCGACGCAGTAGATATCATCATTGCTCTCGGCATGGCCAAAGAAGGCTTCGACTGGCCCTACGCAGAGCACGCCCTCACCGTCGGCTACCGAGCTTCTCTCACCGAAGTCATCCAAATCATCGGGCGAGTCACCCGAGACTCAGAAGGCAAAACCCACGCCCAATTTACCAACCTCATCGCCGAACCAGACGCCGCCCAAAGCCAGGTCACAGTCTCCGTCAATAACACCCTCAAAGCCATCACAGCCTCCCTGCTCATGGAACAGGTGCTAGCCCCCAACTTCAACTTCAAAGCCAAAAAAGGAAACGACGACTACCCCGACCCCGGCACCATCACCATCAAAGGTTTCAAAGAACCCTCAACAGAGCGAGTGCGCCAAATCGTCCGCACCGACCTCAACGACCTCAAAGCGAAAATCCTGCAAGATGACTCCTTTGCCCGTGCCGCAACAGGGGCCCTTGACGCAGAAACCAACAACAAGGTCATCATCCCCAAAATTATCCGCACCCAGTACCCAGACCTCAACGATGAAGAAGTAGAAGAAGTCCGTCAGCAGGTTGTTGTGGACTCCGTCGTCAAGAACGGCGAAGTGCGCAACGTAGGCGACAAAAAATTTGTGATGATGGCTGATAAGTTCATCAACATTGATGACCTTAACATCAACCTGATTGACACTATTAACCCCTTCCAGAAAGCCTTTGAGGTGCTCTCTAAGTCAGTCACCCCCAATGTGCTTCGGCTTATTTCAGATACCATAGCCACCAATAAAATCATGATGACACCGGAAGAAGCCTTGACGCTCTACCCCAAAATTAAAATGTGGGTACAGGTCAACGGCCGCAAACCCGAACGCCGAACCGAAGACGCCACGGAACGTACCTATGCTGAAGCCCTACTCATCCTGCAAAAAGCTAAGCGAGAACGGGAACAGCGACGGGCAGCTGCCGGGCAGGCACCCGAAACAGAATCGCAGAGCTAGGAAGGTTAATTCATGAGCACTGAGAAACCCTCATTCGATGATTTGTTAGACCAGCTCATTGCTGATGACACCGACGGGCTGCTCGATACCCCCGAGAAACCCAAGCCCATTACCGCTACCGATAGGCTTGAACGTGCCTTCTTAGAAATCGTAGATTTCCGACGG
This sequence comes from Candidatus Rothia avicola, assembly GCA_019115985.1. Classification (GTDB taxonomy): domain Bacteria; phylum Actinomycetota; class Actinomycetes; order Actinomycetales; family Micrococcaceae; genus Rothia; species Rothia avicola. The sequence goes on along the minus strand of DXCN01000025.1, from coordinate 12,392 downwards.
GAGCACGACCGCCTGCCCTCGCCGGAGACCCTTGAGATTTCTGAACGTAAACTAGGGGCACGACTAGTGGGCTTTCTCAACGATGAAGCTAAAGCTGACCTGGTGCGACACCTGGACGAGTTCGACCTTCTGACACTGCCCGAAGCTCCCACCAGCGTCGATGAACTATTCGAAAGTGACATCGATGTACTCGACCTGCTTGAAGACGGGAATGATATCTACGACTTCACCGGCATGGAGGAGCTGCAACACGAACCCGATGAGTTCGATGTAGCTCAGCGTAAAAAAGCCGAAGACTTTGAAAAGTTCAAGCCCTTCTTTGAGCTCAAGCACCAGCAACTGGAAACCGGTGAGCTGAAACTTGGTAAATTCTCAGGCGTTTCAACTATCAAGCAAGGGCGTTTCTTTGTACTGGGCGGAGTCATGCTCTATGTGGCAGAGGTAGGGGAGACCGAATACGTTAAGAATGGCGATCGAAAGGTGCCAAAGGAACGGCTGAGAGTCATTTTTGAAAATGGAACTGAGTCCTCTATGTACCGTCAGTCGTTAGCTGGGCGTTTGGGGGAGAAGGCTGGACTTGCTCTGCAGGGAACTAGTCATAGTGAATTCACCACCGAAGAACTGGGCGATAACTTCATGCCCGATGGTTACATTTATGTGCTGAAATCGCTAAGCACTAACCCGGATATTGCGCAGCTTCGTGACCTTTATAAGATCGGGTTTTCACATGGGTCTGTGCAGAAGCGAATAGCTCATGCAGAGACACAGCCCACCTACTTGATGGCGCCGGTTGAAGTGGTTGCTGAATATGCGGTGAAGGATATTAGGGCTTCAAAACTGGAACACCTCCTTCACCGAGTCTTTAGTGACGTACGCCTGGACATCGTTATGAACGATGGAGATGGGCAGCCTTTTAAACCCTCTGAGTGGTTCATAGTCCCGCTGGATGTCATTGATCAAGCTATTCCCATGGTCATCAATGGTGACATCGTGGACTTCGAGTATGTGCCGGAGCTGCAGAAGCTGAGATATATCGGAGAGAGCTGAAATGAATGTTAGAGTGCCGACCCATAAAGATATTTTTACGGGTTACTTATATATAATAATCAGTGTTTTTTTGGCTACTTCGGTTTTGGTTGTATCATACTCAATTCTCATTCCTCATGCTGGCAAAAACCAAGGGGAGGATATTTATGAAATTTTACCAAAGATCAAGGAGGGGGTCGGCGTTCTTGTAGAATCTTTTCAAATTTTTCCTTCGAGCACGTGGCTTTCTGTAGCCGCACTGGTTGTTGCTCTAATGATTGCACTATCAATTATTCCAGGAAAATTGATGGTGGAAGCTGAATTAGATTACATGGAGAATCTGAGATATCTTTCAGTGACAATATCGTTAATTTCTCTTATTGCTGTCGCCTCTTCTTTGTCGTTGCTTGGGTTTCAAGTGTGGTCCGGTTATTATCGTAATGAAGAGAATTTCGTCCAACTGCTTTTTTCGATGATTGTTTCATCTTTTGTTTTTATTTTTGGTGCCCTTAATGCAGCCCCTTCGAGCGTAAGGGTTCTTCAGGAGATGGAGTCTATCGATAAAAAGATTTCCAGATTAGCCACTCCTCCATGGCATGCTAAGGTTATCTATAAAAATAAGGCGCTAAAAATTAAATCAAAAGGGTTATCTGGTGTATACTCTGAAATATTTTGTGTGAAGTTTATTTTTTCCCATTATTACTTCCCTTCCCTCATGCCTCTTTCGGTTATATTGGTGGTTGTTTTAGTATTTGGGTGGCAAGACGGAAAAATGCTTATGTTGTTCATACTATCTTTTATTTTTCCTCTCGGATTCATTGTTTTTATTTATGAGCGACGAAAAAGGATTCGCTTTGTAGGTGGCGTGGTCTCGGAGAAGAATAGTTTAGAACTATTCTTGATGATGGTGGTGATGATTCTTTTGAGTCTGTCTCCTGTAATGATTGCGGTTGGTGTTACCTATGGTGCATTTGTAACCGCTGGTGATGTATCTGGGCGTTTAATTGGGTTGTTGTTTTTATGCTCTACTCTTTATACAATTATATCCCCTTTATTTTGGCTCGGTAAGATATATCGAGAGCATGAAGTCGATATCGAAGAAATGGCGCGTAATAGGCTGAAGGAATCATTGTCTGGTCGGAAGTCTGAATTGGAGAAAATTTTAGAAACTATCAAAAGTTGATAATTATATTATTAAAGGATATGGAAAAATTGTTAACGAAGGCATGGTCATTATGGTAGGTGAAGCAGGCTCACAGCGAAGCTGCTGGCTCGGGGCTGGCGTGAATCGCTTGTGAGCACTAGCGAACCAGCGAGAGGGTCGGCAGCGAGCGTGAGCCTGCTTCACCGTAAAAATTAGCTGGAGCTACCAGATACCAATAAAGCTAGACTCTTACAATGCTTAAGACAGCCAGATGAAAAAGAGTGACCACTAAGCTTGAACCTCATGCCCCTTTTCACCTCCCGCGCCCTGTACGAGGCGGCGTCCGCGTCCGCCCTGGCCCTACCCGCAGCCGAGCTCTACCGCTTCACCTCCCGCAGCGACGCCGAAGCCGCCCGCGTAGGCGGCAAATGGTTCATGGTGCTAGCTGAGAAGGACGGCACCCAGCTGGTCAACCTCAAAGCCTACCCGGCAGACGTCGCCGCCATCATCGAAACCCACCCGGCGGCGCTCCCCGCCTGGCACATGAACAAAACCCACTGGTACACCCTGACCGCCCACCCCGACCTCACCCCAACCCTACTGGCCGAACTCATCGCCGAATCCTACATCACAGTCGTCGAAACCCTCCCCAAAACCAAACGCCCACTAGGCTGGGAAACCATCGCCGAAAGCCTCACCGCCTAACCTCGAATGCGACCCCAACCTTCACCGGGGCGTTCAAAGAACACCCGCCTGAAGTTTTAGGTCGCATTCGACCAAAAGGCGCCTGCTTGACGGGTGCCTTAAAATCAATACTGTGAGCACCAACGAAAACACCCAGAAGACCCCCGCCGATTTCACCCTGCGCACCATCGACCTTCGCGGTAGCAACCACTCTTATGCAGAGCTGCGCCGTATCGTCCCGCGCCAGACCACAGAGTTCGTGGGCAAGGCGCTCACCACCGTGCACGAAATTCTCGAGAACGTCCAGGACCGCGGGGCTGACTATCTGCGAGAACTCTCCGCCCGCTTCGACGGAGTAGAGCAGGGAACCCTGCGCGTACCGCAAATCGCTATCGACCGGGCGGTCGAGAACCTCGACCCGGGCGTCCGCAAGGGCCTAGAAATCGCCATCGAACGCACCCGCGCTTTTGCAGCCGCCCAGCGCCCCGCCGACCAGACCATCGAAGTTGCCCCCGGGGCCGTCCTCACCAACCGCTGGACCCCTGTGCGCCGCGCCGGCGTGTACGTACCCGGCGGCCTGGCCGTCTACCCCTCATCGGTCATCATGAACACCGTACCCGCCCAGGCAGCGGGCGTCGGCTCCATCGTGCTCTGCACCCCGCCCCAAAAAGAATTTGACGGCCTGCCCCACCCCACCATCCTGGGTGCAGCCGGGCTGCTGGGTATTACCGAAGTCTGGGCCATCGGCGGCGCCGGTGCCTTGGGGGCTATGGCCTATGGGCTGGACGACGCCGGTGAGCTTCTTGAGCCCGTCGACACCATCACCGGCCCCGGCAACATCTTTGTCGCCATGGCCAAGCGAGCCCTGCAGGGCATCGTGGGTGTGGACGGCGAAGCCGGAACCACCGAAATCGCTGTCATTGCCGATGACACCGCCAACCCCGACTACGTTGCCGCCGACCTGATCTCCCAGGCTGAACACGACCCCAACGCCGGGTCCGTCCTCATCACCCACAGCGCAACCCTCGCCGCCGCCGTGCAGGAGGCCATCAACCAACGAGCCGCTGCGACCAAGCACAGCGAGCGCGTTGCCACTGCCCTGACCGGCCCCCAGTCCGGCGTGGTGCTCACCGACAGCCTCGAAGCCTCAATCGCCGTAGCTGATGCCTACGCCGCAGAGCACCTTGAAATTCACACCGAGAAGGCAGAAGAGGTAGCCGGGCGGGTGCGCAACGCCGGTGCTATCTTCATCGGCCCCTACTCACCGGTGCCCCTGGGGGATTATGCGGCAGGGTCCAACCACGTTCTGCCTACCGGTGGTTCAGCTGCCTACGCATCGGGGCTCAACACCACCGTCTTTATGAAGGCTGTGCAGCTGATCAACTACAATCAGAGCGCCCTGGCTGAAATTGGCGATGCCATTGTCGCGGTTGCCCACGACGAAGACCTGCCCGCCCACGGTGAAGCCATCACCGCACGTACCGGCCAGACCAAATAAGGTACCCAACGGAGGAACCACATGAACTGCCCCTTCTGCCGTAATTCCACCTCAAAGGTAGTTGACTCGCGAACTACCGACGATAATTCCGCAATTCGCCGCCGCCGCCAGTGCAGCAACTGCGGCAAGCGGTTCACCACCGTCGAAACCACCGCTGTTTCGGTCATCAAGAGAAGCGGCGTGACCGAACCCTTTGACCGCGCCAAGATTGTCTCTGGCGTGCGTAAGGCCTGCCAGGGACGTCCCGTGGGGGAGGACGACCTGGCTAAGCTAGCGCAGGAAGTCGAAGAGGCAATCCGTGCGAAGGGAATCGCAGAAATTGACGCCCACGAAGTGGGGCTATCTATCCTTGAGCCCCTCTCAAAGCTGGATACCGTAGCCTACCTGCGTTTTGCCAGCGTCTATCAGGCCTTTGAGTCGCTCGATGACTTTGAGCGGGCTATTGCCGATCTGAGGGCTGCGGGCGCGGACGAGGGGGAGCAGCCCACCCTGCTCTAGCTCCAGCTAAAAGGACGCCGCCCACCCACCTTCTGCCTTATGGCAAGAAAGGTGGGCAGGCGGCGTCCTTATCTTGAGGAGCTAGTAGGGCCTAGCCCTGGGCGGCGGCGCGGCGCTCGTGCTCGCTGGGGTGGCCAGCTGCCCACAGGGCAGCACCCACAATGCCAGCGTTGTTCCGCAGCTGGGCCATGACCATGGGGGTGCGAATTTCACCCTCAAAGTAGGGCATAAACTTCTCGGGGTTCTTCGAGATGCCACCGCCGATGATGAACAGGTCGGGGGAGAAGAGGAACTCTACGTGGGAGAAGTAGCGCTGCAGGCGCTTACCGTACTTCTTCCAGGACAGCTCGTGAATTTCACGGGCACGGGCTGACGCACGAGATTCGGCGTTGTGGCCGTCAATCTCAAGGTGACCCAGTTCGGTGTTAGGGATTAGCTGACCGTTGATAATGAGGGCAGAGCCAATACCGGTGCCCAGGGTAATCACGGCGATCAGGCCGTCCTTGTCCTTACCCTGGCCGTAGGTAGCCTCAGCCAGGCCAGCAGCGTCCGCGTCGTTCAGGGCGTAGACGGTACGGCCGCCCAGGGCTTTTCTCATGATGCCCTCAAGGTCAGCACCAATCCAGGACTCGTGCACATTCGCAGCGGAAAGGGTAACGCCGTTCTTCACGATGGCCGGGAAGTCGATACCCACCGCTGAATCGGGCAGGGGAGCAAGCTCACGGCCCTGCAGCTCATCAACAATCTCTCGCACCACAGCAGCGCATGCCTCGGGAGTAGCAGGCTGCGGGGTAGGGATGCGGAAGCGCTCGCCCACCAGCTGGCCGGTGCGGATATCAACGATACCGCCCTTCATGCCGGTGCCTCCGATATCGATACCGATAACCAGGTCAGCTGCGGTAGATGCCGGGACCTCGGGGGTGACTGCGTCAGTCATGAGCGCTCCTTTGAGAGTTGATGTGTTTAGGGCAGGGTAAGGATGTCAACGCCGTCGGCGGTGACAACCATGGTGTGTTCAAACTGGGCGGTCCGCTTGCGGTCGCGGGTGACGACGGTCCAGTCGTCCTCCCACATATCCCACTCGATGGTGCCCAGGGTGAGCATGGGCTCAATGGTGAAAATCATGCCCTCTTCGATGACGGTGTTGTAGGCAGGAGCCGCATCGTAGTGGGGGATAATCAAGCCGGAGTGGAATTCACGGCCCACACCGTGACCGGTAAAGTCACGCACCACGCCGTAACCAAAGCGGGCGGCGTACTTTTCGATGACGCGCCCGATGACGTTGATTTCGCGGCCGGGGCGTACCGCCTTCATGGCGCGGTTCAGGGCCTCTTCGGTGCGCTCAACCAGCAGGCGGGACTCTTCGTCCACATCCCCAACGAGCAGGGTGCGGTTGGTGTCACCGTGCATATCGTGCAGGTAGGCGGTTACGTCGAGGTTGAGAATATCGCCGTCTTCAAGAACGGTGGAATCAGGGATGCCGTGGCAGATGACCTCGTTCAGCGAGGTGCACACGCTCTTGGTGAAGCCACGGTAGTCAACGGTTGAGGGGTAGGCCCCGTGGTCGCAGATGTATTCGTGCACCAAGATGTCGATGTCGTTGGTGGTAGTGCCGGGAACAGCAATCTTTTCAGCTTCAACGATGGCTCCGGCGGCAATTTTGCCGGCCGCCCGTACTTTTTCTACTTCTTCGGGGGTGTAAAAGTTTGACCCCTGACCCTCGTTAGCTTCGGGCTTGCCCACGTATTCGGGGCGGACGATGTGCGCCGGTACCGGGCGCATGGGGGCTACGACACCGGGCGTCAGGTTGCCCACGGGGGCTTTACCCGGCTCAGCGGGGAGGTTGTGGCTGTTAGATGATGTCGACATGCCTTCTAGCATATCCGCTGCGCACCGGCTGGCCCGCCTAGGAGCGTTGCCAAAAGCTGTATCTTTTGCCCAACCGGGCGTAAAGTGGTGAGTGCAACACTATTGAACGATGAAGGAGACCCTGTGTCACTGAACGACTACACCCCCGGCCCCCACGACACCCAGTTCTGGTACAACCTGAGCACCGGCCAGGTCGAAGAGGGCCAGCAGTCCAAAATCACCGAGCTCTGGGGCCCCTTCGCTACCCGCGAAGAAGCAGAGCATGCCATGGAGAAGGCGAAGAAGCGTAACGAAGAGTGGGACGAGGGTAAGGACGCCTGGTAAGGCTTAGTAACGCTGGCTCAGGTTCGCGCTCGCTGCGAACCTGAGCCAGCTCTACTTACTTCACCATTGCTGGTTACTGATCAAACCTGTGCTCCGCAGCCGGGTAGGCACCTGAGCGCACGTCTGCCCGGTAGGCGGCTGCTCCTTCGAGCAGGGTGTCGTAGAGGTTGGCGTACTGCTTGACGAAACGGGCCATCTTGCCCTGCCGCAGCCCGAAGGCGTCCTGCCAGACCAGCACCTGCCCACTGACGTCCGCACCCGCCCCGATACCGATGATGGGGATGCGCACTGAGGCGTCGATGTCGGCGGCAACGTCGGAGCGGGTCATTTCCATAAGCAGGCAGAAGGCACCGGCTTCTTCGAGGGCCAGGGCTGTGTTTTTGAGGGCCTGACCGCCGTCGCGGCCCTGCACCCGGTAGCCGCCGAGGGCGTGTTCAGACTGGGGTGTGAAGCCGATGTGGGCCATGACGGGTATGCCCGCTGCAACCATGGCGCGCACGTGGTCTACGTGGTGGGCGGTGGCTTCCATCTTGACCGCGTGCGCTCCTCCTTCTTTCATGAAGCGAACAGCGGTTGCTATGGCCTGGGCGGGGGACTGCTCGTAGGAGCCAAAGGGCAGGTCAGCGACGACCATAGCCCGCTTGGCTGCGGTAGAAACAGCTTTGACCAGGGGAATCATCTCGTCAACGGTAATGGTGAGGGTTGATTCGTGCCCCAGTACATTGTTGCCCGCAGAGTCGCCAATGAGCAGCAGCTCGATGCCGGCCCGGTCGAAGATGGTGGCGGTCAGGGCATCGTAGCTGGTGAGCATGGCGAACTTTTCACCGGCGTCCTTGGCCTGCTGCAGGTGCACGGTGCGTACCTTTTTGACGGCGAGGACGCTTGCCTCAGCGTCCTGAGGAGCGTTGGCGGGGGTGGGGGTTGAGGACCCGTAGGGTGCTGTTTCTTCGTTGAGCATGCTTTAACTCTAGTAGCCTGCAGGCGCACCGCAACCGGAGCGGGTCCGCTTTATCTCAGTCGGTGAAAGAAATGTTTAAAACACGTTACTGTTACTGGCTGAGAGCGTGCCAGGTGGGCACGCGAGGCGGTTACGTTCTAGAGTTGATGCTAAGGATTCGTTTGCCCGCCCACCGGGGTGCGGGCGCCACCTTTAGACATGAACGGATAGGTTACATGGATCGTCAGCAAGAATTCGTTTTGCGCACCATCGAAGAGCGTAACGTGCGTTTCGTCCGCCTCTGGTTTACCGATGTGGTGGGCCAGCTTAAGTCTGTTGCTATTGCACCGGCCGAGGTTGAGAGCGCTTTTGACGAGGGTATCGGTTTTGACGGTTCATCGATTGAGGGCCTGTCCCGCGTGTACGAGTCAGATATGCTGTTGCAGCCTGACCCCTCCACCTTCCAGGTGCTGCCCTGGCGCGGGGATGAAGAGCCGACGTCCCGTATGTTCTGCGATATTCTCACCCCTGATGGGGAGCCCAGCGCCTCAGATACTCGCGGCGTGCTCAAGAACGTGCTGTCTAAGGCAGCGGGTATGGGCTTTACCTGCTACACCTCACCCGAGATTGAGTTTTACCTGCTCAAGTCAAAGGAACTGGGCCCCAGCGGCTTCCCCGAACCGGTCGATTCCGAAAGTTACTTCGACCATACTCCCGGCGGCGTGGTTCAGGACTTCCGCCGCAAGGCAGTGACCACCCTAGAAGAAATCGGTATCTCGGTGGAGTTCTCCCACCATGAGACCGGCCCCGGCCAGAACGAAATCGATCTGCGTCACGCCGATGCCCTGCAGACCGCCGATAACATCATGAGCTTCCGCACCGTGATCAAGGAAGTTGCCCTTTCCCAGGGTATCTACGCCACCTTCATGCCCAAGCCCTTTACCGAGCACGCAGGCTCCGGCATGCACACCCACTTCTCCCTCTTCGAGGGCGACACCAACGCCTTCTTTGAAGCAGGGGCTGAGTACCAGCTCTCCCGCACCGCCAAGCACTTTATCGCCGGCGTCCTGCGCCACGCCCCCGAGTTCACCTCGGTCACCAACCAGTTCGTCAACTCCTACAAGCGCCTGTGGGGTGGTGGCGAAGCCCCCTCCTACGTCTCTTGGGGCCACAATAACCGCTCCGCCCTGGTACGGGTTCCCCTCTACAAGCCCAACAAGATGCAGTCAGCCCGCATGGAATACCGCGGCATCGACTCAGCGGCCAACCCCTACCTGGCCTACGCCGTCATCCTGGCAGCCGGTCTGAAGGGCATCGAAAACGAGTACGAGCTGCCCAGCGCCGCCGTCACCGAAGACATCTCGGCGATGACCAGCGCAGAACGCCGCGCCATGGGCTACCACGCCCTGCCGTCCTCTCTCCACGACGCCATCCACCGCACCGAAGAATCAGAGTTCATGGCCGAAACCCTCGGCGAGCAGGTCTTTGACCAGTTCCTGCGCAACAAGCGCCGCGACTGGAACGCCTTCCGCGCCGAAGTAACCCCCTACGAACTCAAGAACAATCTCAGTATCCTCTAGTTCCCGTATGCAGGCGCAACACCACAGGCGGTGTTGCGCCTGCTGTCATTAATACCTAAGGAGACAGCGGTGATCCAGACCCCGCAGAACGAAACCCCCGAAGAAGCCGCCCGCCGCGCCGAAGAAGAACGCAAGGCCCAGGTGCGTCTGATGAGCGAGATGGCATCCCTGGGGTTCTATGATGCGGCTAAAAGTGCCCGCTGGCTCAACTCCCGGGAGCTCGAAGGTCTAGACCGCGCCAAACTGTTTGAGGGCCTGCGCCTAGCTCCTTCTCCCGATATCGCGCTTCCTGCCCTGGTCAGACTCATTGAACGCGCCCCCAAGGTGGCGCAGCTAGCTGCGCGCGGGGCGGACGCCGAGGCCCTCTACCGCTTACTGGGCGGCTCCGCTGCACTGGGGGAGTTCCTAACTCGCCACCCCGAGCACGCAGACCTGCTAGAGCTTGACCCTACGGCTTTTGACGGCCAAGATTTTCCCGCCTCGCTGCTGCCCGAGACCGACGAAGAATACCTTACCCCTATCGCTCCGCTCGATACCGTCTACCGCCGCGACCTGCTGACGGCCGTGGGGGCAGACCCGGCTGCGTCCGCCCCGGTCGCCCAGCTCACCGGCAAGGAAGCCTATACTGCCCTGCGTGTTGCCTACCGCCGTCACCTGACTGAGCTGGCGATCTACGACCTCACCAGCTTCGCACCGGTACAGTTCATGCCCACCGTTGGCCGTCTTCTGGCAGACCTGGCCGCCGCTGCCCTCGAAGGGGCCCTGGCAATTGCCCGCGCCGAAGTAGCCCAGAACCGCAGTGAACAGACTGTAGCCGCTGTAGAACTTGCCATCATCGGCATGGGCAAATGCGGTGCCCGTGAACTCAACTACATATCAGACGTCGATGTGGTCTACGCTGTCGCCCACAAGCCCCTGGCTGACCTGCCCGAAGACTTTGTTCCCCTCGACGAAAATACCCTGACCCAGATCGGTACCGAGCTGGTCATGGCCCTCTCCAGGGCCATCATGGCCCCGGCCCCCGAACCCGCCCTCTGGGAGGTCGACGCCAACCTACGCCCCGAAGGCAAGGACGGCGCCCTGGTGCGTACCGTGGAGTCCTACACCACCTACTACAAGCGGTGGGCCGAAAACTGGGAATTCCAGGCCCTGCTCAAAGCCCGCCCCATCGCGGGTACCCCCGAACTGGGCGTCCGCTGGGCACGGGCCATGCGCCCCTTCATCTGGGAATCCGCTGCCCGCGATTCCTTTGTAGAGTCAGTGCAGGCCATGCGCCAACGAGTCACCGACAATATCCCCGCCGCCGATGTCGACCGACAAATCAAGCTCGGCCCCGGAGGCCTGCGCGACGTAGAATTCACCGTTCAGCTTCTGCAGCTCGTGCACGGTCGCACCGATGAAAGCGTCCGCACCCAGAGCACCACCGACTCCATCGCGGCCCTCGCAAAAGCCAGCTATATCGGCCGCAAAGATGCCCACGACTTCGCAGATAACTACGCAACTCTGCGTGTGATGGAGCACCGTATCCAGCTGCTCTACATGCGCCGTACCCACCTGATGCCGGTCAAAGAAAACGACCGGCGCTCGCTAGCGCGCGCTATGACCTCCCCCCTGGCCCCCACCCAGCTGACCGAGCCAGAGATGCTCAAGCAGTGGGCCGGTATCAAACGCGCCGTCAAATCCCTGCACGAGCGCCTCTTCTTCCGTCCGCTGCTGGCCGCTGTCGCCCACCTCTCCAAGGACGAAGTAGCCCTCACCCCGCAGGCGGCACAAGACCGCCTGGCAGCCCTGGGCTACAAGGACCCGCGCCGCGCCATGGGCCACATCGAAGCCCTCACCAAGGGTCTACGCCGCTCAGCCGAAATCCAGCGGACCCTCATGCCCGTGCTTCTCGGCTGGTTCGCCAAGGGCGTGGACCCGGACGCCGGCCTGCTCGGCTTCCGCCGTATCAGCGAGTCCCTGGGCGGCACCCCCTGGTACCTGCGAATGCTCCGCGACTCACCGGCCGCTGCAGAGCGCCTCTGCACCCTGCTGGCGTCCTCCCGCTTCATCACCGACCTGCTGGAAGACACCCCGGAGCCTATCGCCTGGCTGGACCGCACCGAAGACCTCAAACCCCGCGCCACCGACGTCATCATCGGGGAACTGCGCTCCCAGCTCACCCGCCACACCTACTCAGCCGAAGCGATCCGAGCCGTCCGCATGGTGCGCCGCCGCGAAATTCTCCGCCTCGCCATGGGCGAAGCGCTCGGCATCAACAGCAACGCAGAAGTAGCCCACGGCCTCTCCGACATCGACCGGGGAGCCATCCAGTCGGCTCTTGCCATCGCCGAACGAGAAACCTACATCGATGGCCGCACCCCGCTGACCGACGTAGCGGTCATCGCCATGGGCCGCCAGGGCGGGGCCGAAATCGGCTACGGCTCAGACTCCGACCTCATGTACGTGCACATACCGCGCGACGGAGCCGACGAAAAAGCCGCCCAAACCGAAGCCACCGACCTCATCAACCGCATGGTCGCCCTGCTCAAACAACCCACCAGCCCGCCGATCCGCGCCGAAAAAGTGCTCGAAATCGACGCTGACCTGCGCCCCGAAGGCAAGGCAGGCGCCATGGTCCGCTCGCTGGAATCTTTCCGCGAATACTACGAGCGCTGGGCCGATACCTGGGAGTTCCAGGCCCTGTTGCGGGCCCGTCCCTTCGCGGGCTCCGAATACGTAGGGGCAGCTTTTATTGAGCTCATCGACCCCTACCGGTACCCCACCACCTTCTCCGCTGAGAAGGTTACCGAAATCTGCCGGATGAAGGCCCGGGTCGAAACCGAACGCATG
>DXCN01000024.1 GCA_019115985.1 Candidatus Rothia avicola | reverse complement strand
GATACCACCGGTATACCCACCGACGTATCTGCAGGAGCCCACCGGGTCATCCTAGAGTCTGCCGACATCGAGCGAGCTCTTACTCGTATCGCCCACGAAATTCTTGAAGCCAACAAGGGTAGCGAGAACCTGGTTCTCCTGGGTATTCCGCGCCGAGGCTTCCCCTTAGCCCAGCGTCTGGCCGATAAAATCGCCCAGACAGATTCCGGCTTTAATCCCGCTTTTTCTCTGGGGCAGCTTGACATCACCATGTACCGTGATGACCTACTTTCAAAACCGGGGCGGACGCCTGAGCCCACCCGCCTGCCCGCAGCAGGGGTTGAAGGCCGCACTGTCGTTCTCGTTGACGATGTACTTTTTTCAGGGCGCACCATCCGCGCCGCCCTCGATGCCCTCAAGGACTACGGCCGGCCCGGCGCCGTCCGCCTCGCTGTGCTGGTTGACCGCGGCCACCGCCAGCTCCCCATCCGTGCAGATCACGTGGGAAAGAACCTGCCCACCAACACCCATGAATCGGTGAAGGTGTTGCTCTCCTCCATCGACGGCGAAGACGACAAGGTGATTATTTCCCAGCCCGCCCACTCCATCACCTCAGCCCAAGAGGGAGGGGAGTAGCCGTGCGTCACCTGCTCGATACCAAGGATCTCTCCCTTGACGACGCCCTCAACATTCTCGATACCGCCGACTACATGGGCGAGGTCGGCCAGCGCGAAGTCAAGAAACTCCCCGTGCTCCAGGGGCGCACCGTGGTCAACCTCTTCTTTGAAGACTCGACTCGCACCCGCCTGTCCTTCGAGGCCGCCGAAAAGCGCCTGTCTGCCGACATCATCAACTTCTCGGCCAAGGGCTCATCTGTCTCTAAGGGGGAGTCTCTCAAAGACACCGCCCAGACCCTGGCAGCAATCAACGCCGACGCAGTGGTGATTCGCCACAGCGCATCGGGTGCCCCCCAGCGTCTGGCTGAAGCCGGCTGGATTGACGTACCCGTGATCAACGCCGGTGACGGCACCCACGCCCACCCCACCCAGGCCCTGCTGGACGCCATGACCCTGCGCCAGTTCAAGGCCCAGGTTGAGGGCGTCACAACCCGCGGCCTCACCCTAGAGGGGCTGCGAGTAGCGATTGTGGGCGATATCCTGCACTCCCGCGTGGCCCGCTCCAACCTCTGGCTGCTCCACACCCTGGGAGCAACCGTCAAGTTCGTAGCCCCGCCCACCCTGCTCCCGGTAGATATCGAAAACTGGCCGGCAGAGATTTACTATAACCTCGACGACGCCATCGAGTCGGGGGTTGACGCGGTAATGATGTTGCGTATCCAGAAAGAACGTATGAACGCGGCCTTCTTCCCCTCATCCGAAGAATACTCCCGCCTGTGGGGGCTTACCCCCGAGCGCTTTGCCCGCCTTGACGCGTCCACCCACGAAACCGCTATCCTGCACCCCGGTCCCATGAACCGCGGCCTCGAAATCTGCGCCGAAGCAGCAGACTCACCCCGATCCTGGGTGCTGCGCCAGGTGACTAACGGTGTGTCTGTACGTATGGCGGTACTTTATCTGCTCATGACCGGCGGCTCCGCTCACGACTTCTACCCCGGCTCCTAAGCCCTGGACGAAAGAGAAACAATGACTGAATCTGTTTACCTCATCAAGGGCGCCTCACTGCTAGGTGAGAAAACCGCCGATATTCTAATCAAGGACGGCCTCATCGCTGAAATTGGCGAGAACCTTGAGGACGCTTCCGCCCAGGTCGTCGAGGCCCAGGGGCTTATCGCCCTGCCCGGCCTGGTCGACTTACACACCCACCTGCGTGAACCCGGCCAGGAAGACGCCGAAACCGTCGAAACCGGCACCCGTGCCGCAGCCCTGGGCGGCTACACTGCCGTCTTCGCCATGGCTAATTCTAACCCCGTTGCCGATACCGCCGGCGTGGTGGAGCAGGTCTACGAGCTGGGTAAAAACTCGGGCTGGGTCAAGGTTCAGCCCATCGGTGCTGTAACCGTGGGTTTGGCAGGGGAGCGCCTCTCAGATATCGGGGCTATGGCCGAATCTCGTGCCCAGGTGCGCGTCTTCTCAGACGACGGCATGTGCGTCTGGGACCCGGCCCTGATGCGTCGAGCCCTGGAATACGTGAAGACCTTCAACGGCGTCATCGCCCAGCACGCCCAGGAACCCCGCCTGACCGAAGGTGCCCAGATGAACGAGGGGAAGGTGTCAGCAGAACTGGGTCTGGCTGGCTGGCCCGCTGTTGCTGAAGAATCCATCATCGCCCGCGACGTGCTGCTGGCTGAACACGTTGGCTCCCGCCTACACATCTGCCACCTCTCAACCAAGGGCTCCGTGGAAATCGTGCGCTGGGCCAAGGCACGTGGCATCAAGGTAACCGCCGAGGTCACCCCCCATCACCTGCTACTGACTGATGAGCTGGTGCGCACCTACGACCCCGTCTACAAGGTCAACCCTCCCCTGCGCACCGAAGAGGACGTGCTGGCCCTACGTCAGGCAGTTGCCGACGGCATCATCGACATCATCGGCACCGACCACGCACCCCACCCCGCTGAATCCAAGGACTGCGAGTGGGCCTGTGCCGCCAACGGTATGACCGGCCTTGAACAGGCCCTGTCTATCATCCAGAAGACCCTGGTTGATACCGGCTACATCACCTGGGCCGACGTTGCCCGCATCATGAGCACCAAGCCCGCAGAAATCGGCCTCGCAGCCGACCAGGGGCGTCCGCTCGAAGCGGGGGAGCCCGCCCACCTGGTGCTGGTCAACCCTGCCGCAACCCGCATCATCGACCCCGCTGCCCAGGCCACCAAGGGCAAGAACAACCCCTACCGGGGCCTGGAAGTGCCCGGCGCGGTCGTAGCCACCTTCTTCGGCGGTCACCCCACCGTTCTCGACGGTGCACTGAACACCCCGTCCGCTCAGTAACCAGCTAGGAGAGTGCCCGTGTCTGACAAGCTAATTCCCACCCTGATTCTGGCCCTTGTTGCCGCCCTCATCTTCTGGGCTATGTGGCAGGGCTGGAAGAGTAGGAAGCAGCGTCAGGTTCACACCGGCACCCTGCTCGATGTGCCTGAGCGCTACGACGACGCCGAATCCCTACTTGCGGTACCCGGCACCTATGTTGCCACTACCGTCATGGGGGACTGGCTCGACCGTATCGCCACTAACACCCTGGGCGTGAAATCAACCGGTGTCTTCTTCGTCTACGAGGACGCTGTCATCATTATGCGCAACGGGTCCCAAGATATCTGGATTCCCGCCAGCGACATTATCGGTGTGCGCACCGAAGCCGGTATGAACGGTAAGTTCGTCGAAAAGGACGGCCTGGCCGTCCTCTCCTGGTCACTCAACGGCAACCCCGTCGATACCGGCTTCCGCACCCGCTATGCGGCTGACAAAAAGTCAATCCTCGATGCCGTTGCAGCTATCGCGCCCCAGGCAACCGTCGGCCACGACACCCTGGCCCGACCCTAAGTTTCCACCTGCTGATTGCAGGTGACTACACCAACCAACAGGAAGTGTGTGAATGTCCCACCCGGCACCCACCCCACATGCAGCAGTACTCGTCCTTGAAGACGGTACCTTCTACCGCGGCGAAAGCTACGGCGCCACCGGCAAGACCCTTGGCGAAGCGGTCTTCTCAACCGGCATGACCGGCTACCAGGAAACCCTGACCGACCCCTCCTACGCGGGGCAGATCGTGGTTCAGACCGCACCCCATATCGGCAATACCGGCGTCAACACAGAGGACGCCGAATCCCGCAAAATCTGGGTAGCAGGCTACGCCGTGCGCGACGCTGCCCGCCGCCCCTCCAACTGGCGCTCAGAGCGTTCCCTCGACGAGGAACTGGTAGAGCAGGGAATCGTTGGCATCCAGGGCATCGACACCCGCGCCCTGACCCGCCACCTGCGCAGCGCCGGTTCCATGCGCGCCGGTATCTTCACCGGTGCAGAGGCTGAGCTTCCCCTGGCAGACCTGGTTGCCCAGGTACAGGCAGCAGCCGAAATGAAGGGCCAGAAGCTGGCTGACTCCGTTTCTATTGAAGAGGCCTACATCGTAGAACCCGCTGACCAGGGCTGGGACGGCGACGTCAAAGCCACCCTGGTTGCCCTCGACCTGGGTATCAAGGCCATGACCCCGAAGCGCTTTGCCGAGCGCGGCGTCCGCGTGCACGTGCTGCCCGCTACCGCCACCCTCGAAGACATCACCGCTCTCAACCCCGACGGTGTTTTCTTCTCCAATGGCCCCGGCGACCCCGCAACCGCGGACGACCAGGTTCAGCTCCTGCAGTCCGTCCTGCGCACCGGTACCCCCTTCTTCGGTATCTGCTTCGGTAACCAGCTGCTGGGCCGCGCCCTGGGCTTCGGTACCTACAAGCTGCCCTTCGGCCACCGCGGTATCAACCAGCCCGTCATGGACCGCACCACCGGCAAGGTAGAAATCACCGCCCAGAACCACGGCTTCGCCGTAGACGCCCCGCTGGACGGCGCTGTCACTGCCCCCAACGAAGAGTTCGGCCGAGTCGAGGTCTCCCACGTGGGCCTCAACGACCGGGTGGTCGAAGGCCTCCGCTGCCTCGACATCCCCGCCTTCTCGGTGCAGTACCACCCTGAAGCAGCCGCTGGCCCCCACGACGCTGCCTACCTCTTTGACCGTTTCATCGATCTCATGCTCGAGAAGAAGAACTAAGGACACCGAACCATGCCGAAGCGTAACGATCTCAACTCAATCCTCGTCATCGGTTCTGGCCCGATCGTCATTGGTCAGGCCGCCGAATTCGACTACTCGGGCACCCAGGCCCTGCGCGTTCTCAAAGAAGAAGGCGTGCGCGTCATTCTGGTCAACTCCAACCCGGCCACCATCATGACCGACCCCGAGTTTGCCGACGCAACCTACATCGAACCGATTACCCCCGAGGTCATCGAAAAGATTATTGCTAAGGAAAAGCCCGACGCCATTCTGCCCACCCTCGGTGGCCAGACCGCCCTCAACGCGGCTATCTCCCTCGATGAGCAGGGCGTTCTCGACAGATACGGCGTAGAGCTCATCGGCGCTAACATCGAAGCTATCAACCTGGGCGAAGACCGCGAGGCCTTCAAGGGCGTCGTCGAACGTGCAGGGGGCGAATCTGCCCGCTCCGTCATCGTGCACACCATGGAAGAAGCCCTCGAAGCTGCCAAGGAACTGGGCTACCCCATGGTCGTGCGCCCCTCCTTCACCATGGGCGGCCTGGGCTCGGGTATGGCCTACAACGAAGAAGACCTGCACCGCATCGCCGGTGCCGGCATCCAGTACAGCCCCACCAGCGAGGTCCTGCTCGAAGAATCCATCCTGGGCTGGAAGGAATATGAGCTGGAAATGATGCGAGATAAGAACGATAACGTAGTTGTCGTCTGCTCCATCGAAAACTTTGACCCCGTGGGCGTACACACCGGTGACTCCATCACCGTAGCGCCCGCCCTCACCCTCACCGACCGCGAGTACCAGAAGCTTCGCGACATCGCCATCAATGTGATTCGTGAGGTTGGCGTTGACACCGGCGGCTGTAACATCCAGTTCGCCATCGACCCGGCAACCGGCCGCGTCATCGTCATCGAAATGAACCCCCGCGTGTCCCGCTCGTCCGCTCTGGCATCAAAGGCAACCGGCTTCCCGATTGCAAAGATCGCCACCAAGCTCTCCCTGGGCTACACCCTGGACGAGATTCCCAACGACATCACCCAGAAGACCCCGGCCTCCTTCGAACCCACCCTCGACTACGTTGTGGTCAAGGTTCCCCGCTTTGCCTTCGAGAAGTTCCCGGCAGCAGACCCCACCCTGACTACCACCATGAAGTCGGTGGGCGAGGCCATGGCCCTGGGCCGCAACTTCACCGAAGCCCTGCAGAAGGCAATGCGCTCCATGGAGCAGAAGGGCTCAACCTTCCGTTTCGATAACCCCGATCTCAGTGCGGATGAGCTAGCCGCCCTGATTGAGCAGAGCAAGACCGCTACCACCGACCGTATCTTCCAGGTCCAGCGAGCCCTGCTGGCTGGTGCTACCGTCGAGCAGATGTACGAGGCAACCGCCATTGACCCCTGGTTCCTTGACCAGCTGGTGCTCCTCAACGAGGTTGCCGCAGAAATCGCCGCCTCTAAGACCCTGGACGAGCGCACCCTGCGCCTGGCCAAGCGTCACGGTTTCTCCGACGCTCAGATCGGTGAAATTCTCGGCATGAGCGAGGCAGTAGTGCGCGGTATCCGCCACGCCCTGAACATCCGCCCCGTCTTCAAGACCGTCGATACCTGTGCCGCCGAGTTCGAGGCTTTCACCCCCTACCACTATTCTTCCTACGACCAGGAGGACGAGGTAGCCCACCACGAGAAGCCCTCGATCATGATTCTGGGCTCCGGCCCCAACCGTATCGGCCAGGGTATCGAGTTCGACTACTCCTGCGTCCACGCCTCCATGGTGCTGCGCGAGGCCGGCTACGAGACCGTCATGGTCAACTGCAACCCCGAGACCGTATCAACCGACTACGACATCTCAACCCGCC
>DXCN01000023.1 GCA_019115985.1 Candidatus Rothia avicola | reverse complement strand
GGGGCGAGGTTGCAATCAGGACGTCGGTGGTAGCGAGCGCGGTGACGGCCTCGCCCAGGGTGAGCGCGGAACCTGACTGAGCATCGGTCTCAGCGGGGTTCTGGTCGGTCAGGGGGTTCGCTGCTGGATAGGGCAGCATGTCGTAGACCGGTAGGGTGGCTACGGTGTAGCCGTAGTCGGTGAGCCCTTCTTCGAGGGTCGGTGAAGCTGTGGTTCCCTGGACGGCCAAGATGGTTTCGCCCATGGGGTTATCCCATTCTTCGTCGATGAGCCACTCGTCGACCATTCCGGCTGCTGACTGGGTTTCGGGTACGAAGTCGACCAGCAGGCCCCGCTCAACCAGGGCTGCCTCGGTAGCCCGGCCGACGGCTGCGATTTGGGCAGTGCCTAACAGTTCGACCAGGCTTTGGCCCAGCCCCTGTGCCAGGGTATCTAGGCCCAGTACCCCGTTGACCGAGGTGAAGGTAACCCAGGAGAATTCCCCGCGGATCAGGGCGAAGGCTACCTCTTCCCAGTCTTCTGGTTCGGTGCCTACGGGGTCAAGGATGGGGGCGTAGAGCAGCTTCGCTTCGGCGTCCTGCTCCAGAAGAGCGCTGGTCAGCGCGGTGGCCTTGGCCGGGGGTCGGGTGATGAGGTAGGTAGTCACGGCTCTAGGCACCGCCTTCAAGACCGGCGAGGGCGGCAGCGCCCATACCTAACAGGTCATCGGCGGCCTGGGTACCGAGGAAGGCGGCGGCTTCTACCGACAGGGTCTCTGTCTGCACGGTATGCCGCAGCAGCTCGGTGCCGTCGGGATTAGCCACAGCGATGTTAAGGACGAGCTGGCCAGCGTCCACCAGGGCGTAAGCCCCAATGGGGGCGGCGCAGCCCGCTTCAAGGCGGCGGAGCAGGGCGCGCTCAGCGGTCACAGCCAGCTGGGTCTCGGTGTGGTTGACAGCGGCTACAGCCTGCCCCAGCTCTGTTTGCTCACCGGTATCCCCGGTACGAATTTCGATAGCGAGAGCCCCCTGACCGGGAGCGGGCACAACCCTGTCGACCCTCAGGTACTCGGTGATGGTCTCAGCAAGGCCCAGGCGGTGCAGACCGGCAGCAGCCAGCACAACCGCATCACAATCACCGGTGATAGCGCCAAGCTTCTTCTCACCATGCAGGCCGTGGGCACCCACCCCGTAGTGCTCATTGCCAGCCACGCGGGCCAGGCGGGTACCCACATTACCGCGGATATCAACAATGGTGAGGTCAGGACGGATAGCCAGCAGCTGGGCGGCCCGACGCGGCGACCCCGTGCCCACTCGGGCACCAGCAGGCAGGGTAGCGAGGGTCAGACCGTCCCGGGCGCACAGGGCATCCCGGGGGTCCTCCCGCTCCGGGGTGGCGGCGACGGTCAGCCCCGGGCAGGGCGCGCTGGGCAGGTCTTTCAGGGAATGGACGGCCACATCCACTCCCCCATCGAGCAGGCGGGCGCGCAGGGTCGCAGCAAAAACACCGGTACCACCCAGTTGAGACAGGGGGCCGGTGAGCACGTCCCCCTCAGTTTTGACGGTGACGGTCTCTAGCTCAATGCCGGTCGTCTCCCGCATACGCTCAACAGCCCAGCCAGTCTGGGTGGTCGCAAGAGCCGACCCGCGCGTGCCTACGGTAAATGTTCGAGCTGCCAATGAGCGTCCTTTCGTGCAATCTTTGTCAGAGTTTAAGTCCCGAGGTTAGGAGCTTGGGTTCAGGGGCTTCGGGAGGTGCGATAGCGTGCGCCGAAAGCCGACGTGGATCGGGGCTGGCGGTGAATCGCGACGAGCCCCCAGGCGAGGAGCGAGAGCGGCTGCCGGCGCGGCGCACGCTTACGCACCGCACCAAACTTGCCCCTGCCGCCTACCAGTCCAGCCTACTAGCCCTGGTAATCAGCAATCACCGGCTTCTCGGAGCCGGGGCGCTGGGACTTGCAGCAGTCGGGGTTGCAGGCGTCGAACCAGCCGTTTCCGCCGCAGACGGACTGGCGCGCTGCCTGCACGCCATCGGCGTCCTGGGCGGGGGCGGTGGAGGCTACGCGCTCGGCGATTAGCTGGCGCAGGCCCTCAACGTAGGCGGGGTGGGTGCCGGGGGTGGGAGTGCGTGTTGCCGCGAAGCCGAGGCGCTTGCAGGTGTCGAGGGCTTCGGTGTCGAGGTCCCATTTGACTTCCATGTGGTCTGAGACGAAGCCGAGGGGCACGAGCACGATGCCATCGACCTTACCGTCAAGGGCTTCGAGGGCGTCGTTGACGTCGGGTTCGAGCCAGGGCATGGAGGGCGGGCCGGAGCGGGACTGGTAGACCAGTTCCCAGTCGACTTCATCGAGGAGGGCGGGGTCAACGGCCTGTACTCCGGCGAGGACGGCACGGGCAGCCTCCAGGTGCTTCTCAACGTAGGCGGAGCCGCCTTCGTAGTCGACGCCGCGGGGGCCTGCCTCGTTGGCGGCGCTGGTGGGTACGGAGTGGGTGCAGAACATGATGCGGATTTTTCCGTTACCCGCGGCAGCCTGCTGGGCGGCAGCAAGCTGGGCGCGGACGTCCGCAAGCCCCTCAACCAGGCCGTCGATAAAGGGCTGGATGAAGCCGGGGGTGTCCCAGAACTGGCGGACCTTGTCGATCTGCAGTTTGCCCTCTAACCCCAGCTTTTCGAGGGCGATTCCGTAGTCTTCGCGGTACTGACGGCAGGAGGAGTAGCCGGGGTAGGCGCTGGTGGCCAGCACAAGAATCTTGCGTTTACCCTCGTCATAGGCCTGCTGGACCACGTCGTTGACGTAGGGCTCCCAGTTGCGGTTGGCCCAGGTGATTTCGATATCCGGGCCCTTTTCAGCCATAGCCTGACGCAGGGCAGCCAGTAGGGCGCGGTTCTGCTCGTTGATGGGTGAGACACCGCCGTTGGCCCGGTAGTGGGTGGCGACTTCTTCGAGGCGTTCGTCGGGGATGCCGCGACCGGCGGTGACGTTGCGCAGGAAGGGGATCACATCGTCCTGCCCTTCGGGGCCGCCAAAGGATGAGAGAATCACCAGGTCGTAGTCCTGCGGGGCGGACGCGCGGGGGCGAGTGAGGGTGCGCTCGCTGGTGTAGGTGCCGATGGTGCTCTCATCGAGCACAGCCGGGCCGTTGGAGGCGGTGTTGGCCGGGTCGGTCTGGTTGGGGATGATGTCGTTAGGGAGCTGGGTAGTCATTACGCGATCACCTGGGCAACCTCGGCGGCCTCGATGCGGCGGCCGGTGTAGAAGGGGATTTCTTCGCGCACGAAGTGGCGGGCTTCGGTATTGCGGAAGGAGCGCATGAGATCAACGATGAGTACCAGTTCAGGAGCTTCGAGGGCGATGAGCCACTCGTAGTCGTTCAGGCCGAAGGTGGCGATGGTGTTGGGTAGTATCTCGGGGAAGTCGATGCCCTTCATGCCGTGGTTCTTCATGACCTCGCGGCGCTTTTCGGGGTTGATGGTGTACCAGTCGAAGGAGCGCACGAAGGGGTAGACGCAGACCCACTGTTCGGGGGCAATACCCTTGGCGAAGGTGGGGGTATGACCGGCTGAGAATTCGGCGTCGCGGTGTACGCCCATGGTGGACCAGGCAATCTTGGTGCCAGAGAAGGCTTTAGTGCGGCGGAAGCTGCGGATCGCTGCCTGCAGGTCTTCGGGGACAGCGCCGTGGACCCAGACCATCACGTCAGCGTCGTTGCGCATGGCTGAGACATCGTAGAAGCCGCGGGTGATCACGCCCTTGGCTTCGAGCTCGGCAACCAGGGCTTCGAGTTCGGCGGTGGCCTCGGCTCCGGTAGCGGCGGAGTCGGCTACACCTTCGCGGGCAAAAACGGTGTAGAGGGCGTAGTGGAACTGGCTGTCGCCTTCGGCTACTTCGCCGGGGCGTTGGCCCTGAATTTTGCCCTGGGCGTCCTTGGCGGTGGGCATGGGCGGACGGCCGCTGCTGCCGTATGAGCCGGCACCGTGGCTGTAAGCGCCGTGACCAGCTGAGCCGTGACCAGCTGAGCCGTGACCACCTGAGCCGTGACCTGCGCCGCCGTATGAGCTGGCGCCGTGGGCGTGTTCTGCGGGGTTACCGTGGTGTGACATGGGGTTACCTTTCAATGTGGGACGTTGAGGGCTAGTAGCCGCTACCTAGTCGGTAGCTGATGTGTCGGTGTTTTTTGGATGAAGCGCCTCAGATGTTCCTGGGTGTCTGCGGTGACGGCTGCCAGGCCGGTTCCGGCAATCCAGGCTCCAACGGCGGTGGCACCGGGCAGGTCGGCGAGGGCCGAGCGGAAGGCGGTGACGCGGTCCCTGTGCCCCGGCGTGGTGGAGGGCAGGGCGCTGCGCCAGCGCACGACATCCGCTGCAACCAGGTGGCTCTTGGTGATGGGTACGCCCAGCAGGTGACCTGCGTCGTGGAGGCCCAGGGTGACCAGCTGGTCATCGTGCAGGGCCAGCTCTGAGAGCGGTGAGGTGTCGTGGTCCTTGCCGCGTCCGTAGGACAGGCGTACCACGTGGCGCCCTACCCCTGCCCGTTCTGCAACCCAGGCCCACTTGGCGGTGGCGTGGGTGAGGGCCTTGGCGCGCACGCCGGTGGAAGCTTCGCTCACCAGTAGACCGGTACCGCGCGGGGCGGCGTCAAGGGCTGGCTGGTCGAGTACCAGGGAGACCAGGGCGACTTCGGGGCCGGGGGAAACGGCGGGCAGGGCGGACGCCGGTAGGTGGGGCCCAAGCAGGCGGATAGAGGTCTGGGCGTCGGTGGCTACCACCAGCAGTTCGCCGCGGATAATGGCTGATTTTTCGCCGTATTCGGGCTGGCGCTGGATGGCCGTCCACCCGCCGGTAACGGGGTCGCGGTCCACGGCGATGGTGTCGAAGCCGCTGACGATGCGCACGCGCTGACGGAGCAGGTCGTCCACGAGAGCCTCGGAGAGCTGGTTCATGCCGCCTTCGATACCGGCAACCTGGGATCCTGCCGGTGAGGCGGCCCGCAGGCGGGCACTGGCTGCGGTAAGGGAGCCTAGCTCGCGGAGGCCGGTCAGCAGACCGGGGGCGATGGTGGCGATTTCTAGCTGGTCGGGGTGGACCGAGTGCACACCCGATACCACCGGGGCAACTAGCTGGTCGAGCACCTGCTGGCCCAGACGCACCCGCACCAGCTCCCCCAGGGTTTTGGCGTTAGACCCGGCTGAGCGCGGCAGCATGGCATCGAGCTTGGCGCGGCGATAGCCTGCCCGGCCCAGAATTTTTTTGAGGGCCGGGTCATCGAGGCTGCCGGGAATGCCCAGAACACCGGTGGACGGTGAGGGGTAGGGCCCAGTGGGCAGGTAGAGCCAGGACCCAAGAGGCTCGGGCATCACGATACGGTCAGCCAGCCCCAGGTCGGTGAGCAGGTTGCGAACCGCGTCGGTACGGGTTGCGAAGGACTCAGCACCAGAGTCCAACACCAGACCGGCTAACTGGTGGGAGCCTACGGCACCTCCCAGGTGGCTTTCCCGTTCAACCAGGGTGACTTTCTTACCGGCGCGGGCTAGTTCGCGGGCTGCGAGCAGGCCCGAGATGCCGCCGCCAACCACCAGGGCGGTGTTGTGCAGGTGCTGGTGCTGTGCCATGGGGTTCTTTTTCCTAGCCTTTGCGGGTTGAGGTGTGGATGTAGTCGACCAGGCGGGTCAGGACGGTGGGGTCGGTGGTCGGGGGCACCCCGTGCCCCAGGTTAACCACGTGGGCCGGGGCGCAGCGTCCTTCTTCAAGAACCGCATCGGTATGGGCGGCGAGGGCATCCCAGCCCGAGGCAAGTAGGGCCGGGTCGATATTGCCCTGTAGCACTATACCCCCGCCCAAACGGCGTTGGGCTTCGGAGAGGGGCAGGCGGTAGTCAACGCCGATGACGTCGGCCCCGGCTTCAAGCATGGCGGGCAGCAGTTCGGCGGTGCCGGTACCAAAGTGGATGCGGGGCACCCCGTAGTGTTCAACGGCAGCGAGGGTAGCTGCGGAGTGGGGCATAACGAAGCGGCGGTAGTCGGCCTCACCCAGGGACCCTGCCCAGGAGTCGAAGAGCTGCACGGCTGAGGCACCCGCCTCAATCTGGGCTGCCAGGAACTGGGCTGAGGTGCGGGCGGCCCAGGCGCCCAGGGCCGCCCAGGCTTCGGGGTCGGAGTGCATCATGGTGCGCGGACGCAGGTGGTCGCGGGAGGGCCCGCCCTCTACCATGTAGGCGGCCACGGTGAAGGGGGCACCGGCAAAGCCGATGAGTGGGGTGGAACCTAGCTTCTCAACGGTCAGAGCAACGGCTTCTCGAATGGGGTCGAGGGCTGAGTCTTCGAGTTCGGGCAGGTTATTAATATCGTCGAGGGTGCGGACGGGGGCATCGAGCACGGGACCTCGCCCGGGAACGATATCGACTCCCACGCCAGCTAGCTTCATGGGGATGACGATATCCGAGAAGAAGATACCGGCATCGACCTTGTGGCGATGCACCGGCTGAACCGTAATTTCTGCGGCCAGCTCAGGGTTGAGGCAGGAATCCAGCATGGGAATTCCCTCGCGAATTTCGCGGTACTCGGGCAGGGAGCGTCCTGCCTGGCGCATAAACCAGACCGGGGCGTGCTCGGCTTCGCGCCCGGTCAGGGTGCGAATCATGGCTGACTCGCCAGTACCGGCGGTCTTCAGGGGGTGGGTAGCGGGCAGGTGGGCAAGCTGCTCGTCGGTGAGCAGGGGGCGCTGGCGCAGCGCTGATGACACGGTCTGACTCATATACACCATTCTGCCAAGTTTAAAGCACAACTTTAGAGACAACCTGTCACCAGACCCCCAATAGGGAGCTGTCTATAATAGAGCCGTCGTGACTATTTTCAGCCTTGTAGCATCGCATCGCTCCGTCGACCTCACCACCGTGGCTTACCTCAGCGAAGGCGTTGAGAAAATCCACCGAGATCTTGAACGCACCGGCATTCGTGGTGAGGTGATTTTGTCTACCTGCAACCGCTTAGAGCTCTACGCAGAGATCCCCAGCAAGCCGGGGGCAACCGACCAGAACATCGCCAACGATGTTGCTACCGCCTCAGAGCACATCTTTGACCTGATCTCCCAGCGGTCCGGGCTTTCCTATGACCTGGTAGAGAACAGCTTTGATGTGCTGGTGAATACCGATGCAGCCCACCACCTCTTTACTGTGGCATCAGGCCTAGAGTCGGCCGTTGTGGGTGAACGCGAAATCACCGGCCAGGTGCGCCGCGCCCTGTCTCTCTCCCAGGAACAAGGACGAGCCACCGGCAACCTGGTGCGCCTCTTTGAACACGGCGCCCAAACCGCCCGCAGGGTCGGCCAGCAAACCATGCTAGGCTCCCGGGGCCGCTCCATCGTGTCGGTTGCCCTGGATATGGCCGATGACATCGCCGACAAAACCTGGGAGAAGCGTCGGGTTCTGGTCTTTGGCACCGGCGCCTACGCCGGGGCCACTGTAGCTGCCCTGCACTCTCGGGGGACAACCGATATCTGGATATACTCCCGCTCAGATCGTGCAGCCACTTTTGCCGACAAACGCGGGGTGCAGGCAGTGCCCCACGGGGAACTGCACGAGCAGATGGCAGCGGCCGATATCATCATCGGCTGCTCGGGCGGTGCCTCCCCCATGCTCCCCATCGAAATCCCCGCCGGCAAGCGCGTCATCCTTGATTTAGCGCTCTCCCGCGACTTCGCCCCCGAGGTAGCAGACCTACCCGAGGTAGAACTCATTACCCTCGAATCGGTGTGCCTGGCCGCCCCCGAAGAGACCGTAGAGTCCGTGCACACTGCCCGCACAATTGTGGACGAAGCCGCCGCAGAATTCTCCATTAAAGAGAAAGCCCGCAGCGTCGACGCTGCTATTGTTGCTCTCAGACAACACACCATGAGCGTACTCGACGCCGAGCTAGCTAAAGTGCACAACCAGTACGGGTGCACCGCAGCAACTGAACAGCTTGAACTCGCAATGCGCCGCATGGTCAAGTCCCTCCTGCACACCCCGACCGTCCGCGCCCGAGACATGGCACGCGAAGGCCGGGTAGACGACTATGTAGCGGCCCTCGAAGCCCTCTACGGTATTGAAGTGCAAGAAACCCCCGAAGAGGCCGAGCCCCAAACCGACGCCTCCTAGCAGGCAGGCACCCCACCAGCCGCGCCCCCGTCCGCCCACCACCCCAAAGGTTCGGCCGCAACGATGTCTACCACCATATTTTCAGCTGACTCCGGTCCCGGCGCCCCCATCGACCCGTCCGGGGCCTCCCGCCTGCCCAAAGACCTGCGCCGCCAGCAGCTCATCGGCAACTCCGTGCGTGTTTTTGCTTCCCAGGGCTACCACGCCACCACCATGGACCACATCGCCACCGCCTCTAATGTGACCAAGCCCGTGCTCTATCAGCATTTCACCGGCAAACGTGACCTCTACCTGGCCGTGCTCGATGAACAAATCAATAACCTCATGACCCAGCTGGTGCAGCCCCTCTATGCCACCAAGGTCAACCGCGAACGTGTGGAGTGCGTCATCGGCGCCTTCTTCAGCTTTGCTCGCACCAATGTGGCAGGCTACCGCGTCATCTTTGAATCCGACATTCAGAACGACTACGCGGTGCAAGAACGCACCGAAAACATGCACATTACTATCGCCAGGCGAATCGCCGAGGTACTAGCACCCAATGCGGGTATGCCCTTTGAAGAGGCCCTGATGACGGCCCGCATGCTCACCGGCATGGTGCAGGCAGCTGCCCACATGGTCATCGGCACCGATGCCTCACCCCAGCAGCTTGCAATGGCTGAGCGCGCAGTCTTCCGTCTGGCCTGGGGCGGCATCTCCATCATCGACGAGGATTGGGAGTAGCGCTCCCCTGCTGTTGCAGCCTTTCTCTACCCTGTCAGCTCAGACCGAAACCCCGCCCCTTTCCTACCCTTACTCACGTAGACTGGTGGGCAGAGACCCCCTGCAACCAGGTAGGGAACCATCGAAAGGAAACCTCATGGAAATTAAGATTGGTGTACTCAACGTGCCCAGCCAGGTCGTCATCGACACCGACGAAACCGCCTCAGACGTCCGCGCCAAGGTCGCTGCGGCTCTTGAACAGGGCGGCATCCTGGAACTGACTGATTCTAAGGGCTCCACTACCCTGGTTCCGGCAGCTAACATCGGCTATGTCGAGCTGGGCGCTGAAACCAAGCACCGCATCGGCTTCGGTATCGGCCAGTAACACCGGGCTTACTCAGCCAGAGGGGCCCGGGAGTTTGACGCAAAACTCCCGGGGCCCCTCTTACATTTACGGCACTTGGCGGTAGAATAAAGAAGTTATTTGGTTGCCCGGTCGTACCATCCGTATAGACTCACCTGCCTTTAGCTCTCCCGCCCAACGCCCTGCAAGCGTCCGCCCGGCGGTTGATAGAGCTTCTTTGCTGCATGAAAACCCACGATCGGCTTCCTCGTTTGCCCCGGGCCGGGGCCTCACTCTATAAGGAACACGATTCGTGACTAACCCTGATACCACTAAAACTTTCGCCGACTACGGCGTGCGCCAAGACATTGCCGATGCCCTCGCCGAGAAGGGCATCGTCTCCCCCTTCCCCATTCAGGCCCTGACCCTGCCGGTGGCCCTGTCTGGCCAGGACATCATCGGTCAGGCTAAGACCGGTACCGGTAAAACCCTGGGCTTTGGTCTGCCTGCCCTGCAGAGCCTTGCTGTCCCGGGTTCGGACGCCTTCAAGCAGCTTCCCACCCCCGGTGCCCCCCAGGCCCTGATTATCGTTCCCACCCGCGAACTGGCTATCCAGGTGGGCGATAGCCTCTCTGTTGCTGCCTCAAAGAGCGGTGTGCGAGTAGCTACCCTCTACGGCGGCCGCCCCTACGACACCCAGGTCAAAGAACTACAAAAGGGGGTTGAGCTGGTTGTGGGCACCCCGGGCCGCCTGATTGACCTGCACCGCCAGAAGTACCTCAATCTAACCCAGATTAAGATTGTGGTGCTCGATGAGGCCGACGAAATGCTTGACCTGGGCTTCCTGCCCGATGTGGAGCGTATTCTCTCAGCCGTTCCCGAAGTGCGCCAGACCATGCTCTTCTCGGCGACCATGCCCGGGCCCGTCCTGACCATGGCCCGCCGTTACATGAGCCGCCCCATGCACATCCGCGCTGAATCCGGCGAAGAAGAGACCATGACCAAGGCCTCGATTCGCCAGGTTATTTACCGGGCCCACCCCCTCGATAAGGACGAACTGGTCGGCCGTATTCTGCGCGCCGAGGGTCGGGGCCGCACCGTCATTTTCACCAAGACCAAGCGCTCCGCTGCCAAGCTCTCTGATGAGCTGACCGCCCGAGGTTTTGCGGTCGGCGCTATTCACGGCGACCTCAACCAGGGGGCGCGTGAGCAGGCCCTGCGTGCCTTCCGCAACGGCAAGATTGACATTATGGTTGCAACCGATGTGGCCGCCCGCGGCATTGACGTTGAGGACGTCACCCACGTCATCAACTACCAGTGCCCCGAGGACGAAAAGACCTACCTGCACCGTGTGGGCCGCACCGGCCGCGCGGAGAAGGAAGGCACTGCCGTTACCCTGGTGGATTGGGAGGACGTGCCCCGCTGGAAGCTCATCAACAAGGCCCTGGAGCTGGGCGTAGATGAGCCGGTTGAAACCTACTCTTCATCCCCCCACCTCTTCACTGACCTGGGCATTGCCAAGGGAACCAAGGGTCGTCTGCCCAAGGAGGAGCGCACCGCAGCCGGTCTGCAGGCTGAAGACGCTGAGGACTTTGGTGGTACCCCGGCTCGTGAGAAGCGCCAGGAGCGCGGTGGTCGCGGGGATCGTCGCGGACGTTCGGGCTCCCGTTCTCCGCGCCGCGAGGGCTCACGCTCTGGCGGTGGGGGCAGGGCTGAGAAGCGCGATGAGCAGCGTGGCGGTCAGAGCGAGGAGGCTGAGTCCAAGCCGCGCCGTCGCCGCACCCGCCGGGTTGAGGGGGAAGCCGGGCAGGAGCGTCCGGCCCGCCGGCAGCGCCAGCAAAAGCCTGTTGAAGCGGCTGAAGGTAGCCAGCAGAGTGAGGGCCAGCGCCGCCGTCGCCGCCGCACCCGCCGGGTAGAGGGCAGCAACAGCTAACCCCTAGGTACTATTTAAATCAGAAATGACCAGCAACTAGCTGGTCATTTCTGATTTAAATGGTACTCACAAGAGCTTATTCATTGATGGAGGTGAAGCATGCTCACAGCGAAGCTGCTGGCTCGGCGGCTGGCGTGAATCGCCTTGTGAGCGAAGCGAACCAGGCGAGAGGGTCGCAGCGAGCGTGAGCATGCGGAACCGCCAGTGAACAAGTCACCTTACCCTAGCGGGTGGCGCGGGCCTGGCCTTCTGCGTAGCCAGCAGCTGACTGGATACCCACCACGGCTCGCTCGGCGAACTCCTCGATGGAGGCAGCACCGGCGTAGGTGAAGGATGAGCGGACGCCCGAGATAATCGAGTCGATCTGGTCTTCTACGCCGCCACGGCCCTCGGGCAGGTAGATTCGGGCTGATGAGATGCCCTCTTCGAACATTTCACGGCGGGCCTTTTCAAAGGCTGCGGTCTTGGAGTTGCGGTTGATGACCGCGCGGCGGGAGGCCATGCCGAAAGATTCCTTGTAGAGGCGGCCGTCGGCGTCCTGCAGTACGTCGCCGGGTGACTCGTAGGTGCCCGCGAACCAGGAACCGACCATGACGTTGGAGGCACCGGCGGCCAGGGCCAGGGCGACGTCACGGGGGTCCTTGATGCCGCCGTCCGCCCAGACGTGTACGCCCAGTTTCTTGGCTTCGGCGGCGCATTCCAGCACGGCGGAGAACTGGGGGCGGCCCACGCCTGTCTGCATGCGGGTGGTGCACATGGCGCCGGGGCCAACGCCGACCTTGATGATGTCGGCTCCTGCTTCTGCCAAGTCGCGGACGCCCGCGGCGGTGACCACGTTACCGGCGGCTACGGGGATGGAGGGGTTGAGGGCCTTGACCTTCTTGAGGGCCTCGATCATGGTTTCCTGGTGGCCGTGGGCGGTGTCGACCACGAGCACGTCGGCACCAGCCTCGATGAGGGCGGCGGCACGACCTGCTACGTCACCGTTGATGCCGATGGCAACGCCGATGCGGAGCTTGCCGTTGGCGTCAGTAGCCGGTTCGTAGAGGCTGGCACGCAAGGCGGCTGAACGGGTCAGCACGCCGACCAGCTTGCCGTCGGCGTCCACAACGGGGGCAACCTTGCGGGACTTCTCATGCAGAATATCGAAGGCTTCACGCGGGGTGACGGTATCGGGCAGGGTGAGCAGTTCGGTGCTCATGAGGTCTTGCACCTGGTCAAAGTTGTCTGCCCCGCGTAGGTCCTTGGGGGTAATGACGCCGATGGGGGTCTCGCCGTCCACAACGATAGCCGCCCCGTGGGCGCGCTTGGGCAGCAGGTGGCGCACGTAGCCTGCGGTGTGGTGGGGTTTGACGGTGATGGGGGTGTCGAAAATCAGGTGGGAGTTTTTGACCCGCTTGATGGTTTCGGCGACGATGTCGGTGGGAACGTCCTGGGGAATGATGGCGATGCCACCACGGCGGGCAACGGTTTCGGCCATGCGACGGCCGGAAACAGCGGTCATATTGGCGATGACCAGGGGGATGGTGGTGCCGGTTCCATCGGCGGTGGAGAGGTCTACGCCCATGCGGGAACCTACCCCGGAGCGGGAGGGAACCATGAACACGTCGTTGTAGGTCAGGTCTGTGGTGGGAGTCATTTCGTTAAGAAAGCGCATGGTTCCCACTCTAGAAGATTTAGAAGATATGACCTTTGGGGGCAGGACTTTTCGCCAAAAGCTGATTTTTGCATAGTCTTAGCCTATTTTAAAAGGTTATTCGGTCCACTCTACCCCGATTTTTATTCGACGCAACCCTCTACACCTGTTTTCTTGCTCTTGTCGCGCCAGCTTTGGGCAATTTTTCCGTCTAGCTTCTTCTCATCCCTGCATGCGGACGCCGGGGCGTAGGCTGGTGGGCAGGGGCAGGTGCCCTGCCCTACAGTTTCTTCCGTGAAAGGTTCAACGATGAGCGATTCAAACCTCTTGGTTCCGGCAGCCGACGACCCCACCTGGTGGCGTCAGTCCGTGGTCTACCAGATTTACCCCCGCTCCTTTGCGGACGCCGACGGCAACGGGATTGGCGACCTCAAGGGGATCACGGCCAAAGTTCCCTACCTCAAGAAGCTGGGTGTAGATGCCGTCTGGCTCTCCCCTTTCTACCCCTCGGCCCTGGCTGACGGTGGCTACGATGTCGATGATTTCCGCGACGTCGACCCGAAAATTGGTACCCTGGCTGACTTCGATGAGATGGCCAGCACCCTGCATGCAGCGGGCCTGAAGCTCATTGTTGATGTGGTGCCCAACCATACCTCCAACCTGCATGTCTGGTTCCAGGAGGCCCTGGCGTCCGCACCTGGGTCAGCGGCCCGTGACCGCTATATCTTCCGTGACGGCCTGGGCGAGAAGGGCGAGCTGCCCCCGGCTGACTGGACCTCCATCTTCGGCGGCCCTGCCTGGGAGCCGGTGGGCGACGGCCAGTGGTACCTGCACAACTTCGCCGTTGAGCAGCCCGACCTGAACTGGCACAACCCCGAGGTCCACGAAGACTTTAAAGAAACTTTCCGCTTCTGGGCTGACCGCGGTGTGGACGGTTTCCGCATTGACGTGGCCCACGGTATCGCCAAGGACCTGCCCGAGATGCTACCCAGCCAGGCAGAACTCGACGCTATGCCCAAGGACGGCACCCACCCCATGTGGGACCGCGATGATGTGCACGAGATTTATAAGGAATGGCGGGCCGTTTTCAACGAATACACCCCGCCCCGCACCGCCGTGGCAGAGGCCTGGGTGGAGCGCGACCGCCGCCCCGCCTACGCGTCCGCCCAGGGCCTGGGCCAGGCCTTTAACTTTGACCTGCTCACCGCCCGCTTCGAGGCGGGCGAGTTCCGCAAGATTGTGGCTGAGAACCTGGAACTCTCAGCCGAATCCGGTTCGTCGAGTACCTGGGTGCTGTCCAACCACGACGTGGTGCGCCACCCCACCCGCTACGGCCTGCCCTTCGTGGAGGGTAAGACCAACGAGAAGGTAGGCCACGAGTGGCTGCTGGCCGGGGGCCCAGCCGAGGAACTTGACCGGGAATTGGGTTCAGCCCGTGCCCGCGCCGCTACCCTCTTCGAGTTAGCTCTGCCTGGGTCGGCCTACCTCTACCAGGGTGAAGAGCTGGGCCTGCACGAGGTTGCCGAGATTCCCGACGCAGACCGACAGGACCCCACCTTCTTCAACTCCCCCGGCATCAACGTCGGGCGCGACGGCTGCCGTGTGCCCCTGCCCTGGGAGGCGGACGGCCCCTCCTTCGGCTTTGGGCCGGCAGCACCGCACCTGCCCCAGCCGGCCTGGTTCGCCGACTACGCTGTAGCCGTTGAGGACCAGCTGGAAGACTCCACTCTCAATCTCTACCGGGCAGCCCTGGCCGCCCGCCGTCAGCTCCAGGGCGCTGAGGAACTGACCTGGCTCGCCACTGATTCGGCTGACCTGCTGGCTTTTGAGCGCCCCGGCGGCTGGGTCAATCTGACCAACTTCAGCACCGAGTCCGCTCCCCTGCCAGCTGACCTGGCTGACGCCGAGTTCGTGCTGGGCTCTACCCCCGGTGCCGCGGACGCTTTCGCCGCAGGTGCCGTGCCCGGGTCAGCTACCTTCTGGCTCAAGCGCTCAGTATCGATCTAAATACGGTTCGGGCAGACGCGCCCCGGCGGCGACCCTCTCATGGCTCGCGCCGGGGCGCTCGCCATGATTCACGCCAGCCCCGAGCCAGCCGCCGGCTGGCGCGTCTGCCCTCCCCTTATGCCCGAGACATCTCACGAATCCTCTCAACTGTCTCACCGGGCGTGGTGTTTTCGCCCAGGCGGTTGGGTTTGCCTGCGCCGTGGTAGTCGGATGATCCGGTGACCAGTAGGTCGTGTTTGGCTGCGGTGTCGAGTAGCCAGGCGCGGCCTTCTTCGGGGTTGTCGCGGTGGTAGACCTCAAAGCCGGCCAGCCCTGCCTCGATCATGGTGTAGATGGTTTCGTTGCTGGCGAGTTTCCCGCGGGCGGACGCCTTGGGGTGGGCCATAACCGGTACGCCTCCTGCGGCACGCACCAGTTCAACAGCCTTCACCGGGTTCACGGCGTAGTGGGGTACATAGTATTTTGAGCGGGTGGTCAAGATAGTTTCGAAGGCTTCTGACCGGTTGGCTACTGCGCCGAGGGCCACCAGGGCATCTGCGATGTGGGGTCGGCCTACAGTCGCGCCCTCGTGTACCTGTTCCTGAACGGTCTCCCAGGTAATTGGGTAGTCTTCGGCGAGTCTTTCAACCATGTGCTGGGCACGGCCTACCCGGGAGTCGCGGGCGCGATTAATTTCAGCTAAGAGGGCTTTGTTGGCCGGGTCGTGCAGGTAGGAGAGCAGGTGGATGCTCACCCCCTGGGCCGAACACGAGATTTCCATGCCGGGCAGGAAGTCTAGCCCCAGGCGTCCGGCTGTCTCTTGGGCCTCGGCCCAGCCGGCGGTGGTGTCGTGGT
This sequence comes from Candidatus Rothia avicola, assembly GCA_019115985.1. Lineage (GTDB taxonomy): Bacteria > Actinomycetota > Actinomycetes > Actinomycetales > Micrococcaceae > Rothia > Rothia avicola. The sequence continues at coordinate 37,013 of DXCN01000023.1, read as the reverse complement.
CGGTCAGGGCGAAGCCGGTGAGCCCGGCGGCAGCTACATCGGCGACCAGCTCGGCTACCGGCTGGGTGCCATCAGAAATGCGGGAGTGGGTGTGCAGGTCATACATAGCACCAGACTACCTGCGGTGGTCCGTCCGTAACAGGTAGCAACCGTTAGCCGCCCTTAAGTATCGGCGCTACTATCTTCAGGTAGACGCGCCGTTACCCGGCTCACTAGACTGGTAGGCATGACTACTAGCGATAACACCCCCACCCCGGGCGACGACCAGCCCATCGAAGAGCGCGTCACCAACCGCTCTGCTGCCCCCAAGTCCAGCGCTTTTACTGACTTTATGGCAGCGAACTGGGCACCGGCGTCCGATGATCTCCCGGCCCGCGCCCGCGTAGCTGACTTTGCCGCTGAGCGCCGCGCCAAGATTTCTGCGCTCTTCCCCGGCGAGCGCCTGGTTCTGCCTGCTGGCCCCCTCAAGGTGCGTTCAAACGACACCGACTACCGCTTCCGCCCCCACTCAGCTTTCGCCCATCAGACCGGCCTGGGCCTGGACCACGAGCCGGACGCCGTGCTCGTGTTTGAGCCCGTTGAAGAGGGCCAGGGCGACAACGGATCAAACCACGAGGTCACCCTCTACTTCCGCCCCCTGGCAGGCCGCGATACTGAGAGGTTCTACCGCGACCCCCGCTACGGGGAGTTCTGGATTGGCCCCCGCCCCACCCTCGAATCACTGGGTGCCGAGTACGGTCTGCGTACCAAGGACCTGGGCGAGCTTGAGGTAGCTATCACCAAGAACGCCGGCCCCGAGGCCCTGGGCGGCGTGCGCATCCGTCTGGTGCGCAACGTTGACCTGAATGTCGACGCCCTGGTCGATACCTCCCGCTACAACACCTCTGTTGATCTAGAAGAGTCAGATAAGCTCGACGCTGCCCTGACCGAGGCCCTATCTGAGGCTCGTCTGGTCAAGGACGCCATTGAGGTGGAGAACCTACGCCGCTCGGTTGACCTGACTATCGACGGTTTTGCCGAGGTCGTCAAGGCCCTGCCCGCAGCTGTTGCCCACCGCCGCGGCGAGCGCGTGGTCGAGACCACCTTCTTCGCCAAGGCCCGTGTTGAGGGCAACGACCTGGGCTACGACACCATCGCAGCCTGCGGTAACAACGCAACTATCCTGCACTGGATCCGCAATAACGGCACCGTCGATGAGGGTAAGCTGCTGCTGCTTGACGCCGGCGTTGAGGACGACACCCTCTACACCGCGGACGTCACCCGCACCTTCCCGGTCAACGGCAAGTTCTCCGAGATTCAGGCCAAGGCCTATAACATCGTGCTCGAAGCAGCAGATGCTGCCTTTAAGGTTGCGGTGCCGGGGAAGAAGTTCCATGAGGTTCACGACGCTGCCATGCAGGTTCTAGCGACCCGCCTATACGAGTGGGGCCTGTTGCCTGTCTCTGCCGAGGTTTCCCTGTCGGCTGAGGGCGGCCAACACCGCCGCTGGATGCCCCACGGCACCAGCCACCACCTGGGCCTCGACGTGCACGACTGCGCCCAGGCCAAGAACGAGCTCTACATGGAGGGCATCATCGAGCCCGGCATGGTCTTCACCATTGAGCCCGGTCTCTACTTCAAGGAAGAAGACCTCTCTATCCCCGAGGAGCTGCGCGGCATCGGTATCCGTATCGAGGACGACGTACTGGTCACCGAGGACGGCAACGAGAACCTTTCTGCCGCCCTACCCCGCACCGTTGAGGGTATCGAAGCCTGGATGGCGGAGAACTCCCGCTAGGCAGGAGCTTGCGGTCTTAGTTCGTTAGGGGTTCTGCATGCTCCACCCACCCTGATGAACTGGCCTCCCAACTACATAACAAAACCCCGCCTGCTCTCTTCCAGAACGGGCGGGGTTTTCGTCAGGTTTTGCTGTTTAGACCCGGGTGATTTTCATAGACTTGATGAACCAGTCTGAGAAGGTCCAGATGAAGGTAGCCTCGAAACGGTGGGGGCCGGTGACGTCCTGTTCGTAGGCAGTTCCTACCAGCTGTACCTGGGCGGTAGCCGAGCCGGTTTCTTCCCCTGCGGTGGTGGCGATATCTTCAAGGGTTGCCTCGTCGAGGTCGAAGAGGTCTTCGTCGAGATCGTCAATCCATTCCTGGGCGGTTTTTACCGCACCGTTGGGTAGGGTGAGCTGAAAGTCGCCGGTGAGGAATTCGATAATGAGGTGCTGGTTGTTCTCGCCGATGTAGCCGATGAGTTCTTCAAAGCGGGTGGCGAGTTTCTGGTCGGGGGTCATTGGCCGTCCTTCTGCGGTTCCTGCTGGGCCTCTGCCGTTTCGGGGGCCTTGCGGATGGTTGCCTCAAATTCTTCGGGGGACTCCACGCGCAGGCCATAGCGCTGCTCGCCCTTTTCAGCGCGGATTGCTTCGATACGCTCGTTGGTGGCAGGGGGCTCGGGAGCCTTACGGACCATCTGCTCAAATTCTTCGGGGGACTCCACGCGCAGACCGAACTTACCAGCGGCCTTCGAGCCGTCGCGGTTAGTTTCAGCGGGAGGAGTAAAGACGGGAGCGGACGGACGCTGCTCGGCATCCGGTGCCTGGTCCTGCTTCTGGTCGGCAGGGTTAAAGCCGGGGAGGAAGGGTTCGGGGGCCTGCTCTTGCTTGGGAGAGGGGGCTGAAGGGTCGAACCATTGGGGGGCCTGCTGGCCGTTCTGCGTCTGCTGGCCGCTCGGGGCGCCCTGGGGCTGCTGGGCCGCGTAGCCCTGGTGGTTGGCCTGGCTCATGCCGGGGTGCACGTAGGGGCTTGAGGTCTGCCCGTTCTGGGCAAAGGGGTGGGCCCCGGGGCCGTGCACTCCGCTGTGGGTGCCACCGGGCTGGACGGTCACGCGCAGCAGGTGCCGGGCTGCCTGGGCCGTGGCGGGAATAGCCATCAGGTCAAAGCGCTGGGGTAGCATCTGAGTGCGGGTACGGATTCCGCGGCCCTTGGTGCGGGAAGCAACGATAATTGCGTAAATCATGCAGAAGGCAATAGCCAGGGGCACGATGCTCAGGAAGTTGGCCAGGATCGAGGTCTGGGTGATCACGGCGTTGAAGAGAGCAACCAGGGCGCCGAGGCTCAGGCCCTGGAAGACGCCGCTGAGGGCCGCCCGAGGGTAGGTGGCCTGACCGGTAATGTAGTCAACCTGCTGCACGTCCCGGCCCACTACGTAGAGGGAGTGCACGGGGAATTTCTGGCTGGCAAGAAATTCGATAGCCTTGTTGACCTCTTTACGGTCGGTGAAGGTGGCTACCAGCTCACCGGGAGGTAGATGGGTGCCGTCTGCCATGGCCAGTGCGGGAGGTGCTTTGAGTTGATCCATGCCCCTATTTTTTCGCATAGTGCAGGGAGTTTGCTGGGAGCACGCCGGGGTATCGCCACAGGTGAACTAAGCAGGGTGATTCTCATTGTGCTGGCAACCGGTGGCAGCTCTGGGCTGGGGCGAGTACCCTTGATAACTGTGAGTAACGTACCGAACAAGATTTTTATCGCCCGCCTTCTGGGCCTTGATGTTTTTGACCCCCACGGCGACCGCCTGGGCCGTCTGCGCGATGTGGTGGTGCTGAAAAGCGGTTTCACCCAGTTCAACGCGGTGGGGTCTTTGGCCAAACTCAAGGAGCCCGTTGTGGTGGGTATCGTCATCGAGATTCTGGGTAAGAAGCGCATCTTCGTGCCCATGACTCGCGTGACCAGTATCGACTCCACCCAGGTGATTCTGACCGGTCTGGTGAACCTGCGCCGCTTTGAACAGCGCGGTTCTGAGGCGCTGGTGGTCGGTGAGCTCTTTGACCGCAAGGTGCAGCTGCGCGATGGGTCGGGTAGGGCTCAGATTGAGGACGTTGCGATGGAGCAGCGCCGCAACGGCGACTGGTTTATTTCTGAGCTCTTTATTTCGCGCGGCCACACTAGCTTGATGCGCCGCCGCAAGGAAACCCTGATTGTGGACTGGGACGAGGTCATTCTCTCCACAGATTTTGAGCCGCAGGCAGCAACCGCCTTTGTGGCAAGCCACGAAGACTCCAACCCCGCTGACCTGGCAGACGCTATTCACGAGATGCCCGATAAGCGCATGGTTGAGGTGGCCCAGGAGCTCCAGGACGAACGTCTAGCGGACGTGCTGCAGGAGCTCCCCGAAGAAGACCAGGTGCAGATTCTGTCCCACCTTGAGGTGGAGCGAGCGGTTAACGTCCTGGAGGAGATGGAGCCGGACGACGCCGCCGACCTTCTGGGTGAGCTCTCAGACACCCAGCGTGAAGAGCTGCTAACCCTGATGGACCCCGAAGATTCGGACGACGTGCGCCGCCTGCTCGAATACGAGGAGGGTACCGCCGGTTCGCTCATGAACCCGGTACCAATCATTCTTTCGCCCGAAGCAACCGTAGCTGAGGCCCTGGCCCATATCCGCCAGGAGGAAATCTCCCCTGCTATGGCAGCGGCGGTTATGGTCACGCGTCCGCCCCTTGAAACCCCTACCGGCAAGTACCTGGGCATTGTGCACATGCAACGGCTGTTGCGCCACTCCCCCAGCGAACAGGTGGGCAACATTATCGACACCTCCATTGAGCCGGTCACCGACGCTGCCAGCATCGCAGAAGTAACCCGCATCTTAGCAACCTACGACCTGACCATCATCCCGGTGGTCAACGACCACGACCGCCTGGTTGGGGCGGTCACCGTGGATGACGTACTCGATGAGATGCTGCCCGATGACTGGCGCACCTATGACGATGGAACCCCAATTCGAAAGGTAGGCCGCCGCTTTGAGTGATGCACGCGAGCGCAACGATTCAGCGCAGACTCTTGGGACCCCGCAGCAGAAGAAGCGGCGGCCGCTCTTTCAGCTGAGCCCTAACCCCGATGCTTTCGGTCAAATGACCGAAAAAATTGCGCGTTTTATGGGTACCCCGCAGTTTTTGCTGTGGATGACGATTTTCTGTGCCCTCTGGCTAGGCTGGAATACTCTGGCGCCTGAGGAACTTCAGTTTGACCCCCGTTCGCTGAACTTTACCCTGCTCACGCTGATGCTCTCTTTGCAGGCTTCGTATGCGGCTCCCCTGCTGCTTCTGGCGCAGAACCGGCAGGACGACCGCGACCGCGTGGTTGCCCGCCAGGACAGGCAGCGCGACCAGCGTAACCTCGAAGAGACCGAGTATCTGACCCGCGAGATTGCCTCCTTGCGTATTACCCTGCGTGAGGTTGCCACCCGTGACTTTGTGCGCGGCGAGATGCGCGACATTATGGACGAGCTCGCTGAGGTGCAGCGCCGCCAGGAGGAGCTCTTCGCCCGAGCTGAGGCCCTGGCAGCTAAGGCGAATGAGCCTGGGGCACCCGAAGCTACCAAGCCTTTTGATCCCGCTGCCGCCCAGCCTGTGACCAGTGCTTTTGATGAGCTGAGCGATGACCACCCGAAAATGCGTAAGAAGAAGAAGGTAAAGGACATCGACCGCTCGTTTGAGTAGGCGATTTACCCCATGCAGACATCACACCTGAATGAGGAGCTGCTTGCAGCTCTTGCTACCGTTATTGACCCTGAGCTACGCCAGCCCATCACCGAGTTGGGTATGGTCGACCGGGCTAAGCTGACCGGTTCGGTCGCCGATATCAGGGTGCTCCTGACTATTGAGGGCTGCCCCCTGCGTTCGACGATTGAGGCGGACGTCCGCGCTGCGGTCTCTGCCCTGGAGCAGGTGAGCGAGGTGCAGCTTGAGATTAGCTATATGAGCCCGGATCAGCGCGCTACCCTGCGCCAGCGCCTTGGCCACACCAAGCAGAATCCTTTTACTGCCCCCGGTTCGCTGACCCGTATCTTTGCGGTAGCTTCGGGTAAGGGCGGGGTTGGCAAGTCCTCTGCGACCGCTAACCTAGCAGCGGCTTGTGCCTCCATGGGTTTGAGCGTTGGCATTATTGACGCCGATGTGCACGGGTTCTCGATTCCCGGGCTGCTGGGCATTACCGTTGGCCCTACCCGCATGGACGACATGATTATTCCGCCGGTGGTTGAAGCCCCTTCAGGTGGCGGTGTCATCAAGGTAATTTCTATCGGTATGTTCGTGAAGCCCGACCAGCCGGTCGCCTGGCGCGGCCCTATGCTACACCGGGCCCTGGAGCAGTTCCTCACCGACGTGCACTTCGGTCACCTAGATGTGCTCTTCCTCGACCTGCCCCCGGGCACCGGCGATATCGCGATTTCAATGGCCCAGCTGCTGCCCCACGCCGAGATTCTTCTGGTCTCAACCCCGCAGCTGGCCGCCGTGGACGTGGCCCAGCGGGCCGGTACCCTCAGCCTGCAGACCGAACAGAAGGTGATCGGGGTGCTAGAAAATATGGCCGCCCTGCAGTTGCCGGACGGCAGCACCCTGCCCCTCTTCGGAGAAGGGGGCGGGGCCGTCCTCACCGAGTCCCTGGGCAGGGCTCTGGGCTACGAGGTGCCCCTACTGGGGTCGGTACCGCTCGAGGTTGCCCTGCGCGAGGGCGGGGACGCCGGCACCCCGGTTGTCTGGGGTGCGCCCAAGACCGCTGCGGCCCAGGAGCTGGTCAAAACCGCCCGGGCCCTAACCCACCGTCCGCGCGGACTAGCGGGAGCCCCCCTGCCCTTTACCGTCTAGCCCCAGACCAAGGGGACCTCAAAACTTCAAAAGGACCGCATAGTATGCGGTCCTTTTTGAACATCAGGTCCCCTTGGCGGGAGAAAGAGTTTAGGTGGCCTCGGTATCGAAGGGGGCCCAAGCGCCGCGGGGCAGGCGCACACTGACAGAGGGAGCCGGTGCAGCTGCCGCCTTTTCTTCAAGTTCCTTGCGGCGCTCTTCGTCGTCCTCGGCAAAAGCCTCCCGCACGATAACGCGGGGGTCGTACTGGCGGGGGTCGTACTGGCGCCAGTTGATATCGCCCAGGTCGGGGCCGAGAGTTTCTTTGAGGTCGTCCTTAGCATCAAAGGCCATACGGCGAACCCACTTGATAAAGTCTTTGAGCTGCTGGGCATATTCGGGCATGCGTTCTGGCCCGATGACAACAAACACCAGAATCGCTAGAACGATAAATTCGAGGCCGCTAATTCCAAACACACAAAGAGATTACCAGCTCAGCCCGAGTGTTCGCCCATAAAACGAGCGGGGTTGATTAAGATGTTTCCAGAATCATTCCCGCGCGCACTCATATGAAGGTGAAGTACTAGGTGAATACTCAGGAACAGGCTCGAAGCTGGGTTTATGCTGAAGAGTTCCCATTGGAGGCTCCGGCGGTAGCTTCTGCCCGGGCTGGGGCCGAGCGGTTGGACGCCGCCCCCGTCGCCCCGTCGGTAGCTTCCCTGCTCACGGTACTCGCTGCCGCTACCAAAGCCCACCACGCTGTAGAAATCGGCTGCGGGGCCGGCGTTGCTACGGCTGCCCTGCTCACAGGCCTGGCCCCCGGTGCGGCACTCACAGCTATCGATATCGACTCTACTCGTTGCCAGGCCACCCGTTCCCTGCTGGTAGCTGCCGGTCTTGATAAAAGCCACCGGGTGCGCGTCATCACCGGCGATGCTACCGAGGTACTCCCCCGCCTCTCAGCAGCCTCCTACGATCTGGCCTTTATAGACGCCGGTAGCCAGCTAGCTGAACAGCTAGTCTACGATACTCTGGCTCTCCTAGAACCCGGCGGGCTCCTGATTCTGCATGACCCGCTGGTGGGAGGGGCTGTTGCTAACCCCACGGCCCGCGATGCCATTACCGTTTCGGTACGCTCTGTCTTACATGAGGTAGCGGCCTGCACCGCCGATGTTTTTGTCTCCCTTGTGCACGCGGGCGAGGGTCTCTACCTGGTCTACAAACGCTAAAGCCCTCACCCCAAACCGGTAGGTTCGGAGCAAGGGCCGGGCTTAGAAGCGAAGCTTAGACGTTTTCAACGCACTTGCGGATCGCTTCAACTTCTTCTTCGGTGATATCAAGAACCAGGCGGCCGCCACCTTCAACGGGAATGCGCATGACGATACTGCGCCCTTCGCGCACGATTTCGAGGGGGCCGTCGCCGGTGCGTGGTTTCTGAGCTGCCATCTTGGTTCTCCTTCAACGAGGGTTGGTCTGCGGTCTCTCGGCTTCTGTTGCCGGTCTCACCTTCTTTTAATCATAGTGCTTAGCGGCTCACTTCTGGCGTTTTTGGGTGGAAACTTACAGGTTTAGGGCGGGTAGTCTCCGCCGCCGGGTAGCTGCTTCCAGTGCCAGAGCCAGCCGACCCAGCCAAACTGCAGGGTTGCTCCGCTGAGAATCAGCAGCCAGCGGTAGGCTCTCGAAGCGGATAGGGCAACGAGGGGCAGCAGGAGTGGGAAGAGGGGCAGCAGCAGGCGGAAGGTGGAGGACTGGGGGTTGAAGAAGACCAGCATATACACCGCGTAGGCAGCACACCAGGTGATGAGCGCCGGGTGAAGCACCCGCCGGGTTACGGGAGCCAGCAGGGCCAGCAGGTAGGTGCCCAGTAGCAGGATAAGGACGAGGGGGCCTCTCCCCTGCCCCAGGTAGAGCTGACTCTGGGTGTACCAGGGCATAAAGGGCAGCATGTGCTCCCCACCAGCTCTCCACGCCGCCTCGGTCGCGGTATAAGCGTCGATACGCCCGGTGGACGCCCAGGCAATGGCCGGGTGGATAAAGGCGAAAGCACACACGGTGAGGGCGGAGGCAAGTTGCGAGGCGGTTGCTTTCAAAGCGCTCAGCAGGTTTTCAGCGCGGGCCTGCTGAGCCCAGCACACTAACCACCAGATGCCAACCACAGCACCCAGGGGCACTCCTACGGGGCGGGACAGGGCAGCCCCAAGGGCCGGAAGGAGGAGAAGCACATAGCGTTGCTGCACCAGCCAGAACAGAGCCCAGGCCAGGAAGAAGAGGCCGGTTGCCTCGGCATAGCCGGTTTGCAGAATCGGTGCAACGGCACAGAAGCTGACGGCGGCGGTTGCCCACAGGGCGGTTGTCTCTAGCTCAGCGCCCCGGTGGGCAGTAGCGACCCTGGTCACTGCCCCGCGCTCCTGTAGGCTGGCTTCAAAGAGCCGGTAGATAAACCAGGCCGCCCCAAAGCCAAATAGCAGGGAAACGGTAGGGGCAACCGTCTGATAGCTCAGCCCGGTCACGCTCGTAATGGCACCGCTGACCAGGGGGTAGAGGGGGTAGAAAGCCCACTCGTTTTGGGCAACGTGACCGTTGGCGTCCACGGGGAGAACCTCAGGGTAGCCGCCAGCAGCTATCTTGGCATACCAGTCGGCGTCCCAAATAGTGACAAATTCCAGGTAGCCCATCGAGGTATTTTTCCAGGGGCTCAAGGTCTGGTGCAGGCCCACGGTTGAGAAAATAAACCAGCCCCAGAACCGGCTTGCAGCATAGACCAGGGCTACCCGCAGACCGATGGGCAGGCTTGTGAAGAACAGCAGGCCCCGACTGGCGCTCACGCTCAGGGTCGCAGCGGTGCGGTCAAGCACCCCGCTGCGCTGTGGTGCGGACGGACGCCCCACTCCCCTAGCCCTCCCCGCCAAGGTCGGTAGCGGCGTCCTGACTCCGAGCACCGCGCAGGGCCTCAAGTTCTGCCCGCAGGCGGCTGTTCTCGGCGATTACCTTGGTCAGCACGCCGTCCACCTCATCGCGGTTATAGCCCAGGGCCGAGGTAGCAAAACGAACCTGCTCCAGCTCCTCCGCGCCCGGGCGGTCCGAAAGAATCAGGGGCGGCTCAGCGGCAGGAACCAGCGCTACACCGTCCTGGCTTACCGCGTCGATAGCCTTCCGCCCCGGAATCAAGCGGTCAGTACCCAGTACCGCGCACCCGGCCATCACCGCCGCCAGCACCACAAAAGTCACCGCAACCAGTAGATAATTCATACCGTCCTCCCGCAGGAGCCAAGCCCTTTCGCCCAGCGCCCCTCAACAAAACCCAACAAATATGACTGCAAAAACATGACACCCCGTGTAACAAGTTGTTTACCTTATAGGGGGTAAGGTAAGGCACATACACCATTTGGTTTGTGCCACAGCACCTCAATGCTACCGGCGCACGCACTGAATCCACCACAAGAGAGGAAGCCCAGTGACCACTGACGCACTGGTTCAGCTCACCCACGTCAACAAGCACTACGGTGAGAACCACGTCCTCAAGGACATCAACCTTTCCATCGGCAAGGGCGAGGTTGTCGTCCTGCTCGGCCCTTCAGGCTCCGGCAAGTCAACCCTCTGCCGCACCATCAACCGTCTTGAAACCATCACCGACGGCACCATCACCATTGACGGCAAAAAACTGCCCGAAGAAGGTAAGGAACTCGCCAACCTGCGCGCAGAAGTCGGCATGGTTTTCCAGTCCTTCAACCTCTTCGCCCACAAGACCATCCTCGAAAACGTCACCCTAGGTCCCCGCAAGGTACGCGGTATGGGCAAGGCCGAAGCCGAAGAGCTGGCCATGAGCCTGCTCAAGAAGGTTGGCGTCGATAACCAGGCCTCCAAGATGCCCGCCCAGCTCTCCGGCGGCCAGCAGCAGCGCGTCGCTATCGCCCGTGCGCTTGCCATGAAGCCCAAGGTCATGCTCTTCGACGAGCCCACCAGCGCCCTTGACCCCGAAATGGTCAACGAAGTACTCGACACCATGGTCTCCCTCGCCCGCGAAGGCATGACCATGATCGTAGTAACCCACGAAATGGGCTTCGCCCGCAAGGCAGCAGACCGCATCGTCTTCCTGGCCGACGGCGAAATCGTCGAAGAAGCCACCCCCGACCAGTTCTTCACCAACCCCCAGTCAGACCGCGCCAAGGACTTCCTGGGTAAGATCCTAGGTCACTAAGGACGACCAGCCATGAACCTCTCCCGCGCCAAAGCAAAGGCCGCAGCCTGCGCAGCCCTACTCGCCACCGGCGTCCTCGCACTCTCCGGTTGCTCCGCTACCGGCAGCGAAGACACCATCCGCATCGGCATCAAATACGACCAGCCAGGCCTGGGCTACCAGGACGGACGCGACTACACCGGCTTCGATACCGACGTAGCCCGCTACGTTGCCGCTGAACTCGGCTACTCCGAAGACCAGATCGAATGGGTCGAAGCCCCCAGTGCCAACCGCGAAAACATGCTCACCAACAACCAGGTAGACATGATTTTTGCAACCTACTCCATCACCGAAAAGCGACTCAAGACCGTCGACTTCGCCGGCCCCTACTTCGTCGCTGGCCAGGACCTACTGGTCCAGGCAGAGAACACCGACATCACCGGCCCCGAATCCCTTGCCGGGAAGAACCTGTGCTCCGTCACCGGCTCAACCAGTGCAAAGAAGATCCAGGACAAGTACTCATCAGAGGTCCAGCTGGTTCAGCAGAATTCCTACTCTGACTGCGTCGTCGCCCTCAACGCCGGCATGGTCGATGCTGTGACCACCGACGACATCATCCTGGCAGGTCTCGCCTCTACCAAGGCCAACCAGGGCGAACTCAAGCTCGTGGGCAACACCTTCTCCACCGAAAACTACGGTGTCGGCCTGCCCAAGGGCTCCGACAAGTGCGCCGCCATCAACGCAGCCATCAACAAGATGGTCGACACCGGCGCCTGGGAAGAAGCCATTAAAAAGAACGTAGGTGCCGCTAACTACACCTATAACGCCGAGCTGAACCCGCCCGTCCTCACCGACGCCTGCGCCACCGTTGACGCCAAATAAGGCCGCAACGCCCAGCGCACCTTCACCACACCACAATCTTTCAACCATCGGAGGCTTTCATGTCGTTCTCTGAACAGCTCTCCACGCTCTTTGCCACCTATGACGTCATCGGCGCCTTCTGGACCAACATCCAGCTGACCTTCTGGGCAGCCATCGGATCTTTCGTCCTCGGCTCCCTGCTAGCACTTATGCGTATCTCGCCTGTGCCCTCCCTACGCTGGGCGGGTACCGCCTACGTGCACCTGGTCCGCAACACCCCGCTGACCATTCTGATGACCCTGGCAATCCTGGGCGTGTGGACCCAATTCCAGCTCTCACTAGCAACCAGCTTTGAGTGGAACTTCTTTATCTACGCCGTCATCGTCCTTGCCATCTACCACGCGGCCTTCGTCTGTGAGGCTATTCGCTCCGGCGTCAATACCGTACCGGTGGGCCAGGCTGAAGCGGCCCGCGCCATCGGCCTGGGCTTCCTCCCCACCGCCCGCTACGTGATTTTCCCACAGGCCCTGCGCGGCTCCATCACCCCGCTGGGCAACACCCTGATTGCGCTGGCCAAGAACACCACCGTAGCCACCGTAGCCTCAGTCGCTGAGGCCTCAGGCATGATGAAGTCCATGATTGAGTTCAACTCAGACCTCATCTTCATGATCTTCTTCGTCTTCGCCCTGGGCTTTGTGATTATTGTTGTCCCCATCGGCCTACTAACCACCTGGGCCTCTCGTAAACTGGCGGTGAAGCGATGAGCAAGAAGTGTATGACCTCAACCTCGGTCCTCTTTGACGTCCCCGGCCCCAAGGCCCGGGCCCGCACCCGCACCTTCAACGTCGTGGCTCTTGTGCTCCTGGCAGCAGGCTTTGCCTACGTCATGATGGTGATGAACCGCCAGGGCCAGCTGGAAGCCGATAAGTGGACCTCCCTCTTCTCAGGGAATCTCTGGGCCAACTACATTCTGCCCGCCCTCTGGAAGACCCTCTCAGCCGCCCTGATTTCTGTGGTCACCTCGGTAGCTTTTGGCCTCTTCTTCGGCCTTGCCCGCCTATCACCCAATAAGGCTGTGCGAGCCTTCGGCACCGTGGTCGTGGAGTTCTTCCGCGCCGTCCCGGTGCTGATTATGATGATTTTCTTCTGGCTCTTTTTGGGCAAGCTCAACCTCTTTGCCCCCTCACAACTGCCCTTTATCGCCGTTATCTTGGGTCTGACCCTCTACAACGGTTCGGTTATTGCAGAGCTGCTGCGCTCCGGTGTTCAGCAGCTACCCAAGGGCCAGGGTGAAGCCGGCCTGGCTATCGGCCTGACCCCCTGGAAGGTGCTGACCCTGATTCTGGTGCCCCAGGCTCTGACCGCCATGATGCCCTCATTGCTCTCGCAGTTCGTGGTTATTCTCAAGGATACCGCCCTGGGCTACATCATCTCCTATCCCGAGCTGCTGGCCGCTGCCCGCCGCTTCGGCTCTGGCGAGGGCAATATCTTGCAGATGCTCCTGCTGGCAGCCCTCATCTTCGTAGTTATCAACTTCGCCCTGACCCTCTTCGCCGAGTGGCTCGCTAAGTACATGAGCTCCCGCTCCGACGTAGAGATCAAGCACGCCGATGGTGTGCCCGGTGAAGTGGACGAGGCCCGCCCCAAGACCGAGCTGATGTTCAAGATCCCCAAGCACTAGCGTCCGCGCTTTACGCTCCGGTTACAGGCCAGGGCCCCATCATGTGATGGGGCCCCTGGCCTTTTTCTCGATGGGGCTGTGCAGGGTTCTTAGGCTGTGAGCAGGTTTTTCTCTGCACACAGCCCAAGAAGTCTGCACAGGCTGGCAGGGCTAGGACGCCGTCAGCCAGCTTTCCAGCGCCGTATAGCAGGCGCGCACCTCGGAGGCTTTAACGTGCTCGTTATCAGTGTGGGCCAGCAGGGCGTCGCCGGGCCCGAAGTTCACGGCGGGGATGCCGATTTCGCTGAAGCGGGCGACGTCCGTCCACCCGTACTTGGGCTTGGGGGCCTGGCCAACAGACTCAATCAGAGACCTAGACAGCGGAGCGTCCAGGCCGGGGCGGGCCGCTGATGAAAGGTCCACGAAATCCAGCTCGTAGCCCTCGAAGACCTCGTGCAGGTGTGCGACGGCTTCGTCCAGGGTCTTGTTGGGGGCAAAACGGTAGTTAATGTGGACGCCCGCGTCATCGGGAATCACATTCCCCGCGACCCCGCCTGAAATCTGCACAGCGTTGAGCCCCTCGCGGTAGGCTAGGCCCTCAACCTCATAGGTGGCAGGCTGGTAGGCAGCAAGACGCCCCAGCACGTCCGCCATTTTATGGATAGCGTTGACCCCCTTCCAAGCGCGCCCCGAATGGGCGGCGACACCCGAGGTACGAATCCAGAAGCGGATGGTGCCGTTGCAGCCACCCTCGATGGTGCCGTCGGTGGGTTCTAGCAGGACGGCAAAGGCCGCGTCGGTCAGCTTCTCCCGGTGGTTACGCATCAGGCGGGCAAGCCCTGAGAGCTCTGAGGCAACTTCTTCGTTGTCGTAGAAGACGTAGGTAATGTCGTAGCGGGGCTCCTTCAGATGGGCAGCCAGGGCTAGCTGCACGGCAACCCCGCCCTTCATGTCCACAGCCCCGCGGCCGTAGAGAACCCGCTCCCCCGCTTCCTCAGACCAAGAGGCCGGTACGGTACCTCGTGAGCCCTCAGTGCGGGGCAGGGGCACCGTATCTAGGTGACCTGCCAGCACAATTCGGGTGTCCCGGCCCAGGTTAGTGCGGGCGATGATGGCGTCGCCGTCGCGAGTTATCTCTAAGCCGCCGATACCCTCAAGGGCCGCCTGCACGGTGTCCGCCAGGCGCACCTCGGCGCCAGAAACAGAATAAATATTGAGCAGATCAGCGGTCAGATTTTCAACGGGCTGGGTCAGGTTTAGGACGCCGGGGCCCACCTGAGCGAACTCAGCGGCCTGGGCGAGGGTAGGGTTCTTGGTCATAATTCCACCATACAAGCAAATAGTGCCCCGCACCCGCCTGATTCCGTAGACTGGTAGGCATGACTGAAAACAATACCCGTGTAGCATCCGGCCTGGGCCTGGCCACCGTCGTCGCCTCCGGCGAGAATGAAGGCACCGTACTCGATGTCTGGTACCCCGCCCCAGCCCTCACCGAAACCCCTGACGACTCTGTAGCAGCCGACCTCGAAGCCCTGGTCGAGGCCGACGAAGACCGCAACGTCGTGCGTGAGCTGGTCAACGTCACCATCAACCTTGATGAGGCCCCCGCCAATGCAGCGGATGCCTACCTGCGTCTGCACCTGCTCTCCCACACCCTGGTTGCCCCCAACACCATCAACCTCGACGGCCTCTTTGGGGCACTCGCCAACGTCGCCTGGACCAACTTCGGCCCCGTGTTGGCCAGCGAATTCAACGCCGTCTCGCTGAAGCTGCGCCGCCGCGGCGCCCTGGTTGTCACCCACGTTGACAAGTTCCCCCGCATGATCGACTACGTCGTGCCTGCCGGTGTTCGTATCGGCGATGCTGACCGCGTCCGCCTGGGTGCCCACCTGGCCGCAGGCACCACCGTCATGCACGAAGGCTTCGTTAACTTCAACGCCGGTACCCTCGGTGAATCCATGGTTGAAGGCCGAATCTCCCAGGGCGTTGTCATTGGCAACGGCACCGACATCGGCGGTGGCGCCTCCACCATGGGCACCCTCTCCGGCGGCGGCACCCAGCGTGTCTCCATTGGTGAGCGTTCCCTGCTCGGCGCTGAAGCCGGTATCGGCATTGCCCTGGGCGATGACTGCGTAGTTGAAGCTGGCCTCTACGTCACCGCCGGCTCCCGCGTGACCGTCCTCAACCCCGGTGCTGAGCCCAAGGTCGTCAAGGCCCTGGAACTCTCCGGCGTCAACAACCTGCTCTTCCGCCGCAACTCCGTAACCGGCGCTATCGAAGTTCTACCCCGCGCCAACAACACCGTGGAACTGAACTCAGAGCTGCACGCTAACTAAAAAGTAAGTAATCATTTCGTGAGACGGGCTTATGCTCGCTGCCGACCCTCTCGTCTGGTTCGCTTCGCTCACAAGACGATTCATGCCAGCCCCAAGCCAGCAGCTTCGCTATAAGCCCGTTTCGCCCATCGATATTTACTGAAGTTTCATATACTCAAGACCCGCCCTACCGGCTTACCGGTAGGGCGGGTCTTTACAATGGGAGAACACACTCACAACACATCAGAAAGCTATTCATGAAGCGTTCTCTTTCTCTGCTGGCAGGTCTTGGCCTGGTTTCTTCCAGCATTCTCGTTCCCGCAGCTTTTGCAGCAGATGGTACTAGCGACCTGGGCGATTTAACCGTGCTGGCCTCAACCGACGTTCACGGCCACGCCCTCAACTACGACTACTTCACCGGTGCCCCCTACGGCGAAGGTGCTAAGGCTCTGGGTATGGAGCACCTGGCAACCGCCATTGCCCAGACCCGGGCAGCAAAGGGTGCAGAGTCCACCCTGGTGCTCGATAACGGTGACGCTAACCAGGGCAACCCCTTACAGACCTACTACCAGAACAACCGCGCCGCAACCAGCATTGACCCCATGGCCTCGGTCTTTAACCTGCTCGGCTACGATGCCGGTGTAGTGGGCAACCATGAGTTCAACTATGGCCCCGATGCAGCTGCCCAGTACACCCAGAATCTGACCATGCCCTTGCTAGGCGCTAACGTCATCGACACCGCAACCGGCGCTCCCGCCTACGAGCCCTACACCATGATTGAAAAGACCGTGGGCGGCGAGAAGATCCAGGTAGCCGTGATCGGCGTGGTAACTCCCGGTGTACGCGTCTGGGATAAGGCTACCGTTGAGGGCAAGCTGGAATTTAAGGACGCCGCCGCTACCGTCGCCGAGTGGGCACCCAAGGTCAAGGCGGCAGGGGCCGACGTGGTCGTCGTCCTCGCCCACACCGGCCTGGACGCCGAAGGCTACACCTACAGCCCGGCAGACCTGACCGAAAACGTCGCTAAGTCTGTTGCTGAACAGTCCACCGACGTTGATGTGATTGTGGGCGGTCACTCCCACGTCACCAACAAGGTTCAGGAGTACTTCATCAACAAGAACGGTGAGCCGGTGCTCTACACCCAGCCCGGCTACTGGGCCCGTTTCCTTTCCGAAGTCACCCTGCCCCTGGTCAAGGAAGCAGACGGTGATATTGAGGTCAAGTGGACCGAGGCCGAAAAGCCCACCGCCGTTGCCCTCAACGCCGGTGACTACGCCGCCGACGCGTCCGTCCTCGCCGCTATCGAGCCCTACCACTCAAAGACTACCGAGTGGGTACAGACCGTCGTTGCCCAGGCAAGCGCTGAAATGCCCGCCGCCACCAGCGCCTGGGAAGACACCGCTGTTCTGGACTTCATCAACATGGTGCAGACCGAAGAAGTCACCCGGGCCCTGGCCGGAACCCAGTACGAGGGCCTGCCCGTCCTTGCTGAGGCCTCCCCCTTCTCCCGCACCGCCGTCTTCAAGCAGGGCGATGTCACCATCGCCGATATGGCAAGCCTCTACATCTACGACAACACCCTCTACGCTGTTGAGCTCACCGGTGCCCAGCTCAAGGACTACCTTGAATGGTCAGCCCGCTACTACAAGCAGCAGGAACACGACGCTAAAATCACCGACTGGTCCACCGTTACTAACGCCCTCTACGAGGGGGCAACCCGCGGTATTCCCGACTACTCCTACGACGTGCTCTCAGGCGTGAACTACCACATCAACATCTCCAAACCTGTCGGCGAGCGCATCGAGAGCCTAACCCTGCCCGATGGCACTCCCCTCGCCGATGATCAGAAGGTCATCCTGGCTCTGAACAACTACCGCTGGTCAGGCGGCTCAGGCTACCCGCATGTGACCGCAGCTCCTATCGTCTACGAGGAGCAGAAGGCAGTACGCGACCTCATGATCGACTGGGCTATCACCAACAAGACCATCGACCCAACCACCTTCTTCGTGAAGAACTGGACGGTCGGCACCAGCTCCCTGCCCACCGAGCAGGCACCCGATGAGACCCCGGCCCCGGCCCCGGCTCCCAGCGAAAGCCCGGCTTCGTCGGCCTCCGCTGACGCCAGCCAGAGCACCGTGGCAGGGGCCCGTGAAACCGGAAAGAGCGGCGCACTAGCCCACACGGGCGCTACTGTCCTGCCCCTCCTCGCAGGTGCTGCCCTCCTACTGGGTCTAGGCGCTACCGCCTTCTTCGCTGCCCGCCGCAAGAACAGCTAGGGGTAGGCGTCCGGGCCTAGCCCCTACCTTATATGTGCTCAGCCCCGCCACCGCTTCTACCGGCTGGCGGGGCTGAGTGCAGGTAAGCTAGAGAAAACATCAATCGTCTACTAGGGGAAAACGTGAAGATTCTCGTTACCGGCGGCGCCGGCTACATCGGCTCCCACACCGTACTCGAACTGCTCAAGGCAGGCCACGAGGTAACCGTTATGGACAACCTCTCAAACTCCTCCATGGAGTCCCTGGCCCGTGTTGAAGAACTGACAGGCAAGACTGTGGAGTTCCGCAAGGTTGACCTGCTGGACCTGCCCGAGATGAAGCAGCTTTTCAACCTGGTTAAGCCCGATGCCGTGATTCACTTTGCTGGTCTTAAGGCTGTAGGCGAATCCGCTGAGAAGCCCCTCTGGTACTACCAGACCAACGTCGCTGGTACCCTCAACCTGCTCTACGCCATGGAAGACGCAGGCTGCCGCTCCATCGTCTTCTCATCATCAGCTACCGTCTACGGCGAGCCCGAGTCCATGCCGCTAACCGAGAAGCTGAACATGGACGCCCAGTCCTGCTACGGCCGCACCAAGGAGCACATCGAAGATATGCTCATCGACCTGGCAGCCTCAGATTCTCAGTGGAACATCGCCCTGCTGCGCTACTTCAACCCGGTAGGTGCCCACGAGTCCGGTCGTATCGGTGAAGACCCGGCCGGTATCCCCAACAACCTGGTACCCTTCATCGCCCAGGTCGCTGTGGGTCGCCGCGAATACCTCAACGTTTTCGGCAACGACTACCCCACTGTCGACGGCACCGGCGTGCGCGACTACATCCACGTCGTTGACCTAGCGGACGGCCACCTCAAGGCCCTGGATTACATCACCACCCACGGTGGTCTGCACACCTGGAACCTGGGTACCGGTAACGGCTACTCGGTGCTTGAGGTTCTGCATGCTTTCGAGAAGGCTGCGGGTAAGGAACTGCCCTACAAGATTGTGGATCGCCGCCCCGGCGATGTGGCTGTTTCCTACGCTGACCCCGCTGCTGCCCTGGCAGATCTGGGCTGGTCTGCTACCCGCGACATCGACACTATGGTGCGCGACCACTGGAATTGGCAGAAGAATAATCCAAATGGATATGAGGCGTAGCCGAATATCTTTCGTTAAAAAATCGCCACCGATGTGGCGATTTTAGAAAGCGTGCGGAGCGCGGGAAAGAGGCGTAGCCGAATATCCCCCTAAGCCAAGCCCCGGCGTCCTTATCTCCAAAGAGGTAAGGACGCCGGGGCTTAGTGATGCGCTGCCTGGCAGGTTAACGCTCGGGGTAGTGGCGTTCGGTTTCACCAATGTAGACCTGGCGGGGGCGACCAATCTTGCGGTCGGGGTCCTGAATACCTTCGGTCCACTGGGCGATCCAGCCGGGGAGGCGGCCCAGGGCGAAGAGGACGGTGAACATGTGCTCGGGGAAGCCCATAGCCTTGTAGATGAGGCCGGTGTAGAAGTCTACGTTGGGGTAGAGCTTACGTTCGATGAAGTAGTCGTCGTTGAGGGCCTTTTCTTCGAGACGCTTGGCGATATCGAGCAGTTCGTTGTTGCCGCCGATGGATTCGAGGATTTCGTCTGCGGTCTTCTTGACGATACGGGCGCGGGGATCGTAGTTCTTGTAAACGCGGTGGCCAAAGCCCATGAGGCGGACGCCATCTTCCTTGTTCTTGACCTTCTCCATGAAGTCCTCGGGGCTGATGCCGTCCTTCTGAATCTGGTTGAGCATCTTGAGCACTGCCTCGTTGGCACCGCCGTGCAGGGGGCCGTAAAGGGCGTTGATGCCAGCTGAGACGGAGGCAAACATGTTGGCGTTTGAGGAGCCGACCAGTCGTACTGTGGAGGTGGAGCAGTTCTGCTCGTGGTCTGCATGCAGGAGCAGCAGCAGGTCAAGGGCCTTAGCGTGCAGGGGGTTGACCTCGTACTCTTCGGTGGGGAAGCCGAAGCACATGCGCAGGAAGTTCTCGGTGTAGTTGAGCTCGTTCTTGGGGTAGATAGAGGGCTCGCCCTTGGACTTCTTGTAGGCATAGGCTGCCAGAGTGGGCACCTTGGAGAGCAGGCGGTAGGTTGAGATTTCTACCTGACGGGGGTCGAAGGGGTCGAGGGAGTCAGAGTAGAAGGTCGACATGGCTGAGACGCTGGATGCGAGGACGGCCATGGGGTGAGCGTCGCGGGGGAAGCCGCGGAAGAAGAATTTGAAGTCTTCGTGCACCATGGTGTGGCGGCGAATCATCTGGTCGAAGTCTTCAAGCTGGGCGGGGGTGGGCAGTTCCCCGTAGATGAGCAGGTAGGCGGTTTCGATGAAGCTGGATTTTTCTGCCAGCTCTTCGATGGGGTAGCCGCGGTAGCGCAGGATGCCTGCATCACCGTCGATGTAGGTGATAGCTGACTTGGCGTTTGCGGTGTTCATGAAGCCCGGGTCGTAGGCTACCTTGCCGGTTTCTTTGAGCATACCTGCAACTTCGAAGGCACCGTTACCTTCGGTTGCTTCTACTGCGGGCAGGGGCAGTTCTTTGCCATCATAGCTCAGTAGCGCTTTGTTCTCAGTCATTGTGTTCCTCCTGTCATACGAGGCAACGTACGTGCTGTGTGATGAAGTGGGATTCTAAAAAAGGACGGTGCGGCTTTCGCTGGGTGGCGGAAGGCCGCACCGTGCACGTACGCACGTCATCTATGGTCTACATTACAGCAGAATGATGTGCGGGGTCACATTGGTGTGAGTTCAGAAGCTACATTACGTTCTTCAGCTGAGCTTATTTGACATTCACAGTTTTGCTTTACTCTGACAGCCGGGCAGCGGCACGGGAAATGTCTCCATCCGAGCCGGTCAGGGCAATGCGCACATAGCCCTCACCTGCGGTTCCGTAGAAAACGCCGGGGCCAATCACGATACCCTTGTCTGCAAAACGCTGGACGGTAGCCCAGGTATCTTCACCTGCTGTAGCCCAGAGGTAGAGTCCTGCCTCGGAGTGCTCGACGGTCAGGCCAAAGCCTTCCAGGGCCGGCAGTAGGGTCTCGCGGCGGGCCCGGTAGAGGTCTTTCTGGGCCTCAACGTGCTCGTCATCTGAGAGCGCTGCGGTCATGGCAGCCTGCACGGGAGCGGGCACAATCATACCGGCGTGCTTACGGGAGTTGACCAGGTTGGCCATAATCGCAGCGTCTCCCGCGATAAAAGCGCCGCGGTAGCCAGCGAAGTTGGACTGCTTAGAAAGAGAGTAGGCTGCCAGCACCAGGTCCTGGTTCTCACCACAGACGCGGGGGTCTAGGACGGAGGGTACCGGCTTCCCGCCGCGGGCAGCGTCCCACTCCCCCCAGCCCAGTTCTGCGTAGCACTCGTCGGAGGCAACCACGGCACCCAGGGCGCGGGCGTCCTCCACTATCTTTTTCAGCTCATCCACATCGCGCACGATGCCGGTGGGGTTGGCCGGTGAGTTAATCCATACCAGGCGGACGCGGGCACGGGTCGCCTCATCGAGCTCGTCCAGGGAGTCAGCTGCCACGGGGGTTGCGCCAGCGAGCTGGGCACCGATGTCGTAGGTGGGGTAGGCAACGGTGGGGCGGACGACCACGTCCCCCTCCCCCAGGCCCAACAGGAAGGGCAGCCAGGCAACAAGCTCCTTCGAGCCAATGGTGGGCATGACCTGGTCGGTGGTTAGGCCGGGCACGCCGCGGCGGCGGTCGAACCAGTCAACGATAGCCTGACGCAGGGTGAGGGTGCCGTGGGTCGTGGGGTAGCCGTGGGCGTCGGTGGCATCTGCCAGGGCATCACGGATAACTGAGGGGGTAGGGTCAACCGGGGTGCCAATGGAAAGGTTAATGAGCCCCTCGGGGTGGGCTTCAGCGGTAGCCCGGTAGGGGGCCATGGTGTCCCAGGGGTAGTCGGGTAGATCGAGGCCAAATTCGCGCATGGTCTGCTTTCTCTTGTGAATATGTTTGTTTTCTAGTGTAAGCCTTCGCTTAAAACTAAAGGAGCGAGCATCTCACGAGATACTCGCTCCTTGAACTACGTTTAGAATCTTAGTCCTGGTTCTGCGGGGGCAGGGCCGCAATCATGGGGGCGTCCTTGGCGATGACGCCCAGGCGGGCTGCGCCACCGGGTGAGCCGAGGTCGTCAAAGAAGTCGGCGTTAGCGGCGGTGTAGTCTTCCCATTCTTCGGGTACGTCATCTTCGTAGTAGATAGCTTCTACGGGGCAGACAGGCTCGCAGGCACCGCAGTCGACGCATTCGTCGGGGTGGATGTAGAGGGAGCGTTCGCCTTCGTAGATGCAGTCGACGGGGCATTCTTCGACGCAGGCGCGGTCTTTTACATCGACGCAGGGCTGGGCGATGATGTAGGTCATGGGTGCCTTTCTGGTGGTGACGCACCGGTGCGGGGTGTGTTGGTTAACTGTGCTCTAGTGTATCTGGTCACCGGTGTAGGGGCAGATTTTTGTGATGGATGAGATAGCTTCTTGTTGAGCCGGGTTAAGTTTTGTTGCGGCGGTACCTGGCAGCGCTTACCATGCCGAAGGTCGCGGCGGCTAGGGAGCCTAGTGCCCAGATGGTTCCGGCGGTTCCCACGGGGTTGATGGGGTTGATGTAGACCAGCATTGAGGTGCCTTTGGTGAAGGCGAAGATGCCAATGAGCACGAAGGCGGTGGCTCCAACGACAGCGGCGGCCCAGTTCTTCTCGGTGTGGATTGCTGCCCAGGTCGCCGCGAAGTAGACCGTGAGCAGGCCGGAGGCAACGCCCCAGGGTACCCAGAGGGTGCTGGTGGGGTACCAGATGTGGGCGTGGTACATGGTTCCGGCAAAACCCGCGATTAGGCCGAGGGCAACGGCGGTAATGGCCGAGTTGATAGGGCCGGGAGCTTCGACGCTCTCTTCGGGGGCAGCGTCCGCTGGGGTTCCCGCTTGGGCAGTGCCCCAGAGCAGGCGGTAGGTTTCGGTGGGGTTAATAGGCTGGGAGACCCCGTTTGAGTATTCAAAGGTGGTATCGCTGGTGATGACGATTTGGGTGGCGTGGGCCCGCATGGCCTCACGCTTGTGGTCGATGCTGCCCCTGATAACGGCCTGCTGGCGGGTATCGTGCGGGTTGGGGTCACCTTCGATACCCCAGAGGGCAGTGGGGGCTGAGGGGGTTCCTTCCAGGGAGCGGACGGCCGCCAGAGTAGCTTCGTAGGTGCGTTTGTGGTCGGGGTGCCCGTAGCCGCCGTCCGCGTCGTAGGTGACGACGACGTCCGGCCGGATCTCGCGGATAGCGCTGACGATTGCCTCAGCTTGGGGTTTGAGGGGCAGGCGGGTGAGGCAGTCGTCGGCTGCGGCGGGGTTGGCGATGGCGCGGCCGTCTGCCCCCCAGGTCATACCGGAATCGCGATAGCTGGTGCATTCACCGGGCAGGTAGCTGGCCCCTTCTCCCAGGTAGAGGTGGTGGTGGATGCCGAGGGCTTTGAGGGAGGCCTTGAGTTCCCCGGTACGGTACTCGCCGAGGGCATGGCCCCGGTCGGTGTTAGCGGGGTGGGTTGCTTCGAGGTGGCGCAGGGCGGGGTCGATCACTTCGCCCATTTCGCCGCGGGTCATGGTGAGCAGGTGGACGGTGGCACCGGCGGCGGTGAGGGCGCCGATGGTGGCGCCGGTGGATGAAGCTTCGTCGTCGGGGTGGGCATGCACGAAGAGCAGGGTTGTCTCCTGCGGGCTGTAGCCTTCAGGGATGAGAGTGGAGAGAGCATTGTCTGTGATCAGTTCACCGGCTACCGGATAGTAGGGTCGAGCGTCATGATTCATGGTGCCTTATTTCTGGTGGGGCGCGATGGATTTACCCCGTTATTCTATCTGGCTTAGCTGGCTACAGGGTTCTAGCCGGTTAAAGCTAGCAGGTTGAGCTAGAGCTGTGGGCCCTACCCCCTGTTCAGGGGGTAGGGCCCATGTATCTTACCCGCCGCTAGCGCTTAGGCGCGGGCGCGGCGACGTGCCTCGCGCACACGCTCGTTGGAGTCAAGGATAACCTTGCGAATGCGGATTGCTTCGGGGGTGACTTCCACGCACTCGTCCTCGCGGGCCCATTCCAGGGACTCTTCGAGGGTGAGCTTCTTGGGGGGAGTCATGTTTTCGAAGTTATCTGCTGAAGCTGAGCGCATATTGGTCAGCTTCTTTTCGCGGGTGATGTTAACTTCCATGTCGTCGGCGCGTGAGTTCTCACCGATGATCATGCCCTCGTAGACCTCTGAGGTGGGTTCGACGAAGATGGTGCCGCGTTCCTGCAAGCCGATGATGGCGTAGGGGGTGACGATGCCGGCGCGGTCAGAAATCATGGAGCCGTTAGAGCGGTAGTCGATGTCGCCTGCCCAGGGCTCGTAGCCGGTGGAGTAGGACGATGAGATACCGGCACCGCGGGTTTCGGTGAGGAACTTGGTGCGGAAGCCAATCAGGCCGCGGGCGGGAACAGCGAATTCCATACGGACCCAGCCGGTGCCGTTGTTGGCCATGTTTTCCATGCGGCCCTTACGAGCTGCCATGAGCTGGGTGACGGCGCCTAGGAATTCTTCGGGCACATCGATAATCATGTGCTCCATGGGCTCATGGACCTTGCCGTCGATGGTCTTGGTAACGACCTGGGGCTTGCCCACGGTCAGCTCAAAGCCTTCGCGGCGCATCTGCTCAACGAGGATTGCCAGGGCGAGTTCGCCACGGCCCTGAACTTCCCAGGCGTCCGGACGCTCGGTGGGCAGAACCTTGAGGGAGACGTTACCGATGAGTTCCTTATCGAGGCGGTCCTTGACCTGGCGGGCGGTAACCTTAGCGCCCTTGACCTTACCGGCCAGCGGTGAGGTGTTGATACCGATGGTAACGGAGATCGCGGGGTCGTCGACCTTAATCAGGGGCAGGGGCTTGGGGTTCTCGGGGTCGGTGAGGGTTTCGCCGATGGTGATGTCTTCGATACCGGCAACTGCGACGATTTCACCGGGGCCAGCGGACTCAGCGGGAACACGTTCCAGGGCCTTGGTAGCCAGCAGTTCGGAGATACGAACGTTCTTGGTTTCGCCGTCCTGACGTACCCAGGCAACGGTCTGGCCCTTCTTCAGGGTGCCGTTGAAGATACGCAGCAGGGCCAGGCGACCCAGGAAAGGTGAGGAGTCCAGGTTGGTCACGTGAGCCTGCAGCACTTCATTGGGGTCGTAGGTGGGGGCAGGAACGTGCTCCAGGATGGTCTCGAAGAGGGGTTCCAGATCATCGTTATCGGGCAGAGCACCGTCAGCAGGCTGGTTCAGTGAAGCAGCACCGGCCTTACCTGATGCGTAGACGACGGGGACGTTCAGCAAGGCGTCGATATCGAGGTCGGGAACCTCATCGGCCAGGTCGCTAGCCAGGCCCAGAAGCAGGTCCATAGATTCGCCAACGACTTCGTCAATACGGGCGTCGGGGCGGTCAACCTTGTTAACAACCAGAATAACGGGCAGCTTAGCGGCTAGAGCCTTACGCAGCACGAAACGGGTCTGGGGCAGGGGGCCTTCTGAAGCGTCCACCAGCAGCACAACGCCGTCAACCATGGACAGACCGCGCTCGACCTCGCCACCGAAGTCAGCGTGACCGGGGGTGTCAATAACGTTGATGGTGATTTCTTCACCCTTGGCTGCGGGGCCGGAGTAGAACACGGTGGTGTTCTTGGCCAAAATGGTGATGCCCTTTTCCTTTTCAAGGTCACCGGAGTCCATGACGCGGTCTTCCACGTCAGCGTGGGCCGAGAAGGCGTTGGTCTGCTTGAGCATCGCATCAACGATGGTGGTCTTGCCGTGGTCAACGTGAGCCACGATTGCCACGTTGCGAAGGTCGCTCCGTGAAGCGGTGTTCTGAGTTTCAGACATGCGGAAAGTATCTCGCTTACATGTTGGGGATAAGGACGCCGGTGCGCAGCTTACCTGCCGAGTTTTCGGCACCAGCGCAGAGGGCTTTCGGTTTGATTATACCGGCGGCACCTAAACTAGCCGCTATCTTCTGGAACACATTAGAAATGAATAAGGGAGGCGGACGCTCTCGGCGCCGACTGGCTGGGGCTTATTCAGAACGGTTCCGCAGGCTCGCGCTCGCTGCCGCCCCTCTCGCATGGTTCGCTGCGAGCCTGCTACACCGCTCTTTTGAATAAGCCCCTATCTATTTCCTATTTATTCCAGGGTGTCTGCTTTATATCCTGGGGCTTGACCACGGGGATGGAGCCGGTTGCGGTGCGGATTTGCTCAATCGCGTTGGTGTTGGCTTCCACCTGCAGGGAGACTTCATCCACGGCCTTTTCCACAGCTTCTTCCACCTTGGCTTCGACGGCGCTTTCAACCGCGGAGTCTACGGCCTCTTCGACCTTGGCCTCAACCACCTTGTCCACTGCTTCTTCCAGGGCGGCTTCGAGCTGGCCGTCCAGGTGTTCATCGAGGTGCTCCCCCACTGCTGCGGTGACGCGGTCTTCAACGCCTTCGGCAACCAGCTCGTTGACGCGGTCGTCAATCTGCTCGGCCAGGGAGGCCTCAATCTCGCGGCGGGCGTTACGACGCTGGGCGCGGACGAAGAGACGGTGCTCAACGCTCAGGGCCTTGTAAAGAGAAATACACATGAGCACGATGACCACTGAGAAGGGCAGGGCCGTCAGAATTGCCACGGTTTGAATTGCCGACAGCGATTCACTGCCACCAATCACAACTAGGGAGATTGCGGTTACTGCGGCGACCAGCACCCAGAACACGCGGATCCAGGTTTTGGGTTCGGGTGACCCGTTAGTGGAGAGCATACCGAGCACCAGGGCGCCGGAGTCTGCCGAAGTTACGAAGAAGACGGTAATCAGCAGGACCGCACCGGCAGTCAGAATGACGCCACCGGGCAGGTTATGGAACATCTGGAAAAGAGCATTTTCTGCTGAGACGCTACCGTCTTCGCTGACCAAGCTCGTGCCGGTACCGAAGAGTGCCTGGTGCAGGGCGGTACCGCCGAGAACGGAGAACCAGAAGAAGGAAGTCAGGGCGGGTACCAGCAGCACGCCAATCACGAATTCGCGCACGGAACGGCCCTTGGAGACGCGGGCGATGAACATGCCGACGAAGGGTGACCAAGAGATCCACCAGCCCCAGTAGAAGGTGGTCCAGGCAGCCTGGAACTGTTCGCCGTCAACGCCGTAGAGGGCTAGGGTCTCGAAGGTCATGGCAACGACGTTTTGCAGGTAGTTACCGATAGATCCGATGAAATTACGGAAGAGGAAAAGGGTGGGGCCGACGACCAGCACGAAGAGGCAGACGATAGCTGCCAGAATAAGGTTGCCATTGGACAGTAATTTCATGCCCTTGTCTAGGCCGGTCACCACGGAGAAAAGGGTGATACCCATGAGCACTACGATGATGCCTACCAGCCAGCCGTTACCCTGGGCAGGGATGTTCATGTACCCCAGGCCCGCGGCGATCTGCATGACGCCCAGGCCCAGAGAGGTCGCTACACCAAAGAGGGTGCCAACCAGGGCGACAACGTCGATGACGTCGCCTGCTCCACCTTTTACACGATCGCCCAGCAGGGGCTTGAGGGAGTAACGGATGGAGAGAGGCAGTTTGAGGCGGTGGGTTGCATAGGCAATAGCAAGGCCCACGATGACGTAGATAGCCCAGGGGTGCAATCCCCAGTGCAGGAAGGCCTGACTCATAGCCGCCTGCGCAATTTCTTCTTGAGTGCCATCACCTACGCCGGGGCGGGGGTCAACGTAGTGCATGAGGGGTTCTGTTGCCCCGTAGAAGACCAGGCCGATACCCATGCCGGCGGCAAAGAGGAAGGCGAACCAGGTGGTGAAGGAGTAGGCGGGTTCGTCATCGTCGTCGCCTAGTTTAACGTCGCCCATGCGGGAGAAGCCCAGGTAGAGGGCAAAGATAACGAAGAAAGCAACGATGGCGACGTAGTACCAGCCGAAGTAGTTAATGACGTCGGCCTGCAGGGCGTCGAAGATTTCTTTGGTGCGATGGGGGAAAGCCAGCGTAATGCCAATGAAGGCGGCCATGATGACGGCTGCGGGAATAAAGACCTTAGGGGCCAGGGAACCTTCACGCATGTTTTCCTTGGCTGCCGCGTCGATATCCCCCTTCCGCAGGTCGGGGCCCGTGCCGGGCGGGGTTTGCTGGGTAGTAGCCATGAAAGTGTCCTTTATATCTTCTTACGTTTCGATCTAGTTGGCATGCAAAAGCACCTCACGAGCTGCCGTCCGCGTCCACACTCAGTCAAGGGGCCCGGGGGCCGCGCAGCGTGGTTCAGGAAGGGGCTAGAGATGCCTGTTCCACCCTAATAATAACATCACTGATAATAAGTAGGCATTCTCTTGGGATGGCTAATGCCGACAAAACCACAAAAAACCACACCTGCCAGCGGGGTCAAAAACTACCAAACCAACATAAAATAGAGGCAAGAACACCCAAATCGACAGGAAGGTAGAGCTCATATGTCTCTCCCCGCCATCACCGACCCCGTCCAGACCAAGGCCTGGGCAGCCCTGGCCAACCACCAGCAGAAAACCACCGCCGACCTGCGCGCCTGGTTCGAAGCAGATTCCACCCGCGCCGAAAAGCTGAGCTTCACCGCCGCTGACCTCTACGTTGACCTCTCCAAGAACCTCATCACCGAAGAGACCCTGACCCTGCTGACCCAGCTGGCCGAAGAGGTTAACCTCGAAGAGCGCCGCGACGCCATGTTCTCAGGTGAGCGCATCAACGTCACCGAAGACCGCGCCGTCCTGCACACCGCCCTGCGCCGCCCCAAGGGCGCAACCCCCGCCCTCGTGGTTGATGGCCAGGACGTCGATACCGACGTCCACGAGGTCCTCGCCAAGATTTACGACTTTGCCGACCGCGTCCGCTCCGGTGAGTGGGTAGGTATTACCGGCAAGCGCATCGAAACCGTTGTCAACATCGGCATCGGCGGCTCAGACCTGGGCCCCGTCATGGTCTACGAGGCCCTGAAGCCCTACGCCCAGCCCGGCCTGACCGCCCGCTTCATCTCCAACATCGACCCCACCGACGCCGCCGAGACCGTCAAGGACCTAGACCCTGAGACCACCCTCTTCATCGTCGCCTCCAAGACCTTCGGCACCCTCGAAACCCTCACCAACGCCCGCGTCTGCCGCGAGTGGCTGCTCACCTCTCTGCGCGAGGCCGGTGCCCTGGACGGCAAGGACGAAAAGGACGCCGTCGCCGCCCACTTCGTCGCTGTCTCCACTGCCCTGGACAAGGTCGAAGCTTTCGGCATCGACCCCGAGAACGCTTTCGGCTTCTGGAACTGGGTAGGCGGACGCTACTCCGTCGACTCCGCCATCGGCACCCCCCTGGCCATTGTGCTCGGCCCCGAGGTCTTCGAACAGTTCCTGGCCGGCTTCCACGCCATGGACGAACACTTCCGCACCGCGCCCCTAGCCGAAAACGTTCCCGCCCTCATGGGTCTACTGAACATCTGGAACGTCAACTTCCTGGGCGCCGAAACCCACGCCATCCTCCCCTACGACCAGTACCTGCACCGCTTCCCCGCCTACCTGCAGCAGCTGACCATGGAATCCAACGGCAAGTCCGTGCGCGCCGACGGCAAGCCCGTCACCATCGCCACCGGTGAAGTCTTCTGGGGCGAGCCCGGAACCAACGGCCAGCACGCCTTCTACCAGCTGATCCACCAGGGCACCCGCCTAATTCCCGCCGACTTCATCGCCTTCGCCAACCCGGTTCACGCCACCCGCGACGGCGAGCAGGACGTCCACGAGCTCTTCCTGGCCAACTTCTTCGCCCAGACCAAGGCCCTGGCCTTTGGCAAAACCGCCGACGAGGTCCGCGCCGAGGGCACCGCCGAAGAAATCGTTCCGGCCCGCGTCTTCTCAGGCAACCGCCCCACCACCTCCATCATGGCCCCCCAGCTAACCCCCGCCGTCCTGGGCCAGCTCATCGCCCTCTACGAACACATCACCTTCGTTCAGGGTATTGTCTGGGGCATCGACTCCTTCGACCAGTGGGGCGTTGAGCTCGGCAAGCAGCTGGCCCTGCAGCTGGCCCCCGCCGTGGGCGGCGACCGCGAGGTTCTGGCTCAGCAGGATTCCTCAACCCAGGGCCTGATTGGCTACTATCTGGAGCAGCGTAAGTAAGCCTGAGGTGATACAGAGGGCTCCGCGGGCATATCACCTGCCCGCGACCCTCTCACATCTCGCCCCAGGGGGCTCGCTGTGATTCACGCCAGCCGCCGAGCCAGCGGGCAGGTGATATGCCCACCTTCGCCCCCTGCGCAAAGCCTGCTACGCACGGCCCCGGTAACTTCGTGAGTTACCGGGGCTCTTGCGTTAAAGCTGGGCAAGCGTGGTAAGTACGGCCTGCTCGATAATTCTGATGACCTGGGGCTCAGGCAGGGTGGGTAGGCTTCTTCCTTCCACTCCCCCGGCATCCGCACTTGCCGTGACAGGCGGACGCCCGGGCGCGGCCTCCGCTCCCCCACCAGCTTCTACATGTGTGAGGGGAATGTGGATGAATCCCGCAGGTATAGCCCCTTTGGTTGCGTGCATGAGCTCGTAAAAAACATGGTTGCACACAAAGGTTCCGGCGGTGTACGACAGTTCCACGGGCAGCTGCTGGGCGGTTAACTGCTCAAAAATTGCTCGGGTAGGCAGGGTAGAGAAATAGGCATCGGGGCCGTCACCGCGGATAGGTTGGTCGATGAGCTGAGCACCTGCATTATCTGGAATACGGGCAGAGTCGAGATTGATGGCAACCCGTTCCAGGCTGACCTTATCGCGGCCAGCCGCAACACCAAGACTTATGGCTAGCTCAGGCTTGATACGTTCTAAGAGATTGCCCAGCACCCGGCTTGATTCGGTGAACTCCACTGGTAGTTCATGAACCTCAACAGTGAGATGTGGAGCCGAAATCGCCAGAGCTTCCTGCGCCCCAAATGCTACCGCCTGGCTGGGGTTGATAGGTACCCCTTCAAAGGGGCCGAAATAGGTCAGCAAAAGGGTGGTCATCGTCGACTCCTGCGATTTAGGTATTCTTGAGGGTATGTCTAAGCACAAGCCTACCCGCTATATCCACAGCGAAGAACCCCTGGCAGATACCCCCGAAGCCCTCAACCTTGATGGGTTCGACGATGAAGAGCACCCGGACGAGCTTCGCGCCCCGGCCGTGGCCCAGCAGGTAGGCTTTGCGGGGGCTGTACGCCTCTTTTACCGGCACTACTGGAATAGTAAAGGCCATGCATCAGCCAGCGAATTCTGGTGGGCAATAGTTTATTTAGCAGTGGGTACCGTTTTATATTTTGGAGCCACCATTTGGCTTAACTATCTCACGCTCGCCGAAAATGCCTCATCACTTTTGCGCACTGTATTTATGTTGCTCGTTATAACAAACCCCCTATGGATTGTGGTTAATATTGGCCCCGCCGTCTCCCTCATCAGAAGACGGCGGAACATGGCAACAGGAAAGGCTGACTTTTAGAACTCTCTATCCCAGAATTTCAGGAGTCGTGAACTCTTGGCCCAGGAGGTGCTGGTCGAGCCAGGCTGTAAAGACCTGGTACCAGAGGCGGGAGTTGCCGGGTTTCAGGATCCAGTGCCCTTCATCGGGGAAGTAGAGGTACTTGTGGCCCAGTTCCGGGGAGTGGCGCTGTAGGTCAGCCCAGAGGTGGTGGGCCTGGCCGATGGGCACACGATAGTCCTTGTCGCCGTGAATCACCAGCATAGGAGCCGCGATATCGGCGGCACGATGACGAGGTGAGATACTGTCGCCCTCTCCCCCGAACTCGACCTTCCATTCGTGCCAGGCTCCGTTATCTGAGAGGTAGTACATGGTGTTGTAGTCCCAGATTGAGGCGTGGGTGACGTAGCACTTAAAGCGGGTGCCCGCGCGTCCTGCCACCCAGTTGGTCATAAACCCGCCGTAGGAGCCGCCCGAGAAGGCCACGTTATCGCCCTGGATATCGTCGCGGGAAGAGACCTCTTCGACCACCTGCATAATGTCGGTGTAGGGGGTGCCGCCCAGGTCATCGCCGCCGCGGTCAAGCATGTGCTGGCCGTAGCCGGTGGAAATCGCGGGGTCGGGCATGAGCACAGCGTAGCCGGCTTCGGTGAAGACCCAGGGGTTCCAGCGGTAGGTCCAGGAGTTCCAGGACCCCCAGGGACCGCCGTGTGCAAAGACGAGCAGGGGCAGGGGGCCGCCCGCGTCCTTGTCGGGCAGGGCGAGGAAGGAGGTGAACTCGGTGCCGTCGGCTGCGGTGGAGCTCAGGCGCTCGAAGCGGCCCGGTGCGCGCAGCTCTTCGACCGGCGAAGCCATCCGGGTCACGTCGCCGGTTTCGATATCGATACGGACGGGGTAGGCCGAGTGCTGGTGGGCATCGCGCAGGGCAATGAGGGCCCCTTCGTTGTAGGCCAGGGCTGAGAAGTGGCTGGCGCCGTCCTCAACCAGGGTGCGGGTAGGTCCACCGATACTGCCGGTAAAGATAGCGGTAGCCCCCAGGTGGTCGGTGACGAAGGCGTAGCGGGTGCTATCAAGCCATACGATGTCGCCAGCCCAGCGGTCGACGTCGCGGGAGAGCTCGGTCAGCTGGCCGGTCTCGAAGCTGTAGTGGCTGGCGTTGATCTTGATGGACTGGCCGGGCAGCCAACGGCGCACCTCGGTGATAGCCAGGCCGCTGCCGTCCGGGGTGAAGGCACCTGCTGAGTAGTCGTGGGTTTCGGTTGCTTCGGCCAGCAGCTGGGGTTCTTTCTCGCCGTTGAGGTCAAGCAGCCAGGTGCTGTAGCGCTGGTGGATGCCTCGGGCCTTGGTATGCAGAGTAACGGCTGCGCGGTCACCG
Organism: Candidatus Rothia avicola; assembly: GCA_019115985.1. Classification (GTDB taxonomy): domain Bacteria; phylum Actinomycetota; class Actinomycetes; order Actinomycetales; family Micrococcaceae; genus Rothia; species Rothia avicola. The sequence goes on along the minus strand of DXCN01000023.1, from coordinate 4,285 downwards.
GTGGGGCAGACTTCGAAGCCGGCAAGTTCTGCGCGGTCGCCGGGGAGGGCGATGCGGCGGGGTTCGCCGTCCCCGTCCTTAACGTAGAGGGCGCGGACGCCGGTACCCAGGTCATGGTCCCAGAAGCGGGTGGGGAATTCGGTGTAGAGCACGCCGGAGGTGGCAGTTTTCTCGCGTTCGTCGAGGGTCTTGGCCTGCTCTTCGAGGCTGCCCCGGTGGGCTTTGGCGCTGTAGATGTAGCGGGTGGTTTCACCGTGCTGGCGTACTGCGAGGGCATCCACGCCGCCGGGGTGGGTGAAGATGAGTTCGGGTTCGCCGTGTTCAGGTAGGCGGTAAACGCCCTTGAGGCTCTTGGAGTCGGCTTCGTCAACGTCCTTGCCCAGGGCCAGGTAGATGTGCCCCTCATCTGTGATGGTCAGGACGGAGGCGCCCGACTCGGGTGCCGTCAGCGGGTAGGGCTTGCCCTCCTGTCCTGTGGGAAGGGCCCAGAGGCGGGGGCGCCACTTTGCGCCGTCCTTGTTCAGGGTGTTGACAGTGAGCACGGGCGCGCCGGTGCGGCCTGCTGCCAGCCCGACCATGCGGGGGTGTTCGATGAGCTGCTTGAGGTAGGCAGCGTTTTTCTGCTGGTCTTTTTCTTGGGGTGTGGTGTCAGTCATAGGTTCTACGGTATCACCAGCACCTATCGGGACGGTAGCGCGTCCGCGTCCTCAAAATCATCGCCGGTGAGCAGCGGGAAAATATGCTGAGTATTCAGCGGGGCCTGGTTGCTGTGGTCATCGTGCGCAGGGTCGGGGTGAACCCACCGGATTTCCTCAATCTCAGCGCTGGGCGCGGCCCGGTCCAACTCAGCAACACCCCCGGCAGTTACCAAGAGATAGACATGGGCGCGGACGGTTCGCCCCGCTTCGTTGAGGGCAGCCGCCTGGTAGGTGCCCAGGTTCATCAAGGAATAGCTATCGAGCACAAGACCCAGTTCTTCGGCAGCTTCACGGCGGGCAGTTTCTTCGGCGGTTTCACCCGGCTCAGGTTTACCGCCTGGAAGCATGAACCCTGTGGTACCGCGTTTGCGGACGGTGAGCACCTCCCCCAAGGAATTACGAATGACAAGTGCAGAAACAATAATCGGGGCTGAAGTAGCGGTGCTCATATCAGCAACCCTATCTCAGTAGCCGATTTATCTTGTCACACAGACCCCTCATATTTAGTGAGCGCAGGCACATCGTTGTATTCTTGGAAATGAAACTGCCCACAAGCGACAAGGGAGACGCCCTTCATGGCAAAGATTATCTACACCCACACCGATGAGGCTCCGCTGCTGGCGACCTACTCCTTCCTGCCCATTCTTGAGGCTTACGCTTCAACCGCCGGTGTTGAGGTAGAAACCCGCGATATTTCACTTTCGGGCCGTATTCTGGCTCAGTTCAGCGATATTCTCCCTGCCGAGCAACAGGTAGCGGACGCCCTGACCGAGCTGGGCGAGCTGGCCAAGACCCCCGAAGCCAATATCATCAAGCTGCCCAACATCTCGGCGTCCGTGCCCCAGCTCAAGGCCGCTATCGCTGAGTTGCAGAACAAGGGCTTCGCTATCCCCGATTACCCCGATGAGGTTGTGACCGAGCAGGATAAGGACGTCCGCGCCCGCTACGACCGTGTCAAGGGCTCAGCCGTGAACCCGGTTCTGCGCGAGGGCAACTCCGACCGCCGCGCTCCCCTGTCTGTTAAGAACTACGCCCGCAAGAACCCCCACTCTATGGGTACTTGGTCAGCAGATTCCAAGACCAATGTTGCTACCATGGGCCACGACGACTTCTTCTCTAACGAGAAGTCCGTGATTCTTGAGGCTGACGATACCCTGAAGATCCAGCACGTCGGTACCGACGGCACCGTGACCGTCCTGAAGGAATCTGTGCCCGTGCTGGCTGGCGAAATCGTCGACGGCACCTACATGAACGTGGCTGAACTCGATAAGTTCCTGGCTGAGCAGGTTGTCCGCGCCAAGGCTGAAGGTGTGCTCTTCTCAGTACACTTGAAGGCCACCATGATGAAGGTTTCAGACCCCATTCTCTTCGGCCGCGTCGTACGCGCCTACTTCTCCGAGCTTTTTGAGACCTACGGTGAGCAGCTGGATGCTGCCGGTCTGAACGGCAACAACGGCCTGGCCGCTATCATCTCCGGCATTGATACCCTGCCCGAGGATATCCGTGAGGACGTCCGCGAGCTCATCCACAAGGGCCTGCAGGAAGGCCCCGAGCTGGCCTATGTCAACTCCGACAAGGGCATCACCAACCTGCACGTTCCTTCGGACGTCATTGTGGACGCTTCCATGCCCGCCATGATTCGCACCTCCGGTCAGATGTGGGGCGAATCAGGCCAGCAGGCTGACACCCTGGCCGTGCTGCCCGATTCTTCCTACGCTGGCGTCTACCAGACCGTCATCGAGGACTGCCGCGCCAACGGTGCCTACGACCCCACCACCATGGGTACCGTGCCTAACGTGGGTCTGATGGCGCAGAAGGCTGAGGAGTACGGTTCACACGATAAGACCTTCCAGCTTGAGGCGGACGGCAAGGTTCAGGTTGTGAATTCTGCCGGTGATGTGCTGATTGAACACGAGGTTTCTGCCGGTGATATCTGGCGCGCCTGCCAGACCAAGGACGTCCCCGTTCAGGACTGGATTAAGCTGGCCGTCACCCGCGCCCGCGATTCTAAGACCCCCGCTGTCTTCTGGCTCGATAAGAACCGTGCGCACGACGCCAACCTGATTGCCAAGGTCGAAAAGTACCTGCCCGAGCACGACACCGAGGGCCTTGATATCCGTATTCTGGCTCCTGCCGAGGCAACCCAGTTCTCGATTGACCGCATCCGCAAGGGTGAGGACACCATTTCGGTGACCGGTAACGTGCTGCGTGACTACCTGACCGACCTCTTCCCCATTCTGGAACTGGGCACCTCAGCCAAGATGCTCTCCATCGTGCCCCTGATTAACGGTGGTGGCCTCTTTGAGACCGGTGCTGGTGGCTCTGCCCCCAAGCACGTTCAGCAGGTTCTGGAAGAGAACCACCTGCGCTGGGATTCCCTGGGTGAGTTCCTGGCCCTGGCTGCTTCCTTTGAGCACCTGGCAAAGACCACCGGCAATGCTTCTGCCCAGGTTCTGGCTGACACCCTGGATAAGGCGACCGGCACTTTCTTGAATGAGAACAAGTCGCCTTCCCGCCGTGTGGGCGAGATTGATAACCGCGGTTCACATTTCTACCTGGCTAAGTTCTGGGCTGAGGAGCTGGCTGCTCAGGGTGAGGACGCCGATTTGGCGGCTAAGTTCGCCCCGGTGGCTGAGGCTCTGGCTGCGAATGAGGAGAAGATTGTGGCTGAGCTGCTGGACGCCCAGGGCTCCCCCGCCGACCTAGGCGGCTACTACAAGCCCGAGGACGCCAAGGCATCAGCGGTGATGCGCCCGAGCGCGACGCTAAATGAAATCTTTGAAAGTTTAAAGTAAGGGCTTCAAGGATAAATGAATAGGAAGTGGCTGGGATAAAAATACTATTCCAGCCACTTATCGAATCTTGGAAAAGGAAAAATAATGGGCATAGATTGGGAAGAAATCCTAGATGCTGAAGGTGAATACTTACAAAGTGCTTATGATTCGCACGTAGACGACCATTGGGAGGAAGATACCACTGACGATACTGTAGAGGAAATTACCTTAACTCAATATTCCTCCCCCATCGTCCCCACCCCCCTAAACCATCACCAGCAACAACCTTACACACCTCTTTCTTATCCGCTTCCACTTTATTACCCACAATATGCAGCGCCAACCCCAGGCCAGTATGCAACGCCAACCTCAGGCCAGTATGCAGCGCCAACTCCAGGCCCAATAAGTTACAAACGACCTGAAATTGAATTCCTTCATGCGATAAAAGAATGTTTCTATTTATATCACTTCACCCATATAGATAATTTAGAAAATATACTAAAGCATGGACTACTCCCCAAAAGAGAAATCGAAATAAAAAACATTGAAAACATATCTAGGGACCACATAAGAGCAGATAAGCTAGAAAACTGCTCATCGCTCTCAATAAGTCACCCAAATTACAAATTGATTTACACGCGCAAATACAATAGCGACGATAATCAAATACACGATATAGTACTACAATTCGCAACAAAAAAATTTGACGAATTAGACAATAAATATTATTTCTTCCAGAGCAATGCTGCAAAATCGATTTTCCCTAAGCATGACCTATCGATTTACGAAGGTGTTGGAGCAGCGCAAAAACTT
>DXCN01000006.1 GCA_019115985.1 Candidatus Rothia avicola | reverse complement strand
TCATCAACCGCATGGTCGCCCTGCTCAAACAACCCACCAGCCCGCCGATCCGCGCCGAAAAAGTGCTCGAAATCGACGCTGACCTGCGCCCCGAAGGCAAGGCAGGCGCCATGGTGCGCTCGCTGGAATCCTTCCGCGAATACTACGAGCGCTGGGCCGACACCTGGGAATTCCAGGCCCTGCTGCGGGCCCGCCCCTTCGCGGGCTCCGAATACGTAGGGGCAGCTTTTATCGAGCTCATCGACCCCTACCGGTACCCCACCACCTTCCCAGCTGAGAAGGTCACCGAAATTCGCCGTATGAAAGCCAGGGTCGAAACCGAACGCATGCCCCGCGGCGCCGATAAGACCCGCCAGCTCAAACTGGGCAGAGGCGGGCTGACGGACGTCGAGTGGCTGGTTCAGCTCCTACAGCTCCGGCACGCCCACCGGGTCGAGGGTATGCAAACGACCTCAACGCTGGGGGCTTTGGCCGCTGCCGTTGAAGCCGGAATCGTAGAGCAGGCAGATGCCCAGCTTCTCAGATCGGCATGGAAGCTAGCGTCGAAGATTCGCGGTCTGAATGTATTGCGCACCGGCCGGGCTTCCGATACCTTAACAACAACGCGCTCTGACCTAGAAGCCATTGCGCGCTGGTGCGGTTATGAACCGAACTCAGCACGCGTCCTGGAAGACGACTACCTGCGCATCACCCGCCAGGCCCGGGCCGTCTACGAAAAGCTGTTCTACCCGGCCTAGCTATCACGAGAAAAGAGAAGATAATGGCTGAGCACAATGGTGTGTCTGCTGTACGTATTGACCGTCTTGACTACATGGATGACCACGTTTTACGCGCCTACCATACGGTGCTGGTTGAGTCAGCAGGGGCGGGGCGCTCTAACCCTAGTCTTTGGTCTTTTGAGGGGCTCAAGGGGTATGTCCAGAATCTTGAACACCCTGAATCTACTTACTACTATGGGGCCTACCTGGGGGATCAACTGGTCGGTGTTGCTTCAGCCGATATTTCAGAAGGCGATGAGGGCAAGGCCGAGGTGGATTTGAACATCGAGGTACTCCCTTCGTATCGAAGGCAGGGTGTTGCAACTGCTCTTTATCGTTTTATTGAACAGAAGCACCTGAAGAGCCCTTACCTGGTCTGCGGCGAGATTTATCCGCCCTTTGGCCAGCAGAACACCTGGCCGGGGGCCTGCTTCGTTCACGCTATTGGGGCGCAGATCGTCCACGGGGAAGACCAGATGCTTCTGACTGCCGAGCGTTTCCACACCTATCTGAATCAAAACATGGATGTGGCTCTCCCCGCGGGGTATCGACTGGTGAGTTGGGCAGACGCCACTCCGGAGGTTTACCGTACTCAGTTCGCTGAGTTGCGTACCCGCATGGAGATTGAGGTTCCCTCTGGCGACTCTGCTCAGGCTACCCACAACTACAGCGTTGAAGATATCGTTGCCGCAGACGAACGTGCCCTGGCAGAAGGACGCCGCAAGTGGGTGAGCGCGGCAATCGCACCGGATGGCCGACTGGCAGGCTACACCTTGATGTACCGGCTTCAGGGGAGCGATACAGTTGAGCAGGATGATACTTACGTTCTGGGCGACTACCGGGGCAATGGACTAGGACTTGCTCTCAAGATTGCCAACCACCGTCAGCTTGAGCGTAACGGCACCGATTTTACGGGGCTGGTGAGTTGGGTTGATTCCAATAACCTTGCTATGCGAGCTATCAACCAGCAACTGGGGTATGAAAGCCTAGAACTGTGCCAGATAGTCGAGAAACAGGGGTAGCTAGTGCTTCTCTGCCTTTGAGATTTGGTCTGCCAAATCTTCGGGGGAGAGATCTGCATTTGAGAAAGCCTCGTTGAGCGGCAGGTGCAGGCGGAGCCCGGTGCCGGGGCAGATTTCCACGTGGGCACTGCGCAGCTTAAAGTCGACCACGTGCCCGCCGCGGGTGCGCTCGTCGTCGATGAAGTGGGCGTGGCAGCCGGGCACACCGATGCCCTGCTCGTAGATGGGGGTGCGGAAGCCTACGATGGTGCCGGGTACATTGTTGAACTGGACGATGTCTTCACCCTCTACAGCGTCCACCATCTTGGGGTAGGGCTTCTCCTGCTTCTTGACCGTGCGGGTGCGTACCCACTCGAAGTCGCCCACAATCTTGATGGCGTACATGTAGTTATCTGACAGGGTGAAGTTATCCAGTACCTGGCTAGCTGAGGTGCGCAGCAGGTTGGTGGGGAGTTCGCGCTTGATGGCGGGTACAAAGTTGGTGATGACGGCGAAGGGGGTCTTCTGGTCGAGCGAGGCGAGCGAGATGGAACCGTCGTAGCGCATCTGGTAGCAGGTGCCGTCGAGCACGATCATTTCCCCGTCGAGGCCGTCGAAGGTGCCCACACCGAAGTTTCCGTGACCCAGTAGCTCACCGATGGTCATATCCCCGTCGTAGATGCCGTCGAGAAGCTGGCTCATCAGGCCGGTTTGGAAGACCTCGTTGCGGTAGATGGTGCTGCGGCCTTCGAGAATGGAGCTTTGGGGGCTCATGGGTCTCTCCTTGAGTAAGCGGGGGTGGGGCGCAAAAGCCGCGCTGCGGCGTCCTTGCGGTGCGGACGCCTAGCGCGGCTTTGTGCTTGTGAATGTCAGTTTACCGGGGCTTAGACGCCGTAGTACATCTGGTATTCGAGGGGGTGGGGGACCAGCAGCAGGGGAGCCAGCTCGTTGCTGCGCTTGTAGTCGATCCAGGCTGAGATGAGGTCTTCAGTGAAGACGTCGCCTGCCAGCAGGAAGTCGTGGTCCTTTTCGAGGGCGTCAAGGGCTTCTTCAAGGTTGGCGGGTGCCTTCTTGATGTCTGCTGCCTCTTCGGCGGGCAGCTCGTAGAGGTCCTTGTCGATGGGGGCAGGGGGTTCGATGCGGTTGCGGATGCCGTCCAGGCCTGCCATGAGCTGGGCTGCGAAAGCCAGGTAGGGGTTGGAGGAGGGGTCGGGGGCGCGGAACTCGAGGCGCTTGGCCTTGGGGTTGGTGCCGGTGATGGGGATGCGGATGCCGGCGGAGCGGTTGCCCTGGGAGTAGACCATGTTGATAGGGGCTTCATAACCGGGCACCAGGCGCTTGTAGGAGTTGACGGTGGGGTTGGTGAAAGCCAGAACTGATGAGGAGTGCTCAATCAGGCCGCCGATGTACCAGCGGGCGATGTCTGAGAGGCCTGCGTAGCCGCGCTCGTCGTAGAAGAGGGGCTCGCCGTCCTGCCAGAGCGACTGGTGGCAGTGCATACCTGAGCCGTTGTCGCCGAAGACGGGCTTGGGCATGAAGGTGACGGTCTTGCCCCACTGGTCAGCAGTGTTCTTGATGACGTACTTGAACTTGAGCAGGTCGTCAGCAGCCTGGGTGAGGGTGGAGAACTTGTAGTTGATCTCAGCCTGGCCGGGGGCGCCTACTTCGTGGTGGGAACGCTCTACTTCGAGGCCTACTTCGTCGAGCGCGACGCACATGGCGTCACGCAGGTCAGCCTGCTTGTCGACGGGGGAAACGGGGAAGTAACCGCCCTTGGTGTTGGTCTTGTTACCGAGGTTGCCGCCCTCTTCCTTGCGGCCGGAGTTCCAGGGGGCCTCGTCTGAGTCGATCTTGAAGAAGACTGACTGGGGGGAAACCTCGTGCTGGACGTTTTCGAAGACGAAGAATTCTGCTTCTGATGCGAAGAAAGCGGTGTCGGCGATGCCGGTTGACTTCAGGTATTCTTCGGCGCGTTCGGCGACGCCGCGGGGGTCGCGGTGGTAGGACTCGCCGGTGCGGGGGTTGACGATGGAGCCGGTAACGACCAGGGTCTTCTCAAGGCGGAAGGGGTCAACGTAGCAGCTGGTGACGTCGGGGATCAGCTGCATGTCTGATTCGGCGATACCCTGGAAGCCGCGGATTGAGGAGCCGTCGAACATCTGGCCTACGGTGAAGAAATCTTCGTCGATAGCCTTAGCGGGCAGGTTGAAGTGCTGCTGCACGCCGGGCAGGTCGCAGAAGCGGATGTCAACGAACTTGATGTCTTCGTTCTTGATGAAGTCGAGGACTTCCTGTGCGGTAGTGAACATGGTCGTTTGTTCTCCTTGAGTTGTTTTCGACCCATGGGTGCCCGGTTGGGTGGGCTCCCTCGCTGTTGTTTCTAGCCTAGGGCGTATTTTTTGCCCTAAAGTATCGCTTTTGTTTCGCGTGTGTAACGTACCGGCGCCTTGGTTGCG
>DXCN01000005.1 GCA_019115985.1 Candidatus Rothia avicola | reverse complement strand
ATCGCTCACATCAAGACTTGGCGGATTCTTCATACGGGGTTTAGGCGGCCGTTGGGGTTGTATGGGCGGGTGTTTGCGGTGGTGCGGGGGTTGGTGTTTTTGGCTGCGGGTGGGACTTTTGAATAAGCCTCTATGTCTTCATCAATTCTGGAGTTCTCCGTTTGGCTCCTAATCTTAGAATAGTTAGTTATCTTAGCCAACAAATCAGGAGTCCTAGCCCATGTCTCGCCCCCACCTCGAACGTCCTCTCCAGCAAGACATCTGTGCCTACCTGGCCGCTCACGGGTGGGTGCACTCCCCCAACTCCGCAGGCTACGACGCCGGGCGCGCCCTCTACCCCGCCGACGTCCTCACCTGGCTACAAACCAGCGACCCCAAAAACTACGCCACTCTCATCAAACCCGGCACAGACCCCACCGCGCGGCAGACCCAAGAAAACCGCCTGCTCGACCGGCTCGTCACCAAACTCGCAGCCCCAGAAGAACAAGGCGGCGGAACCCTCAACGTCCTGCGCAAAGGCTTCAGCGTACCCGGCGCACGCCGCCCCTTCCACCTACTCGCCTACCCACCCCAAGACAACCGCAACCCCGAACTCACCGCCCTCTACCAAAAGAACATCCTGCGCGTCGTCGAAGAAGTCCGCTACAACCCAACAGACGAAACCGCCCGCATCGACCTCGTCCTCTTCATCAACGGCCTACCCGTAGCCACCATCGAACTCAAAAGCGAATACACCCAAACCCTCCAAGACGCCATCAACCAATACCGCACCGACCGCAACCCCACCACCTCACCCCTGCTCCAAGAACACCGCGGCGCCCTCGTCCACTTCGCCCTCTCCCAGGACGAAATCGCCATGACCACCAAACTGGCAGGAAAAGCAACCAACTTCCTCCCCTTCAACCGCGGAGCCAACGGCGGCGCAGGCAACCCCATCATCGACGGCAAACTCGCCACCAGCTACTTCTGGGAAGAAATCCTCGACCCCAACACCTGGATCACTATCCTCACCAAATTCATCTACACGAACCACCAAAAAATCACCGACCCCCTCACCGGCAAAACCACCCACAAAAGCCACATCAGATTCCCCCGCTACCACCAGTGGCGAGCCGTCACCAAACTCGTCCAAGCAGCCCGCACCGAAGGAGCCGGGCACAAATACCTGGTGCAGCACTCGGCGGGCTCCGGCAAAACCGACTCCATCGCCTGGACAGCCCACCGGCTCTCCAACCTCCACACCCCAGAGGGCGAGCGCGTCTTCGACTCCGTCATCGTCATCGCCGACCGGCAGGTGCTCGACCAGCAGCTCCAAGACGCCATCGACCAGCTCGTCACCACCGCCGGCACCTTCCAGCCCATTACGCGCGGCAGCGGCGACTCCAAATCTAAGCAGCTCGTCGAGGCACTGACCACCGGTGTGCCCATCATCGGCGTCACCCTGCAAACCTTCCCCTTCGCCCTGGCAGAAATGACGAAGGAGGGCGGCCAGCTCGCCGGTAAGCACTTTGCGATTATTGCGGACGAGGCGCACTCCTCCCAGTCGGGTAAGGCAACCGACTCCATCAAGGAAATGCTCAACACCGAGATTGACGCCGGTATTGAAGAGTCAGATCCCGAAGCTGACCAGGTGGCCCTGACCAAGATGGCCCAGCGTGTGGTGGGTGAGGGCCACCAGGTGTCCTTCTTTGCCTTCACCGCAACACCCAAGGCAAAGACCCTTGAGGTCTTTGGTCGACGGGCCGACGGCACCGGCCCCCACGAGCCCTTCGACCTCTACCCCATGAAGCAGGCCATTGAAGAGGGCTTCATTCTTGACGTGCTCAAGAACTACACCACCTACCAGATGGCAGCCAAAATCGCCCAAAAGAATGAGGACAGCGGGGCAGATGAAGAAATCGACATCCGCAAGGGCACCAAGAGCCTCATCAACTTTGTGGAGCTGCACCCCACCAATGTTGCCTCCAAGGTAGCGGTGATTCTTGAGCACTTTGAGGGCCGGGTCAAGCAGGAACTCGGCGGTAAAGCCAAAGCCATGGTGGTGACGTCCTCACGCGCAGCTGCCGTGCGCTACCAGCGGGCTTTTGAAAAAGCTATCGCCGAAAAAGCCCTGCCGCTGAAGACGCTGGTTGCTTTCTCAGGTGAACTGCCCGACCCCGACGTTGAGGTAGTGCCCGGGGCTGATACACCCACCGTGACGGAAGCGTCCATGAACCCTGACCTCAAAGGCAGGAACCTAGCTGAGGTCTTCAACCAGGACGGCCAGCATATTCTGATCGTGGCCAACAAGTACCAGACCGGCTTTGACCAGCCCCTTCTGGTTGCCATGTATGTGGATAAGAAGCTCTCGGGCATCACCGCAGTGCAGACCCTCTCCCGACTTAACCGCCGTGCTGACGGTAAAGAGAACACCTATATTCTGGACTTCGTCAACGACCCCGAACAGATACGCGCCGCCTTCGCCGAGTACTACGAGGACGCTCGCATCGAGACCGAATCAGACCTCGACCTGGTTGCCAAACAGGTCGACAAGCTCGATGCGGCCGGTATCTACAACCGGGCAGATGTGGAACAGTTCTGGGAAAAGTGGGTTGCCCCCGGTGCCCGTCAGGCGTCCTTTGATTCCCTCATCTCCATACCCGTGCAGCGGTTTGTGACGCGCTGGCGGGCAGCGCAGGAAGGGGTTGATGGTTCTGCTGACCGAGCCGCCCTTGAGGTACTGCTGGAGTTCCGCTCAACCCTCGCCCAGTACGTGAAGTCCTACGCCTTCTTCTCGCAAATCTTCAACTTCGGTGACCCCTACTACGAGAAGCTCTCTGCCTTCGCTGACCTGCTCGCGCGCAAGCTGCGCCGCTTTACCCTCGATGAGGTGTCACCCGAGGTAGTGAACGTGGACGACATCGTACTCACCCACTACCGCCTCGAAAAGCTGCGCGAAGAGGAAGACTTGAAGCTCTCGTCCTCGCAGGCGGCTGGCCTTCAGGGCATGACGGAGGCCGGCCTCGCCAGTATTCAGGAGCGCGAGCGCAAGGCCCGCTCTGAACTGATTGAGAAGATTAATAAGTACTTCCACGGTCTTGATTTGAGTGACGAGCACCAGGTGGGCTTTGCTACTACCTTCGTGGCTGAGGCGGCCAAGGACGCCGGGCTCAAGCAAAGCGCCATGGCCAATACCAAGGTGGATTTTTACCACTCGAAGAATGTGCGCGTTGGCCTGGCGAATAAGCTCTGGGACTACAGCTCAGATACAGCTGACCTGATTGACCACGTACGCAAGCTGCCGGCGGAGCAGTTCGTGGAGTTCATGCTCGACATGGGCCTGTACGAACTGCTGCGGGGCGAGAAGGTGGAGGAGCTGAGCCGCTAGATTCGTATTCTCTGGGAAGCCAGAACAAGGTTAACGGCTGTGGCGTTCTCCCCTTCTTCTTCACAGAAAAGAGGGAGGGCGATAGGCTGTACATCAGAGAACGAATACATCATGCCTAGGATAGGAGGGTAGGAAATGACTATTAGCGCTGTGAATTCTGCGATGTATAGAGCAGTCAGAAAAGCTAAAAAGGCACTAAAGACCAGTAGCAAAACTACAACTCATCGCTCACACACCGAACATAAGCGTGGCACAGATGGGCTAACAGACGCAGAACGGAATATCTATGCTCTACAGGTAAAGTCTCTCCACAACAGCCTGCCCGTCAAAGACCTCGAAAAGGCATTTAGCCGTCTAGCTATAGAGAAACGCTAAAGCCCTTTAGGTTTTATTTTCGAAATTCAGCTGGGATAGGTAAGGCAAGCCAGGCTCACAGCGAAGCTGTTGGCTCGGGGCTGGCGTGAATCGCCTTGTGAGCGAAGCGAACCAGGCGAGAGGGTCGGCAGCGAGCGTGAGCCTGGTGCGCCTTACTCGTCCTCCCCTACCGTACTTCGTACCCCGCCGATTGGATTACTAGATCGGCCCTATAGTGCGTTTATGTAGGCTCAAAGGATTCTTGAGAACACTTCGAAGTTAAACTTGTACATCCGATGTACAAAAATTTGTACATCGGATGTACAAGTTGTTAAAAATACTAGGTGGATTAGCTAGTTCACCAAGGGAGCTCAGCGCTGCCTTCGTCTAAAGGCTCTAGCCGAGCTTGCACAATGCTCTCACGTACTTCAGGGATAGAACTAAGGTAAAGAGTTTCCTGAGTTGCTAGCCAATTATCTTCAGTAGTCATCATCAAGATGGTTTCCTATCGTACTTCGTACCCCGCCGCTCGGATTGCGTCCTTCACTTCGCCGATGCTGACCTCGCCGAAGTGGAAGATAGAAGCGGCTAGGACGGCGTCCGCGCCTGCTTCGATGGCGGGTGGGAAGTGCTCGGCTGCGCCCGCGCCGCCCGAAGCAATCAGGGGCACTGACACTACAGAGCGCACCGCGCGGATCATGGGCAGGTCAAAGCCGGCTTTGGTGCCGTCGGCGTCAATGGAGTTCAGCAGAATCTCACCCACACCGCGCTCCTGGGCCTCAGCAACCCATTCAAGCAGGTCAAGCCCGGTGGATGTGCGGCCACCGTGCGTGGTCACCTCGTAGCCCGACGGAGTGGCGCTCGACTTCTTGGCATCCGCCGAGAGCACCAGCACCTGGGAACCAAACCGCTCGGTAATCTCGTTGATTACCTCGGGCCGGGCAATAGCGGCAGTGTTGATAGAGGCCTTATCGGCGCCGGTGCGCAGCAGGCGGTCGACGTCCTCAGCGGTGCGTACTCCCCCGCCCACGGTCAGCGGAATAAAGACCTGCTCAGCGGTCGATGACACCACATCGAAGGTAGTCTGGCGGTCAGAAGAAGAGGCGGTGACGTCCAGGAAGGTCAGCTCATCGGCGCCCTCAGCGTTGTAGCGCTTGGCGAGTTCTACCGGGTCGCCAGCGTCGCGCAGACCCTCAAACTTGACGCCCTTGACCACGCGGCCGGCGTCCACATCAAGACACGGAATAACACGAATGGCAACACCCACGGGCGAGCCCCCTTTCCTTGAAAGCAAAACTGAAGCGGCGGCGTCCGCCCCTATCAGGGGCAAGGACGCCACCGGGTAAGGTTACAGGCGCGCGGCCTGAATGGCGGTGACTAGGATGCCGCGGCCGCCGATGTCGTAGAGGGAATCCATGACCTTATTCGCTGCCTTGCGCGGCACCATGGATCGCACGGCAACCCAGCCCTCGCGCGAGAGCGGCGAGATGGTCGGGGCTTCAAGGCCGGGGGTCAGGGTGGTGGCAGCCTTGAGGTTAGCCTCTTCGATGTTGTAGTCAATCATCACGTACTGGCGGGCAATCAGCACGCCCTGCAGGCGGCGCTGGAGGCGCTCAAGACCGGCGTGATCCTCAACGCCGGGGCGCTTAATCAGCAGGGCCTCGGAGCGCATAATCGGGTCGCCAAAAGGTTCCAGGCCGGCTGCGCGCATGGTGTTGCCGGTTTCCACGACGTCGGCGATGGCGTCCGCAACGCCCAAACGAATCGAGGACTCAATAGCACCATCCAGGCGCACCACCGACGCGTTGATACCGGAGCGTTCCAGGTAGTCGGTCAGCAGGCGCTTGTAGCTGGTGGCGATGCGCTTACCGTCAAGTTCGGACGGGTCGGTGTAGGTACCGGCGGGCCCTGCCAGGCGGAAGGTGGAGCGGGCAAAATCGAGCTTGAGTGCCTCCTCAGCGTGGGTGCCGGAGTCGAGCAGCAGGTCACGGCCGGTGATGCCGACATCCAGGGTGCCCTCACCCACGTACACGGCGATGTCGCGGGGGCGCAGGTAGAAAAATTCAACCTCGTTGTCCTGGTCAACGAGCACCAGCTCGCGGGAGTCGCGGCGCTGGAGGTAGCCCGCTTCGGTCAGCATGGTGATGGCGGCCTGAGAGAGCATGCCCTTGTTGGGAACTGCAACGCGCAGCATAGGTTTTTCCTTTGCAGTGGTGGTTTAGAGGTACTTGTAGATATCTTCGGGAGTCAGTCCCTTGGCGATCATCATGCACTGCAAATGGTAAATCAGCTGTGAAGCCTCTTCGGCGAACTCGGCGTCAGACTGGAATTCAGCGGCCATCCAGACTTCCGCTGCTTCTTCTACGATTTTCTTGCCGATAAAGTGCACGCCTTTGTCGAGTTCCGCAACGGTGCCGGAGCCCTCGGGGCGGGTTTCAGCCTTTTCGGTTAGCTCTGCGAATAGGGTTTCAAAGTTCTTCACGGTCTCTAGCGTACCGCTCTTTGAGGTGCTGGCGTTACCGGGCTGGTCTAGATTTCATCTTTCGATCACGCGCACAGGATGAGATACGTGGACGGACGCCCGCCCTACCGCCAGCGGCAGGGCAGGAGGGGCCGGGGTCCGCAATTTCTTGCAGGGGTGCTGTAAATCTTGTGACGGGTGCCTACCGGGAGGTCATGCCTAAGTCCTTGCGAAGCTCCTGGAGCTGAAAAACACGAGCCTCAGCATGCATTTCATTCACTAGGCGCTGTAGGTCATGAGAATCGACCGGGCGCATTTGTTTCAGTTCTTCAAGAGTTGTCATGGCGCTTCCTTGGGTACTCTTCATAGCGTTTCAAAGTTTTATGAGCCAGTCTTGAACGAAACTTACCTCGTTTGCTCGCTCTTGAGTAACGTCAGATTACTATAAATACGATCTATCAAATAGGTAAAGCCGAAGAATACGAGATTTATTGTAAGGAAACAAGGCGTCCCAGGCTCGCAGCGAAGCTGCTGGCTCGGGGCTGGCGTGAATCGCTTGTGAGCGTTAGCGAACCAGCGAGAGGGTCGGCAGCGAGCGCGAGCCTGGAGCGCCTTGAATGCAACTAAACCTTCTTGAGTGCCACCACGGTTTCCAGCGCCGCTGCCATGGCCTCGTAGCCCTTGTCTTCGTTGGAGCCGGGTAGGCCAGCACGGTCGATGCCCTGCTCTTCGGTGTCGCAGGTCAGCACACCAAACCCGACGGGGGTTTTGGTTTCTACAGAGACCTTAGTCAGGCCGCTGGTGGCGGCGTCGCAGACGTAGTCAAAGTGCGGGGTTCCGCCGCGGATGACCACGCCCAGGGCGACGAGCGCATCGTACTTCTCGGCCAGGGTTGCGGCGGCTACCGGCAGTTCGAAGGTGCCGGGTACGCGCACGATGGTCGGTTCGATACCGGCGTCCGCGGCGGCGCGACGGGCACCGTCGAGCAGGCCGTCCATAATCTGGGTGTGCCAGGACGCCGCAATCACGGCGACCTTCAGACCTGCGGTGTCTGCGAGGTTGAGTTTGGGGGCGGGTGCTCCTGCTCCGCTCATGGTGTTCTCCTTAGGGTTGGGTTTGGGGTAGGTACCAGCTAATTCAGAAATGACCACAAACTAGATGGGTTTTTCTGACTCAGATGGTACCTAGTTGAGGATGTGGCGCATACGGTCGCGTTTGGTGGCGAGGTAGCGCTCGTTTTCGGGCCGGGGTGCAACAATATCGGGCACCAGCCCTGTCACCTGCACTCCCAGCTCGGTCAGGGCTTCCGCCTTGGCCGGGTTGTTGGTCAGTAGGCGGATGCGGGTCAGCCCGGCTGCTTTCAAGATGGCGGACGCCTGGGTGTAGTCCCGTGCGTCTGCGGGGAAGCCCAGGTGTAGGTTGGCGTCGAGGGTGTCGTCCCCGGCGTCTTGTAGGGCGTAGGCTCTCAGCTTGTTGACTAGGCCGATGCCTCGCCCTTCGTGCCCGCGCAGGTAGAGCACAGAACCACCCAGCTCCTGTACGGTGGCGAGGGCTTTTTCTAGCTGGGGCCCGCAGTCACAACGGTAGGAGCCCAGCAGGTCGCCCGTGGCGCATTCGGAGTGGAGCCGAACCAGGTGGTCTTGCCCTTCCTGCGCAGGTGTGAGGGGGCGTCCGTCCGCGCCGACGGCGGTGGCGAGCATGTGCTCGGTGCCGTCGGCAAACTCGTAGGCAGATACGGCGAAGGTGCCGTGAGGGGTGGGTACCGGTACCGGCTCGCTGCTGGCTACCAGGGTGTTTTTATCGGTCATCGTCGCGCTCCTGCAGGTAGGTGACTAGATCAGCGATGGAGATCATGGGCATGTTGTGTTGGGTGGCGAAGGCTCGTAGGGCGTCGAAGCGCATCATGGTGCCGTCGTCGTTCACGATTTCAGAAATCACGCCGACCCCCGATAGGCCCGCGAGCAGGGAGAGCTCTACCGCTGCTTCGGTGTGGCCGGGGCGCTGGCGCACTCCCCCGTTGACTGCCCGCAGGGGTAGGACGTGGCCGGGGCGGGTCAGGTCGCCAGCTGAGGACGCCGGGTTGGCAAGTACCTGCACGGTGTGGGCCCGGTCGGCGGCTGAGATGCCGGTGGTGACGCCGTCGCGGGCGTCGCAGGTGACGGTGTAGGCGGTGCCCTTGGCGTCCTCGTTGACCTCAACCATGGGCGGCAGGTTCAGGGCATCTGCCCGGGCGGCGCTCATAGGGGCGCAGATGACGCCGGAGGTGTAGCGGATAGTGAAGCCCATGAGTTCAGGGGTAGCGTGTTCGGCGGCGAAGATGATGTCGCCTTCGTTTTCGCGGTCTTCGTCATCGACCACGACGACAGCCCCGCCCCGGGCAATTTCGGCAACTGCCCGATCGATGGTGTCGAGGGCGGCGGCGCGGTGCTGGGTGCCACCGCCAGCGCTACCGGTGGGGGTAACGCCCAGGCCGGCAACCGACCCCGATACCGCCAAAATACGCTGCACATACTTGGCGAGGGCGTCGGTTTCGAGGTTGACGGTATCGCCAACAGTCAGCTCACCTAAGGTGGTGGCTTCAAGCGTGGCAGGAATCAGACCTACCTCGAACCAGTGGGTGTCGGCCTGGGGGTGGGATACGGCGGTGACGGTCAGCGACGCACCCGAAACAGTGATAGAGCCCTTCTCGGTCAGGTGGGCTGCCATATCTCGCGGCACGCGCACGCGCACGGTACGCCAGGATTCGTGGTCTTCAACCTTGACCACGGTACCGAGCCCGTCCACGTGGCCCTGCACGACGTGCCCGTCAAAGCGGCCGTCGGCTGGCATGCAGCGCTCAAGGTTGACGCGTGCGCCAGGGGCCAGCTGCCCCAGGTTGGTGCGGCGCAGGGTTTCACCCATCATGTCGGCGGCGAAGTAGCCGTCGGCAAGCTCGCGGGTGCGGGTCGCGGTCAGGCAGACGCCATTGACGGCCAGGGAGCCGCCGTGTTCCAGGTCGTCGATAATCGGGCCCGCCTTGATCGTCACAACGGCTGATTCGACCCGGCCCGAGCTATCGAGTACGGGTTCCAGAGATTCTACGGTGCCGACAGCGGCAATGATTCCGGTAAACATAAGGAGATCTTTCAAATGTTTGGGAACTTTTCCAAGTTTGCTTGGCTCAGCAGGCTCGCAGCGAAGCTGCTGGCGCGGGGCTGGCGTGAATCGCCCTTGTGAGCGCTAGCGAACCGGCGAGAGGGTCGGCAGCGAGCGCGAGCCTGTTGAGCCTATCGTGAAGGTATAAGGCGAGTCAGAGTATCTGCACCTAGAACATCTAGAGCGGGTGTCTGTCCTGCTGGGTCGAGCTGCCAGCGCCCCGCCTGGTCCAGGCTGGTGATTCCAAGGTCGCCCAGGGCTGGTTTTCCGGCGCCGAGCAGCAGGGGCGCTCGGTACCAGTAGAGTTCGTCGACCAGATTGGTGCGGATGAGGGCGGTAATGAGGGCGGGGCCGCCTTCTACCATGAGATGGCGCACTCCCCGTCCGTGTAGGTCGGTGAGCACGCTGGTGAGGTCGCGAGTTCGGTAGTGCAGGGCGTTGCCCTGGTCTACGGCACGGGCCAGGTGGCTCCCCTCTAGCAAAGCACTTTCCCCCACCACCACGCGCAGGGGCTGGTGCTCGGCGAGCTGCCCGGTGCCCGTCCTTGCGGTGAGTTGGGGGTTATCGGCCTGTACGGTGCCGGTGCCGACCATGATGGCGTCGGCGCGGGCGCGCAGGGTGTGGCCGTCGGTGCGGGCTTCTTCCCCGGTGATCCATTGGCTTGTTCCGTCGGTGGCTGCGATGTAGCCGTCGAGGGAGCTTGCGATTTTGGCGGTGACAAAAGGACGCTTCCCGGTAGCTGCTGCGAACCAGCGGGCGTTGAGGGCGTAGGCTTCGTTCTCGAGTACCCCGCCGCGCACGGTGATGCCCTGGGAGCGTAGGTAGATGGCTCCCCCGGCGGCGCCCTCGGTGGTGTCGGCGTAGGCGTAGATGACCTCGGCGATACCGGCCTTGGCGATGGCGACCGAGCAGGGGCCGGTGCGGCCGGTGTGGTTGCAGGGTTCTAAGGTGACGTACATACGGGCCCCGCGCACGTTGATGCCGGCTTCGCGCGCTTTTGCGAGGGCGTCGGCTTCGGCGTGGGGGCTGCCGTCGCCGCGGTGCCAGCCGGTGGAAAGCAGCTGCCCGATGGCGTCCACAATGACTGCCCCGACCAGGGGGTTAGCCCCGCGCACGCCCTTGCGGGCCTTATCGAGGGCAAGGCCCATGGCCTGGGTGTCGGTGAGGATTTCCATGACTAGCGCACGTCCACGGTGGGGTCGGGGAAGGCTGTTTCGACCTCAACCTTGCCCATTTCGCGGTTGCGGGTGCGCCACCAGACGAAGAAGCCGGTGAGGGTGAAGGCCCCGTAGAAGAGGTACATGAAGGCGCTGGCGTAGTAGCCTGCGGACCAGAGCAGGGGCACACCGACCACGTCCACGGCGACCCAGACCAGCCAGAACTCTACCCAGCCCTTAGCCATACCGTAGGTGGCCAGCAGGGAGCCGGTGAAGATCCAGGCGTCTGACCAGACCGGCTCGTAGGAGCCCAGGGCACGGAAAATCGGGGTCAGGACGCCGGTGCCGACCAGCATGAAGGCGACCATGAAAGCCCGTTCGCGCCAGCTGGCCCACTGGGGAATCACTGCCGCCTGGCCTACGTCGCCGGTCTTGCGGGTCTGGTTCCAGCGGTACCAGCCCCAGAGGGAAACAGCGATGAACATGATCTGGCGGCCTGCCTGCCCCAGCAGGTTAGCGGTGCCGTAGGTTGACCCAAAGAGGGTGCCTAAGAAGACGGTGAGCAGAAGCAGGTTGCCGAGAATGCCGACGGGCCAGGCCCAGACTTTACGGCGCATGCCGCCGAGGGCTGATAGTAGGCCAAAGATGTTGCCAAGGACTTCGCGCACCAAGAGGGACTGGTTATCACCAATCGCAATTTGAGCGTCGAAGAGCCACCGCAAGAAATCCATAAAAACTCCCAAAGCGAGTGGCTCCGGGAGAACAAATCGAAGGTACCCGGCGTTGGCTGGCTTCGGTGGGCGTCGGTGAGGACGCCGGTGGGCCAGGCAGTCGGGTACGGCAGTGCCGCTGGGGCACCTTACGGTTTGCTCGTGCTACCTTCCATCCAGACTGTACTGTCTGCCAAGGAATTCCACCTTGCAGGTATCGGGCACATGGATGTGCCGTCAATTAGCGGGCTGTCACCGCAGGTTCGGATTTTCACCGGGTCCCGGAGCACGAAAAATTATCTATAGGCATTATGGCATACCCAAGGCTGCCAGCGCATATTGCATCCATCGGGAGGAGTCTTGCCTAAATTGCCTAATTTCTTGCTCATTGAAAGGTAGTGCCTCATCTTTACCCACCACAAAGAATTTTCCAGCGCCCATAGGTAGTGTGGCTAGCACGGTGAACCCCTGGTTGGACAGCGACTGAAGGTTACTTTCTTCAACCCGCTGTGGGTCTTTGGGCCAGGAGCCGATGATCACATCGCGAGTTTTGATGCCCCGTTGTTGGAGGTAGTCAGCGGTTAAAGCTATGTGGTTCAAGGTTCCCAGTCCTGCCCGAGCGATAATAAAGGTCACTGTCTCTGGAGGCAGGAGCCCTATCAGGTCAGCCTGATTTTGGGGGGTATAATCGGGTCCGGTGGCCAAAGGGGCAGTAAGGTCTACCGTTACTCCACCGGCGCCTTCTACAATCACCACATCAAACTGGTTAGCTAGCATCTGAATGGTCTGTTGGTGTTCTTGTAGTGTCGGCAGGTCTTTATTTTCGAGCTGTGCAGCTGCTATCGGTGCCATCGGGTGCGAGAAACGAACGCCTTCGTAGGGGCTAGCGCCTGAGAGGGCTGCTGCGTACTGAACATCGCCTATTTCTTGGGGATTGACTCCGGTCTGCGTTGGCTTGTAGAGGGCTACCGAACGTCCTTGATTGATAAGTGCAGCTGCCAAGGCAGCAGTCACAACGGTTTTACCTACGTCGGTGTCGGTTCCAACGATGTTGATGATGGTGCAATCAGACATACTTATTTACTTTCCACGGTGTTGATTGTGACGTTGTTTGCTGAGTGGAAGGAAAGCAGCTCGATCCCCTGCGGTTCTTCTGCTAGTTCCAGGGTAAAGCTTTGGCTTTTTCTTCGTGAGCGTACCCACGCTGATTGGGTTAGCAGGGAACTAAAGGCGCGGGGGTGGTTCATGATGGGTAGACCTCTTGGATGGCGCCGATGAGCCCGACGGTGAGCTGTTCTAGTTCATCATTGGTGCAGAGGTAGGTGGGCATTGTATAGATTAGGTTGCGGAAGGGCCTGACCCATACTCCGCGTTCTAGGGCCGCCTGGGTGATTTCAGCAGTTTTTACCGGTGTGGCGAGTTCGATGACGCCGATGCCGCCGAGGACGCGGACGTCTTTTACCGGTTCGAGGGCGCGGGCAGGTTCGAGGCCTTTGACAAGCTGGTGAGTGAGGCGTGGGACGTTGTCTCCCCAGCTACTTTCTGAAGGTATGGCTCCTGTGAGTAAATCGAGAGAAGCTGATGAGACTGCGCTAGCGAGGGGGTTACCCATGAAGGTTGGCCCGTGCATAAGGGCTTTGTAGGTGGAGTTGCTGATGACTTGAGCGACCTCGGTGTGGACGATGACGGCTCCTTGGGTCATGTAACCGCCGGTCATGGCTTTGCCTACGGTCATGATGTGAGGGGTGACGTCTGCCCAGTGAGAGGCGAAGAGCTTCCCCGTACGTCCGAAGCCTGTGGCGATTTCATCGAAGATGAGGAGAAGCTGGTGTTGTTCGGCCCAGGTTTTGAGTCGTTGTAGGCATTGTGGATGATAAAAGTGCATGCCACCGGCACCTTGAACGATAGGTTCAACGACGATAGCTGCACTATGTGCAGCATGTTTAGCGATAATATGGTGGGCTGCTTCTTCCCATGCCGCCTGTTCTGTCTGGTCTACTGACCAGGTTTCGGCCTCTGGATCATAGGTGGCTGCTGGTGGCTGAGGGAGGAAAAATTGGCTTTGTACTACATTGTGGAAGTCTTGGTGCATGCTGCTTTGGGGGTCAGAGACCCCCATGGCACCTATGGTGTCGCCGTGGTAGCCCTTGTGTAGGGCAATAAACCTGCCTTTGTGGGGACGCCCTAGGGCGTTCTGGTATTGGATTGCTAGTTTGAGTGCTACTTCTACTGAGACTGAGCCAGAGTCGGCAAGAAAGATGTGGTTTAGTCCTTCTGGCGCTAGTTCTTTTAGTTTTTCGGCGAGTTGGATGGCTGGTTCGTGGGTTAGACCCCCGAACATGACGTGGGAAAAGAGCTGTATTTGTTTGTTAAGGACCTGATCGAGATGGGGGTTGGTGTAGCCGTGGATCTGGCACCACCAGGAGCTCATGGCGTCGATGCCTTGGTAGATGCGTCCTTGCTCATCTTCGAGCGTGAGCGTACTGCGGTGGGCTGAAGTTACTGCGTAGAGGGGGTGGGCGTTGAGAGGGGCGTAGGGGTGCCAGAGTAGGTTTCTATCTCGGGCTACTAGGTTTTGGCCTGCAGAAAATTCTTTTTTGAACACTGTTCAAATATCGCACTTTTGGGGACTTATTACCAACCCGTGCGGACGCCGTCCACTTATGCCGCTGGCTAGGCAAGTTCCAGCCGAGCTAACTCAGGCAACCTCCATCTAGTCAGCGGCGCTGCACGGCAGCTGGCGCAACCTTCCTGCTGCCTGAAACCCATGGCAGGCAACTCGCCTAGCCCCGAGACGGTCATCAGTCGCTACACTTGAGGTGCATAAAGTTTTCTGCCCCCAACCTTAGGTAAGCTGTGTCTGACGCTAAACCCGCCAATATTCAAAAACGTGATACCACCTTCAAGCAGGAGCACGGTGCCGTGGCGCACCTGGTCAAGCGCAAGCCCGAGCAGGCTGTCGCCCGCGCCGTGAAGGGCGCCCAGAAACTGCTGGACGAGGGCCAGGGCAAGCAAGCCCTGAACGTGCTGACCCTTGCCAAGCCCGTACTGGTTGCCGGATCAGCGGACGCCACCTCCTACTACACCATACTGGCCACCATTCACCGCTCCATGGGCAACGAGCAGGCTGCCGAGCGGGCAGAAAAGAACCTGGCCTAACCTACACACAAGAAAGAAGGCGATGGAAAATTTCCATCGCCTTCTTCTGAATGTATAGGCCCCACTACCTACACCGTCTGGGCAGCAGAGTTATTTCCACTCTCCTTAGCCCACACAGTTGCCATGATGGTAACGGCAAAGCACAGCATCATATAGGTTGCCGGGAGCACGATGCTCCCCCCACCTGCGGTGAAGAGCCAGGCCACAATCATGGGCGTAAAGCCAGCAATGATTACCCCGTTAGTTTCACGGGCCAAAGCTACACCGGTAAATCGGGTCTTGATAGGGAACAGATTGACCAGGAAGGCTCCCTGAGGGCCAGAGGTTGTAGACAGGACTACACCAAATGAGATAGCCAGCGCTGCAAAGCTCATGAGGAAGCTACCCGAGGTCAGAGACATAAACAGGGGGAAAGCAAAGAGAAGGCCGGTGGCTGCACCGATCATCATGGTCTTACCTGCACCAATCTTGTCTCCTAAAGCACCGCCTACCGGTGAGAGCACAATGCCAAAGACCGTCGCCAGCATCACGGCAGTCAGGGCTGTAGTGCGGTCAAGATTACCGTAGGTGGTCATCACCGTAATCGACACAATCGAGATGATGTAGTTATTGGCGTTATGACCGGTAACAGCCATAAAGCCAATAACAACCTGTTTGAAATTCTCGCGAATAACCTGGGCAAGCGGGACTGAAGACTTCTGCTGCTTCTCATCGCGGGAGGCCATAGCTGCCTGATACTCGGGTGACTCTTCGAGCTTGTTTCGAATGAAAATTGCAACAGCGAAGAGAACAACAGAAGCTAAGAAGGGGATACGCCAGCCGATACCCATAAAGGTTTCTTCGGGCAGGGTCGATACCAGCATAAACGAGAGGGTTGCGAGCAGGGAACCTGCCGGAGGCATTGCCAGCACGAGGGAGGTCCAGAATCCGCGGCGCTGCACAGGAGTGTATTCCGCTACCAGGGTGAGGGCCCCCGTAAGCTCGGCGCCAGCGCCTAGGCCCTGTAAAAGGCGCAGGAATACTAGCAAGAAAACAGCCCAAGCACCTAAAAATTCGGCAGTGGGCAACAGGCCGATACCTACCGTCGAAACACCCATGATGATAATCGTCAGCATCATGGCGGGCTTGCGTCCGCGCTTATCGCCAAGCCAGGCAATGAGCAGACCGCCCAGCGGCCTAGCCACAAAGCCCACTGCAAACGTTGCAAAAGCAGCAATGGTTGCCCCACTATCCATTTGGGAGAAGAACAGGGGGCCGATGATAAGGCTCGCTGCCGCCCCGTAGAGTGCGTAGTCATACCACTCCACCAGGGTGCCCAGCATTGAAGCTAGTAGTGCTCGCGACGCTCCCGGTTTAAGGTCACCGCGAATCGTCGAAGTTGCACTCATCGTGCCCTCCAATCAAGAGAAACATGCTGTGAATTTAGTTCTGATATTTTGCTGGCACCGAGTAGCTGCACAGTGCGCGTCATTTCCTGGGTGAAGATTTCTAGTGCTCTCACCACGCCCTCTGCGCCGCCTGCCATGAGACCGTACAGGTAGGCTCGCCCAATCATCGCGCCGTCCGCGCCTAGTGCTACCGCTGCAATGACATCAGCACCAGACATAATGCCGGTATCAATGAGAACCGTGGGTTCATTGCCAATAGCTTCACGCACTGCGGGGAGGGTGTATAAAGGTACGGGAGCTCGATCAAGTTGCCGTCCGCCGTGGTTAGAAAGCACCACGCCGTCCGCACCGGCTTCAACAGAGAGCAGGGCATCTTGCGGTGTTTGCACGCCCTTGACCAGAAGCTGGCCAGGCCACTGCGCTCTCAACCAGCTCAAATCTTCGTAGGTGAGGGTGGGGTCAAACATGGACCCAATTTGCTGGATGCTTTGCGTACCTTCACCGAAGTTTGTAAATCCAAGTGGCCGAGTGGTAAGGAAATTAAACCACCACTCCGGTCGGTAGCTAGCGTTAATGACGGTTGAAGGGGTTAGCTTGGGCGGGAAGGTCATACCGTTACGAGCGTCCCTGTGGCGAGCGCCCGCAACAGGGGTATCAACAGTAACCATCAGCGTGTCGTAACCAGCCTGGGCAGCACGTTCAATCAGCTCAGAAGCTTTTGAACGGTTCTTCTGCCAGAGGTACAGCTGGAACCATCTGCGCCCGGAAGGCCCTGCTGCAGCAACATCCTCGATAGTTTCTGTACCCATCGTCGAGAGGGTAAAAGGAATGCCGAAACGGTGGGCAGCCGCAATACCGCCCAGCTCCCCTTCCGCATGCATCATGCGGGTAAAGCCTGTGGGAGCAATTGCGAGAGGAAATGCTGATTGTGCTCCGGCAAGCTGCGTAGACAAATCTACGTCGCGCACATTTTTGAGCACCTGGGGGTTAAAGGCGAGATTGTCGAAAGCTTCGCGGGCTCTTTGGAGTGAGAGCTCTTTTTCTGCTGCTCCATCTACGTAGTCAAAGGGGCCTTTGGGGGTCCTGCGTTGAGCAAGAGCTCTAAGATCCCACATATCTTTTGCGGCTTCGAGTCGAGCCTTACGGCGGTCCAGCACCGGTGCCTGAAACTTCATGAGGTCTTTCAGCACTTCGGGAGCCGGCAGCTGCCTTTTAAGGTTGACTAGCCTAGTCGCTGATGTATGACGATACATACCCTATCTCTATCCAAAATATTTATACGGGTCGGTACAAGTATATACATCATATATGTTTTTCAGTGACAGCTATCACCCGAATTTTTGCATTGTGAGAATGGGGGCATAACAGCCCGCCCCTGGTGCTGAGACCTCTAGCAACTAGCCTTTAGGCTTATCCTTCAAGGTTGGCCAGCAGCTCCTTTACACAGGCCTCGTTATCGGTATCCCCAGCGGCGGTGTAGTGCTCCGCCGACCGCACCAGGTAGCCCTGGGCACCAGCTTCATCCTGGGCACAGGCTAGCTCGCGGTCGGCTTCTTCAAGGGGAGTTAGGTTCTGGGCCATAGCGTCCTAGTGGGTGGGGGCGGACGCGGCAGCCCGGCGCAGGCCCGCGATAGCGGCTTCGAGGTCGTCCGCACCGTAGACAGAGGAACCGGCGACAAAGCAGGTAGCACCTGCCTCAGCCGCACGCACAATTGTTTCTTCGGTGATACCACCGTCAACCTGCAGAATCACCTCAGCCCCTGAACCCTCAATGGCGGCGGCCGCCCGCTTAATCTTGGGAAGGGTGACGTTAAGGAAGGCCTGGCCGCCAAAGCCCGGTTCAACGGTCATAATCAGGAGCATATTCAGTTCGCTGAGCATATCCATGTAGGGTTCAACGCCAGTGGCAGGGCGCAGGGCCATGCCCGCCTTAGCACCGCTTTCACGCAGGGTGCGGGCCAGTTTGATGGGAGCGATAGCGGCCTCCGCGTGGAAGGTCACCGACTCGCAACCAACCTCAGCGTAGGCAGGGGCCCAACGGTCGGCGTCCTCAATCATCAGGTGCACATCAAAAGGAATGGGCGAGACCTCTTTGAGACGCTTCACGACCGGCAGTCCCCAGGTCAGGTTGGGAACGAAGTGGCCGTCCATCACATCGATGTGGGCGGCGTCAGCGGTCGAGATAGCGGTGAGCTCCTTCCCCAGCTGGGAGAAGTCAGCACTCAAAATGGAAGGGTGAATCAGGCAGGTCATGGGGATCCTCTCGTTGCCGGTCTTATACCCATCGTAGTGCCGCGAGCTTGCAGGGGCGAAAAGCAAGGCCCGTCACAGTCCAACTGGTGGTTTACAGGAATGACGCAGGGCCGTGGAGGACTACACTTTAACGGTCTTTGACATATTTATTCAACGGTTAGGAAAACTATGAACTCGGTTCTGCTTGCGGTCCTGGTCATGCTCGTCCTCTCCGCAGCACGCGTACACGTCGTCCTGGCGCTCTTCATCGGAGCTCTCGTGGGTGGTCTTCTCGGCGGGCTCGGATTGGACGGCACCATGGTCGCCTACCAGGAGGGCCTCTCGGGTGGCGCCATGCTGGCGCTCTCCTACGCCCTGCTCGGTGCTTTCGCCATGGCGGTTTCAAGCTCGGGTCTGCCCCAGCTCATCGCCAACGGCATCATTGCCAAGGTCGGCTCAGAAAGCTCAGAGACCAACCATCGCATCGAATTTACCGTCAAGTGGCTACTGCTGGCCGGTATTCTGGCCATGTCGATTATGTCGCAGAACCTAATTCCCGTTCATATCGCCTTCATTCCGCTGATTATTCCGCCCCTGCTGGCCGTCTTTAACCGCCTGAAGCTAGACCGCAGACTCATTGCCTGTGTGCTCACCTTCGGCCTGGTCACCACCTACATGTACTTGCCCGTAGGCTTCGGCGCAATCTTCCTGAACGATATTCTGCTGGGCAACATCAGGCTAGCCGGTATGGATACCAGCGGTATCAACGTCATGACCGCCATGGCTATCCCCGCCCTGGGCATGGTCGTTGGTCTGCTAATTGCGGTCTTCTTCAGCTACCGCAAACCCCGCGTCTACCAGACCGTTGAGCTGGCACCCACTGAAACTGTGACCACCGAGGTCAAGAAGTTCAACGTGGTCGTTGCGATCATCGCTATCGTTGCAACCTTCGTCGTTCAGGTGGTCATGCAGTCCATGGGTACCAAGGCTAACTCCCTGCTGGTCGGTGCTCTGGTGGGTCTGACCATCTTCATGGCGACCGGTGCGGTCAAGTGGAAGGAGGCTAACGACGTCTTCACCGCGGGTATGCGCATGATGGCGCTCATCGGCTTCATCATGATTTCGGCCCAGGGTTTCGCCGCGGTCATGGATGCCACCGGCGACGTTGACCCCCTGGTGACCACCGTGGCTGACCTCTTCGCGGGCAACAAGGCAGCAGCTGCCGTGGCCATGCTGGTGGTAGGCCTGATTGTGACCATGGGTATCGGCTCGTCCTTCTCTACCCTACCCATCATCACCACCATCTACGTGCCCCTCTGCCTAGCCCTGGGCTTCTCACCCCTGGCTACGGTCTCTATCATCGGTACCGCAGGTGCCCTGGGCGACACGGGCTCCCCCGCCTCCGACTCCACTCTGGGCCCCACTGCCGGTTTGAACGCGGATGGCCAGCACGACCACATCCGCGACTCGGTGATCCCCACCTTCATCCACTACAACATCCCCCTGCTGATTGCAGGTTGGGTAGCGGCGATGGTTCTCTAGCGCCCAGCAAGGGGACCTGAAAGCTCAGGAGCCTAGTTCTTGCGGAAGAGGGCGAAGAACATGGCGTCGGTGCCGTGGATGTGCGGCCAGAGCTGGGCAGTTGTAGCCCCCTCAGCTAGGGTTGCGCCCTTGGGTGCCTCCGGGGTGAAAGCCGGGTCCAGTTCCCCGGTAAGGACGGACGCCCCCGTCTCGTCCCTGCGGGCAACGGCCCGCAGGGCAGCGCCGGAGTCCAGCAGGGTTACATCAGCCTTGCGCAGAATATCGTGCACGATGCTCTGGGTTTCTGCGGTGTGGGGTGAGCAGGTCACGTAGGCGATAAGACCGCCGGGTCGGGTAACTGATGCTGCTGCCTTAAACAGGTCGAGTTGCAGGGGCAGCAGTTCAGCGATATCGCGGGGGCTCTTGCGCCAGCGGGCTTCGGGGCGGCGGCGCAGAGCGCCCAGACCGGAGCAGGGCACATCGACCATGACTCGGTCAAAGCGCACATCGCTGGGCATGCCCTCGGGCAGGTTGACACCCGCAGCGACGGTGCGCACAATCTGGCGGCCGTCGCCAGCTACCACCGAGTAGGAGGCGGACGGCAGCGGGGCCAGGGAGCGGCGTACCAGCTCGGCCCGGTGCTCGGCAGCTTCGTTGGCCAGCAGGCGGGCCCCGCGCTGGGTTCCCAGGGCACCGAGCAGGGCTGCCTTACCACCGGGTCCGGCACAGAGGTCAAGCCAGTTACTATCGCTACCCTCAAGGGGGGCCTCAGCCAGGGCCCGGGCAACCAGCTGGGAGCCGGCGTCCTGGGCACGTACAACCCCCTCCCGCACCGATTCAAGGCGGGCCAGGTCGCCTGCCGAGTAGAGGGCGGAGCCCTCGACCAGAGGGCCGTCCTCGGCACCGGCGGCGCGGGCTTCGTCCAGGGTTCCTAAGCCCGGCAGGGCGACCAGGTTGACCACGGGTGAGGCGTTGTCGGCATCCAGCAGGGCCTCAACCTCGCCGGGGTTACGGCCGTGGGCCGCCAGGGCCTGACGGAAGGAGCGCACTACCCAGGCCGGGTGAGACTTCTCAAGGGCCAGACGGGTGAGCTCGTCGGGGGCTTCGTCCGCGATGAGGGCATACCAGCTTTCGGGGGTTCGCTCAGAGACCCTGCGCAGTACCGCGTTCACAAAGTTAGCCGGGCCGGTGCCGATCTCGGCGCGGGCCAGGGCAACCGTCTGGTTAAGGGCGGCGTGGTCGGGCACGCGCATGGCCACCAGCTGGTGGACGCCCAGGCGCAGCACCAGCAGAATCTTAGTACCGATTTTCTCCACCGGGCGGTCAACGCAGTGGGCCAAAATCGCGTCGTAGGTGCCCTGGTTACGCAGGGTACCATAGGTCAGTTCGGTGGCAAAGCCAGCGTCGCGGGCATCAAGCCGGGCAGAGCGAATCGCTTTGGGTAGCACCAGGTTCGCGTAGGAGTCGTCCAGGGCAACAGCGCTCAGCACCTCAAAGGCCACGGCGCGGGCCCTATCTGCTGTGCGGGCGCGCTGGGAGGGAGCGGACGTCGAAAACGCCCGGTCCTTGACCGCCTTGCGGTTGCGCTCGTGCCCCTTAGCATTGCGGCGGGTCTCTCCCCCGCCGCCGCGCTTGGCCTGGGGCTCGCCACCTGAGTTACGGTTGCCGCGTGAGCCACGGGGGTTCGGGGTGCCCCCGGCCTGCCCCTGCTGGGTGCGGTCGTCGCGCTTGCGAGCCCCGCTGCGACCCTGGCCAGCCCGGTTAGCACCGGATCGGTTAGCCCCCGCCCGGCCCTTGCCACCGTTTGAGCGTCCGCCTGCTCCGCGTCCACCTGCGTTCATACTCATACCAGCACCACTTTCCCTTCTGCCAGGGCCGAGCCCTGACCGCGTGCCCAGTCGGCGGCGTTCATCATTTTCTTGCCTGCAGGTTGCACCTGGGTCAGTTCTAGAGCACCGTCGGCGCAGGTGACGGCCACCTTTTTACCGGCCCAGAAGAGGGTTCCGGGCTCCCCCACAGGCTGCGCCTGGCAGGTCTTGGCCATACCGAGTTTGAAGCGGGCCCCGTCGAGTTCAGCCCAGGCCCCGGGTTCGGGGGTCACACCGCGCAGCTGGGCAATAATATCAGCGCAGGAACGGGAAAAATCCACCTTGCCATCGGCAATAGTGAGCTTGGCTGCGTGGGTGACTTCCCCGGTCTGCGGGGTGCCGGTAGCACCTGCGGCAATATCGTCAAAGGTAGCAGCCAGCAGGGCACCGCCGGTCGAGGCCAGACGGCCCAGCATATCCCCGGCGGTATCGAGTTCCCCCACGTGCGCCGATTCGGACCGGAAAACCGGGCCGGTATCAAGACCGGCATCAATACGGAAGGTATTGGAGAAAATCTCGGTCTCCCCCGCCATCAGGGCCCGCTGCACAGGAGCTGCCCCGCGCCAGGCAGGTAGCTGCGAGAAGTGCAGGTTAATCCAGCCCTGGGGCAGCAGGTCGAGGGCGCGCTGCGGCAGCAGGACGCCAAAGGCCACCACCGCCGCAATATCGGCACCCAGCTGCGAGACGGCGTCCGCAACCTCATCGGACCAGCGGTTAGCCTTGATGATGGGCAGGCCCAGCTCCTGGGCGCGGGCTGCCACCGGGGACGGGGTCAGCACCCGCTTGCGCCCAACGGGGGCGTCCTCGCGGGTGAGCACCCCCACCACCTCGTAGCCCGCCTCAAGCAGGCCGTTCAGGGGCGCGACGGCGACCTCCGGGGTACCGGCGTAGAGAACCTTCATGCTTACCTTTCCACTCAAACGTTCGAACCAGCAGGTTTAGATACCAAAAGCGCCAGGCTTTTTGACGGCAGGCCGCTGGGTCCTATTTGTCTGGGCCCCGCCGGTCTGGGCAGCAGCGCCGAAGGAACCACCCAGGGCCCCAAAGCCCGATGAGGTTTTCGCGGCGCGTTCACCCTGCACAGCAGCGGCAACCTGGTTGTAGTCTGCCTGGCGAATCTTGCGCCAGATATTTTTCTTATCCTCGCCCTCAACCCGGTCAATGAACATGGTGCCGTAGAGGTGGTCGGTTTCGTGCTGGAGCATACGGGCAAAGAGCCCCTCACCCTCGTAGACCACCGGTTCACCCTTGCAGTTCACGCCGGTGACCCGTGCCCAATTCTTACGCGGGGTAGCGGCAGACAGGCCGGGGACCGACAGGCAGCCCTCGCCGCCCTCCTGGGGTTCGTCGCCTACCTCAAGCACGGGGTTGATGATATGCCCCTCGCGGCCGTCAATGTTGCCGAAGGTAAAGATACGCTTAGAGATACCTACCTGGGGCCCAGCTAAACCTACGCCCTCTACGTCGTACATGGTTTCGAGCATGTCGGCCACCAGTTTTTCAAGGTCAGCGTCGAACACGGTGATGTCATCGCACTCGGTACGCAGAACGGGGTCGCCTACAGTGCGAATGGGCAGAATAGTCATGCTTCTCTTTCTCGTCGGTAAGGTTAGGACGCCGCTGCGTCGGGTAGATCTGTACCGACAGCAAGCGGGGGCGGCACCACCGGCATGAGGGAATCTTCGGGGGTTTCTGAGAGGTCGCGGTTGAGGTCCCAGACCCGTTTGAGGGCGCAGAATTTGTACCAGTTGCGCTCTAACACCTGGGGGTTGGCCTGCTGGGGTACCACCTGGGTCTCGCCCAGGGCTACGCCCATCAAAATACTTGCACCCCCGTGCTTCCAGGGTTCCCAGGTGCCGTGCTCGGCGTCGATGAGGGCTTCTTCAGCCTTGACCCCGGCAACCAGCTGCATCACGACCTTATCGTCGAGCGGCTTCACCCGCCCCTTCCGGTCGGTTCCCTTGGTCTTGTAGTCAATGATGCAGGTGTGCCCGGCTATCTCGGCTACCAGGTCGAGGGTGCCCGCGTAGCCAACCGTCTCGTTCCAGATGGTGACTTCGGTAGCCAGGGGCTTGGGCCGGTAGAGTTCCCACCACTCATCGAAGCGGTCGGCGTAGGCCTGCTCGCCGTGGGCTATGAGGTTCTCCCGGTAGCCCTCAACTTCGTGGGGCAGCCCCATGGCGCGCAGGGCAACCTGCTCCGCATAGTTGTGCACGCGGTCCCCCCGCGCCGCCGCTGCGTCGCGGTAGCGCTCCGAGGCGGCTGCGGCGTCCCGAATCACCGCGAATTTAAGCCCGGCCGAGCTAGAAGCCCGGTAGGATCGCTGATCTTCAAGGGCAGCTTTGGCAGCCATGTAGCCGTGCCAGCCCGAGAAGTCGTTAGCCTGCTGCCCAATCACCGTGGTAATCGAGGGAACCACTAGCTCCCCGCCAACCGCACGCGCGTACATGCGACCGTGGTCGGTTGCTGACGCTAGCATGGGTGTGGTCACGCGGCCGTCCTGACGTCGGGAGAAAAATCGAAAAGCGCCCAGCCTTCACAGCGTATCTGGCGCTCTATCGATTATACGCACCTCTCTTCCCGGGCACGAGAGGGCGAGCGGGTTAGACCGCTTACCCTAACTCCACTGGCGGGCACCGGCCTCAGCCGCCCCCATAGACTCAACAATCTGCTGGACGCGGGCATTGGACTGCTGGGCGTAGTCTTCATCCACACAGTCGGAGGCAGGACGGCTGGGCGAAGTAATGCAGTAACGGTAGGCAGGGTTATCGACCATGGTGCTAGAAACCCAGCGGAAATCGCTCACCTGCCATGTGCCGTCCTCCCCTCGCTCAAAAATAGGGTTAACCATAATTCCCTCGTTGTTGGCAACGTAGGAGGGCGAGAGCTCGGTGAGGTTGTTCCCCATGCCGTAGACAATCCAGGTTCCCTTGTAGTGTTCGATGGGCTGTACGGCGTGGGCGTGCTGGCCCACGATCATGTCGAACTCCCCCGAATCAACGAGTGCATGCGCCACCTCAACCTGCTGGGCAGAGGGCTTATGCACATACTCATCGCCAGCGTGCATGTTGGCAATAACTAGGTCAGCGCCCGCTTCGCGGGCACGGGCAGCCTTGGCAATCATGGCTTCTGAGTCGAGCATATCGACCTGCCAGGGGTGTTCAGGAACGTAGCCGTTAAGACCGTAGGTTCCGGTGATAACCGCTACCCGAGCCCCGTTTGCGGTGGTGAAAATATCGGGCTGGGCTGCCTCTTCTTCGGTGAGAGAAGTGCCGGTAACGCCCATTCCCGAGGCTTCAACCGCGCGGTAGGTGCGCTCCAGGCCCTCGGTGCCCTGGTCGTAGGAGTGGTTAGATGCCGTCATACAGACATCCCACCCGGTTTCAGCGGCCGCCGTCAGAATCTGGGGCGGCACGTTGAAGTTGGGGTAGCCAGAGAAGGGGCCGGACGCATCAGCGACCACTGTTTCCATCTGGCAGACCGCCAGGTCGGCCCGGTCTAGGTAGGGGCGCTGTTCGCTGATCAGGGGTGTGAAGTCCAGGCCTGTGTTCCCAGCTGCCGCCGCGTCAGCCTCTGCCTGGTCCCAGAGCATATTGTGCATCAGAAAATCGCCGGTAAAGAGCAGGGAGACGCAATCCGCCTCGCCGCAGGCCCCGCCGGCGGCTGAAGCGGTCAGGGTACCCGATTCGCTGGCCTGCCCTGCCTCTGCGCGTGCCACCTGCCCCTGCCCGTCCTGCTGGACGGCGGCGTCCGCCCCGCCACTTTCCGTAGTCTGCAAGCTACAGCCTGCCAGGGCCAGGGCGCTCAGGCAGAGGAAGACGAAGAGGCGACGGTGCACGGTGGGGTCCTTTCAGCAGGGGTGTTACCAGCACCACCCTACCTAAAAGTGCCGCAGGGCACATATTGTTACTAGATGTCTACGCCTGCCAGGGCGTAGGTGAAGCCCCGCTGTCGGTAAGGTCAAGAGCCGTTAGCCTGGTTGCCTCAGGGCGGTGCGCGGGGTAGCCAGGTAGCGGGTGAGCAGGCGGTTACCAACGGTTTTGACATCCTGGCCAAGCTCCCCTGTCAGCGACAGGTAGGGCGCATCGGGCAGAGCCGGCGCGGCGGCTGCGAGGCTCGCGTATATACCCGCCGTTGGCTCACCGCGCAGGTTGCGGGGCCGGTAGCAGGCCAGAAGTTTGAGCAGCCGGGCTGTACGCTGGCCGGTGTCTGGCTGGACGTCGATGACGGCGCACCTGCCGATACCTTCGCCAGCAACCAGCTGCAGGCCGTGCAGCTCAGCCGGCACGCCGCGTCCTGCCTGGAGGGTAAGCGTTTTCCCCTGCCATCTATCTTCAATGTAGGGCGTTGAGGTTTCTACCACCAGGTTGCAGCGTAGCCTGACCGCTATTTCATCAGGGTTCGGCGGCTGTTCGGGGGTAAGCTGCCGGGCAATCTCGACCAGGGTGGCGGTGCCGATCAGAGAGAAGGCCCCAGCGTATACCAGGTTCTGCCGGGGTGCGAAGGCGAGGGCCACAAGCTTTCCTAGGTAGGCACTGAGGGCTTCGTTGACCGGGTGGTCGTAGACCGCAAGCTGTTTCTCAGCGCCCCAGGAGGTGAAGGTGCTGGTGGCAGAGTTGGTGAGGGCAGGGACGGTGTAGCTACCTGCCCCGGGTATGTGCAGGGTGAGCTCTGCCTTTCCGTCGCGGGCGATCAGGTCGGTGGTGATACCCATCAGGGTCGGGTGGGCGACGGTGCGCAGTACGGTGCGGTCGGTGGGTGAGACGAGGGCCCAGCGGCGGTTGTAGAGGGGGCCGGACGCGGTGATCTCGGCTGTGGTGCGCGCTTGATGGCGGGCGCCTTTGAGGGGGCTATAACCGAAGTGCGTGACGGTGAGGTGCATGGTTCTAGTCTTGCACAGTGCGGTCTGATGATGCGGGGCAAGCAAAAGGCTCCCTAGCTAAAGCTAGGGAGCCTTTCTTTGTGCGCGATACTGGGATCGAACCAGTGACCCCTTCCATGTCAAGGAAGTGCGCTACCGCTGCGCCAATCGCGCGTGGAGGTGAGGACGGGATTCGAACCCGCGTACACGGTTTTGCAGACCGTTGCCTAACCACTCGACCACCCCACCACACGCCCAGACCGTGGTCTGAGTTGCGAAAACGAGTTGTTTTCGAGAGAGCGGTTGACGAGACTTGAACTCGCGACATCCACCTTGGCAAGGTGGTGCTCTACCAACTGAGCTACAACCGCAACTCGAATAACTATACACAAGGGTAGGTGGTCTTTCAACCTGGCGAGACTATTGCAGGCGCACTTCTTGCCAGTCACTTATCTTGGAAAGAAGGTACCGGTCATGAGTTGCGACAACGACACTCGACTGGGTCCCCCTGAGATGGGGTATAAGTTGGTCGAGCAGGGTCATTGATAGGTGGTTGGTTGGCTCATCGAGCAGCAGGGCATGAGGACGTTGGGCTATTGTGACTGCCAAGTGGAGTCTCCTTTGCTGGCCAGCGGAAAGCTGCTCAACATGGGTGGTACGCGCTTCGCTGGTCAGTAACCCCAGGCTTTCTAGAGTCGGGGTGTCCGAATACTCCGCGTAGGTACCTGCTTGAATGAGGCTTTGCCGATACACATCTTCTGGAGTTAGCGCCGGGTTCCATTGGGGCACCTCTTGCGACAACAGGGCCATCTTCACATCGGGCGCTACGGCCAATTTGCCATTTGTGGGGGCAAGCTCCCCTGCCAGCATAGAAATCAAGGTTGATTTACCGGTCCCGTTTCCACCTGTCACCACAATCTTTTGCCCGGTCCTTAGCGATAAGCTAACGCCCTGAGCGCTGCGCCCCAGATATGCGATATCGCTAGCTTCAAGCACTAGCTTATCTTTCTGGATCCGTACCTCTGGGTACTGCAGAATACTCGGAGGCTCAGGGACTTCAATGTGATAGCTTTCCAGCTCGTTGAGACGTTGCTTAAAGGCTTTGACATGATGAGCAGCTCGTGTTGCCCGCTGATGTTTACCTGTCCCCTTGGGCGGCCGCCACCCTGTCTGTAACCTAGCTCCTGCTTCTTCCACCGCCTGTTTCAGTTCTTCTTTGCGGTTGATGTGGTCTTGATAGGCTTTCTCCCACGCAATACGATCTTTTCGTTTTCCCTTCTGCCACCCTTTGTAACCACCAGAGTAGACCTGGGGCACCCCGTGTAGTGACGGGTCAAGATCACAGAAAGTCTGCGCAACGTCAACAAGGAGTTGCCGGTCATGGCTAACTACCGCAAATCCGTTCTTTAGCTCCTGCAAAGACTGAGTCAGGAATTCAATTGATTCTCTGTCTAGATGATTAGTCGGCTCATCAAGCAGAAGAACATCTGCCCCGGCGCCAAGAAGCACAGCAAGCCTTACTCTGTGCCTTTGACCTACCGATAGGGTGCTAAGGTTTCGGGATCGGTCTGTACACGCTTTTAGTCCATGGAGCGCTTGGTCGATTTTTCTGTCAATATCCCACGCTTCCAGTGCACTGGCTTTTTCTAGCGCTTGAGCGTAGGCAGCTTCTGCGCCTTCCTGACCAAGCGCGAGTAATTCTGACGCTCTGTCGAGGTCTGCAAGTGCTGTATGTGCATGTTGAGTGGATAGTTTGATAAGGTCGCCTACAGTTTGATGGTCGACCAATGGCATATCCTGCCCAACAAAAGCGATTGTCCCCTGAGATGCCACTTCACCCAGGTCAGGGTTTTCTAGGCCTGACAGTATTTTGAGTAGGGTGCTTTTCCCTGCACCGTTCTCTCCAACGACGGCCATCTTGGTATTTGCCGATATTGTCAGGTTTAAATCTGAGAACAGTATTTTTCCGCCTCTAGTGGCGGAGATGTTTTCTGCTTTGATGTGTGCGGTGGTGGATGTTCCGCTCTGGTGAGTAACGAAGCCTAATGTTTGAGGTTCTTCGGGGTAATGTTTGTTATTTCGCATATTCTCTACTAGTCCGTTGAGGGTACGACTATGTACCCGTTCATCTGGGGTGATGGAACGGCGGCTGAAGAGATTGAACCCTAGGTGTAAGCCGCCTTTAGCGGCGGGTCCAGGGCTTAGCGATAGCTGCTGCGAAATACATAGTGAACACTCTATCAAGTGGTGGATAGCGATGCAAAAAAGCCCCGGCTCATTGAGCCGGGGCTTACGTGGAGCGGTTGACGAGACTTGAACTCGCGACATCCACCTTGGCAAGGTGGTGCTCTACCAACTGAGCTACAACCGCATTGCGTTTCAGTCCCCCGAGGGAACCAAACCAACGAGTAAATACTTTACACTCTTTTCTAGCTCCTGCCAAATCGACACACACCTTCACGTAAACCCTTTTTTACCGCGTGTTTTCGCGGTTTTTGCTGCCACAGCCCCACCCGGCTCAAAATTTTTCTTCTATGCCCTGCACCACATCTTTGGGCACGTACACTGTAGAAAACATTTCTATTCATCGTGGAGTTTTCATGCACCCCCAGCTTCTCACCGAACGTTTTACCCTGCGCCCCTTGCGCGAGACCGATGCAGCAGCGATGGCTCATGCCTGCCAGGACCCGGACATTATTCGTTTTTGTCTATCCGTACCCCTGAACTATACGGAAGAGACTGCTCGTGATTTCGTTGCCTACACCCATCGAGCCAGTGAGAGCGGGCATGAGCTGGTATGGGGTATTGACGCGAGCGGGGTTTTTGCCGGTGTAGTGAGCCTGTTTAACGTCACTGATTCTTCGGCTGAGGTCGGCTACTGGTTGGCGCCGGGTAGTCGCGGTCAGGGGTTTCTGACCGAGGCCCTGGGTATGGTGGTGGGCTTTGCCCTGGACCCTCAGGGGCTGGGTCTCGATCGGCTGAGTTGGAAGGCGCTTTCTGATAACGAGGCGTCCGAGCGGGTGGCTCGCAGGGTTGGGTTTACCGATTTCCGTACTTTGGTGAAAAGCGAGCCGGGCCGCCCGCTTGAGGACGGTTCCGCTCCCCTGCTTGATATGCGCGCAGCTGAGCTGACGCGCGACCGCTGGGCTGAGATGGGCTTCCCCGGCTAAGCCTTATCGTCCAACATACCTTCACGCGCTAGAGCGGTGAGGCGAGACGGAGTGAGCGGGTGCGAGCGCGCGAGCACACAAGAGCGAACGGAGTGGTTTCACGCCGTCTTATCGTCCAACATACCTTCACGCGCTAGAGCGGTGAGGCGTGAAACCGCACGGAAGTACTTTTTCTGGTACCCGCCGGTCATCATTTCTTCGGTGAAGACCCGGTCGAAGGGCACACCGGAGGCGATGATGGGGAGGTCTTTGTCGTAGAGGCGGTCGGCGAGGACGACGAAGCGCAGGGCGACGGCTTGTTGGGTGATGGTGGTGACGCCGCGCCAGGCGATGGCGTCGAGGCCGTCGATGAATTGGCGGTAGCGGGAGGGGTGCACGCGGGAGAGGTGGTCGATGAGGGTTTCGAAGTCGTCGATGGCGACGGTTTCGAGATCACCGAAGCGGGTGGCGACAAGAGCGTCGAAGTCGGTGTCTGCGACGGGTGCGGGGGCGGCAGGTAGGCCGCGATGGCGGAAGTCTTCGCCGTCGACGCGCAGCACGTCGAACTGGTCGGCGAGTACCTGGATTTCGCGTTTGAAGTCGGCTGCGGCAAAGCGGCCTTCGCCGAGGGCTCCGGGCAGGGTGTTGGAGGTGGCGACGAGTTTGACGCCTGCTTCGGCGAGTTCGCGCATGAGGCGGGACATGAGCACGGTGTCGCCGGGGTCGTCGAGTTCGAACTCGTCGATGCAGACCAGCTTGTAGTGTGAGAGCGCTTCGACGGTTTTGCGGAAGGTCAGGGCGCCGACCAGGTTGGTGTATTCGACGAAGGTACCGAAGGCTTTGGGGCCTTCGACCGTGTGCCAGAGGGAGGCGAGCA
Source organism: Candidatus Rothia avicola (assembly GCA_019115985.1). GTDB lineage: Bacteria > Actinomycetota > Actinomycetes > Actinomycetales > Micrococcaceae > Rothia > Rothia avicola. The sequence continues at coordinate 9,796 of DXCN01000005.1, read as the reverse complement.
GGTGAGTTTTACCCACGCCGAAACCGCCGTCGAGGTAGAGGCCGGCCTTGGTCTCGTCCTTCTTTTTGCCGCCGCCGAAGAGTTTGCCGAAGAAGCTGCCCCCGCTGGTTGATCCGCCGCGGTTGATGGTTTCGCCGAAGGCGCGCAGGGCGTCGACTGCTGCCTGCTGGGAAGGCTGGGCAGGGTCGGGGCGGTAGGTATTGAAAGACACTTCACCGAAGCGTTCTGAGGGCCTGAACCCTGAGAGGAGTTCGTCGGCTGAGACGTGGGGGGTGCGGTCGGTCAGGTGGGTGTAGGTTGCCACGTGTGGTCTTTCCCTTGGGCGCGACGGTGCGCTGGTGATTCGTACACCCACAGTCTAGTAGCTGGTGGGCAGGTTGCCCAATGTTGCGGTGGGGTTAGTGCGGGGCTGACTCTAAGCCGGTTGGCTTATTCACAGATTTGCTGGTCAGGCGCTGGGCGGACGCCGGTGGGCGGCTTCTCGTTTTAGGCTGGTAGGTGCATACCTAGTGACGTGAATGAAAGGGATAGAGAAACGGTGGCGAAAGCGAAGAAGAAGGGGGCGGCTACGGCTGCTCTGGCTCTGTTGCAGCAGACCGGCACCGCCTTTGAGGTGCGCGAGTATGAGCATGTGAACGGTGAAACCAACTTTGGTCTGGAGGCTGCCGAAAAGCTGGGCCGCTCCCCCGAGCAGGTTTTTAAGACTCTGATGATTACCCACGAGAAGGATTTTGCGGTCTGTGTGGTGCCGGTGGGTGGCAAGCTGAACGTGAAGGCTGCTGCGGCTGCGCTGGGCTGGAAGTCTGCGAAGATGGCTGCCCCCGATGTGGCGGAGAAGCGCACCGGGTATGTGGTGGGCGGTATTTCTCCCCTGGGGCAGAAGACGGCTCACCCTACCCTGGTGGACGAAACTGCCCAGCTTTTTGACACGATTTTGGTGTCGGGTGGGCGCCGCGGCCTGGATGTGGAGCTAGCTGCCGATGACCTGGTTGCGCTGACGCAGGGGGCTTACGCCGATATTGCGGCTGCTTAGCCAGTCGGTGACGGTGTCGAACCAGAGCTGCGGGTCTACGTTCCATTCCCTGGTGTGGGGGGCCTTTTCGAAGGGCACAAAGTCCACCAGAGGAGATAGCTCCGCCAGAGCCTGTGAGGGCTGGTAGGGCACGTAAGTATCATCTACCGAGTGCATGATCAGGGTAGGCACGGTAATGTCGCCTGCCCGGTGGGGCCAGGAAATCTGTTGCAGGCTGATGGGTTCTTTCAGCCCGGTGAGGGTGCTGAGGGCGGGATGGGTGATCATCTGTACACCCAGCTGACCGATGCGCAGCGGAATCTTGTTCAGGTGCGTGTGGTACTGGATGAGCTCAAGCCAGTCCAGGGCAGGGCCGTCCAGCACCAGGGCTTGAATAGCCCGGCGGTTACGGGCCAGGTCGGCGGTCTGCATACAGATTGACCCGCCCATAGACCACCCAAAGAGCACTACGCTGCGAGCGCCGTGGGCCAGGGCGTAGTCGATGGCGACTTCGACATCCCGCCATTCGGTGAAGCCCAGCCCGTAGCGGCCGTCTTCGCTGGCGGGTGCTTCGCGGTCGTTGCGGTAGCTCATGTGCAGGCTGGTGAGGCCTAGGGCCTGGGTGGCGTCGAGGGCGCGCAGGGTTTCGGCGCGGGTGGCGCCCATGCCGTGCACCATGATGGCCCAGGTGTCGCTCGGTTCAGGGGAACCGGGGTCGTCATTTGCTTGCGCTGACCTTGTTTGCTCGCCCAGTGCCGCCCCGGGGTGTACCACCCAGGCAGGGGCGGGGCCTACTGGCAGGGACAGCTCAATATCTTCAGCCCGATAGCCAGCCATAGCGGGATCGGTGGCAACGACCCCGGTCAGGCGTCCGCGCTTTATATCTGCCATTGTGCCCCGGTAAATTTTTTCGATGCTCCGCACCACGGTCTTGTCCCCCGGCAGGTAGGAGGTCAGCTCCCCCAGCAGGGCAAAACCCGCCCCGCCCGAGAAGTAAAAGCCGTAGTGCCCGGGGGCCAGGGTACGCTCGGTGGCGTCTATACGGATGCTGGTAGGCTGCTGTCCCTCGGTGATATCGGCGCTGCTGTAGCCCAGGGAGTGCACGCGGACGTCCTCGACCGGCGCCTTGGGGGGAACCACGATTTTGCGGGCGAAGTGGGTGGCGATTCCTGCGGTGCCCAGGGCAGCGGCGCAGGCCAGGGTCGCTCCGGCGGCTCCGGCAACCCCCGCTACGGTAGCTAGGGTGAGGGTGCGGGCGGGTGTGGGGTGTGCGTGCTCAGTAGCCATAATGCCCAGTGTACGGGAATAAGAGCCCCCTGCGCCTGCTTATACTGGTGCACAGATACCGCCCTGATGAAAGCGAGCAAGCTATGAGTGATTCTCTGCCCGGCCTTGGTGCCATTGCCAAGAACTGGAAGGAAGTTCTGAACCCCGATGAGTACGCGGTGCTGCGCCAAGGCGGTACGGAGCGGGCTTTTACCGGTGAGTATTGGGACACCACCACCGAGGGTGTCTACGCCTGTAGGGCCTGCGGCACCGAGTTGTTTCGGTCGACCGAGAAGTTTGAGAGCCACTGCGGCTGGCCCTCTTTCTTTGAGCCGCTCGCTGCTGACCGGGTGCGCTACATCGAGGACCGCTCTCTGGGCATGGTGCGCGTTGAGGTGCGCTGTGCCGCCTGCGACTCCCATCTGGGCCACGTATTTGAGGGTGAGGGCTACGATACCCCCACCGACCTGCGCTACTGCATCAACTCGATGAGCCTGATGCTGCACGAGAAGCCGGTCGAAGGTTAGGGCACACTAGCCCCGGCCAGTGGGATAAAGCTGGCATAATAGGGAGGTAATTTTCCACCGGGAGGGAGTTTTATGGTGGCGCAGCCTGTAGGGGGAACAGGTTCTCAGTTTGATGTACCTGAGGGGATTAGTATTCCTGAGGTGGTGCATCTCGACGAGCCTGAGGGAGGCACGCCGAGCGTCATTAACACCGAACGTGGCCTGCACCGCGTTGCCGATATTTTGGCGGCCGAGAGTGGCCCGGTTGCTGTTGATACCGAGCGAGCTTCTGGCATTCGCTATGGTCAGCGAGCTTTTTTGGTGCAGCTCAAGCGCGGTAATTCCGGGGTGATTCTGATTGACCCCGAGAGTTTTGACGACCTCACCCTGATTAATGATGCCCTGGCCGGGGCTGAGTGGGTCTTGCATGCTGCGACCCAGGATTTGCCGTGTTTGGCGGAGATTGGCATGTACCCCGATGCCCTCTTTGATACCGAGCTGGGCGGACGCCTGGCCGGGTTTGAGCGCGTCGGGCTGGAGTACATGGTAGAGAACCTGTTGGGCTACAAGCTGGCCAAGGAGCACTCTGCCGTGGACTGGTCCCACCGTCCGCTCCCCGCCTCCTGGCTGAACTATGCGGCTTTGGACGTTGATATTCTGCTTGATCTGCGCGATGCGGTGGAAGGTGAGTTGCGGGCCCAGGGCAAGCTGGCCTACGCGCTTGAGGAGTTCCGCTACGTGTGTGAGCACCCTGGGCGTGAGGAGAAGCCCGACCCCTGGCGCAAGACCAAGGGCATTCGCGATTTGAAGACCCGCCGCCAGCTCACCGCCCTGCGCAACCTCTGGTACGAGCGTGAACACCTGGCGCAGAAGAAGGACGTTGCTCCCAAGCGCCTCTTGCCCGACGCGTCCTTGATTACTGCCGCCAGGCTCATGCCGCGCACCGTTCCAGCCATTTTGCAGATTCCCGGCTTTCAAACCCGCGCTCTCAAGCGGGAGGCTCCGCGCTGGCTGAAGGCCCTGGCAGAGGCGAAGAAGGAGGCAGAGCCCGTCCCCTTCACAACCCCGGCGTCCGGGCCCCCGCCGCTGAAAGCATGGGAGGTCAAGCGCCCCAAATCCGCCCTGCTCATTGCTGAGGCAAAACCTGCGGTACTCGCTGTGGGCGAGCGCCTGAATATACCGCAGGAGAACGTCCTTGCCCCCGATGTACTGCGTCGCCTGTGCTGGGATCCGCCTGCCGGGTCCTCCGTTGAGGAACTGAAGGTAGCCCTGCTTGAACTTGGGGCACGCCAGTGGCAGATTGAACTTATAGCCCCTGACCTGGCTGATATTTTTGCCCAGGTTAGACATTCATCTACAAAGTAAGGTTCACCTATGTGCACTCCCTGTGGTTGTCAGAAAGAAAACAAGGGCACCCCCGCCCCCGCTGAGCAGGCCGAGGCCGGTGGGCGCGGGCTCACCCGCCGCCAGGCGGTAGCGGGTACCGCGGGTCTGGGCGCCGGTGCCGCGCTGCTAACTGCCTGCGGTTCTTCTGGCGAGTCTGAGAGCCTGACCGCCAATGACGGCCGCCCGGCGCAGGCCACCGACATGGCCGCGGTTACGGACGTCCCCGTAGGCGGCGTCATCCAGGCCAACAACGACGGGGTGACCGTGATGATCACCCAGCCGACCGAGGGCACCTTCCACGCCTTCTCATCGGTGTGCACCCACCAGGGCTGCCAGCTGAACGCACAAAAAGAGAAAACCATGACCTGCCCCTGCCACGCCTCAGTATTCTCACTCGAGGACGGTTCGGTTCAAGGCGGCCCAGCAGAAACCGCCCTGCCCGAGTTCACGGTGGAGGTCAAGGACGGCAGGATCTGGGTATCCTAAGCTACGGAGTAAGGGTGAAGTAGGCTCGCAGAGCGCGAGCCTGCTTCACCCCTATATTTAAGCTTCCGAAATGCTTTGCAGCCGCCTAGCTAGTGTGCTTCGGCTTCTCCCCTTCGGTGCGGGCGAAGGGCACCATGTTCCCGGCGAGCTGCGCGAGAATATCGGCGCTAATTTTCTGGGGGGTAAGCCCGACTTCTTCGAGGATTTCGCCACGTTCGGCGTGCTTGATGAATTCGGCGGGTAGGCCGAGTTCGTTGAGGGCGGTATCGATTCCGGCTGCTCGCATTTCTTGGCGGATGCGGGAGCCTACGCCGCCTGCTCGCACGCCGTCCTCCATGGAAACGACGATGCGGTGTTCGCCGGCGAGGGTTACTACGCTGGCGGGTACGGGCATGACCCAGCGGGGGTCGATGACGGTTACGCTCACGCCTTGCCCGGCGAGTAGGTCTGCGGTGTCGAGGGCGAGACGGGCAAAGGCACCGACTCCGATGAGAAGCACGTCGCGTTGGCCGCTTTCGGGGTTGGGTTCGCCGTGGCGGGCGAGGACGTCCGTGCCGTCTGCCAGACGCTCAAGTGCGGGAATGTCGGTGCCCACTGAGCCCTTGGGGTAGCGCACCACGGTGGGGGCATCCTCGATGGCGACAGCTTCGCGGAGTTCTTCGCGCAGGGTCACAGCGTCGCGGGGGGCTGCTAAGTGCAGGCCGGGGATGAACTGCAGCAGGGCAAGGTCCCACATGCCGTGGTGGGAGGCTCCGTCGGGGCCGGTGACACCGGATCGATCCAGCACGATGGTTACACCGGCCTTGTGCAGGGCGACGTCCATGAGCAGCTGGTCGAAGCCGCGGTTGAGGAAGGTTGCATAGAGGGCGACCACGGGGTGCTGGCCGCCGTAGGCCAGGCCCGCGCTCATAGCGATAGCGTGCTGTTCGGCGATACCCACATCGATGACGCGGTCGGGGTGGGCAGCGGCCATGGGCTTGAGGCCGACGGGAATGAGCATAGCGCCGGTGACACCGACGATGTCGTCGCGCTCGTCGGCGATGTCTTTGATTTCTTGGGCAAAGACGCTGGTCCAGGATTTCCCGGATGACTTCGCCAGGGCCTCGCCGGTATCGGGGTCGATGACGCCGACGGCGTGGAACATGTCGTCCTTATCGCTCACCGCAGGGGCGTAGCCGTGCCCCTTTTCGGTGATAGCGTGCACGATGACGGGCCCGCCAAAGTTTTTAGCGGACTCCAGGGCGGTTTCTACGGCTTCGAGGTCGTGCCCGTCGATGGGGCCCACGTACTTCATACCGAGGTCTTCGAAGATACCGCCGGGCACCATAACGTCCTTGATGCCGGCCTTCATACCGTGCAGGCCGCGGTAAATCATCTGGCCTACCGACCCGCCCTTTTGAAGCTTTGTGCGGGCAGCGGCCAGAGTGCGCTCATAACGGGAATCCAGGCGCACCTTATCGAGACGGTTCTGCAGTTCATGCTGCAGGGCAGCGAGGTGGTTGGCGAAGCCGCCGACGGTGGGGGCGTAGGAACGGCCGTTGTCGTTGACGACGATGACGACCTTGCGGTTTTTATCCGCTGCGATGTTGTTGACCGCTTCCCAGGCCATACCGCCGGTGAGCGCACCGTCGCCGATGACGGCTACGGTGTAGCGGTCGTCCTGACCGGTGAGCTGGTAGGCGCGGGAGATGCCGTCTGCCCAGGAAAGAGACGAGGACGCGTGCGAGGACTCAACGATGTCGTGGTCAGATTCTGCGCGCTCAGGGTAGCCTGCGATACCACCCTTCTGGCGCAGGGTTTCAAAATTCTGGCGGCCGGTCACCAGCTTATGAACGTAGGACTGGTGGCCTGTATCAAAGACGATGGAATCTTGGGGGGAATTGAAGACCCGGTGGATGCCCAGGGTCAGTTCTACAACGCCCAGGTTGGGGCCCAGGTGCCCGCCGGTCCGCGAGACATTGCTAACGAGGAACTCACGAATCTCTTGGGCAAGCTCGGTGACTTGCTCGGAGCTCAGAGTGTTCAGGTCGCTCGGCTCACCAATAGTTTCTAGTAGTCCCACGATTACTCCCCGTTCACCGACTAGCTGCGCCCCAACGTCCTTGTAGCTGCGGGCGGCAGTCACCGGTCAAAAGTCTAGTGTCTTGCAATTAAGTAACTCTACCCGCTCGGTGCTGGTTTAGCGATTCACAGTGTGGGAAACGATGTAGCGCTTGTGTTTCAGTTAGGTTTCATCACGCGTGGCACTTTTCAAATGTATATACGAGCCGCTAGTATCAGTGTTCAACAGCTCACACTGTGCACTGGAACACAAATATAGGTCACAGTGAGACTGAATCATTACCAGGCTAGTTCCCTCACTAGCCCCGCACGAATGGATTTCTTCTATGACCGCAGCAATCAACTGGGCGGACAGTATTATCTGGTCGCCCGTGCTGGTATATCTCTGCCTGGCTGTTGGCGTGTACTTCACCATCCGCACCCGCCTACTCCAGATCCGCCAGATTCCCACCATGATTCGCGCGACTTTCAAGGGCGAGTCATCTAAGGACGGCGTCTCGTCCTTCCAGGCCCTTGCCATGTCACTCGCTGGCCGCGTAGGCACCGGTAACATCGCCGGCGTTGCTACTGCCATCGCCTTCGGCGGCCCCGGCGCCGTCTTCTGGATGTGGACCGTAGCCTTCCTGGGCTCATCAACCTCCTTCATCGAGTCCACCCTGGGCCAGATTTATAAGGAACGCGATAAGGTCACCGGCGAGTACCGCGGCGGCCCCGCCTACTACCTTGAAAAGGCCTACCGCCACACCAAGTACTCCGGGCTCTTCAAGGTCTACGCCTCCATCTTTGCTTTTGCCACCGTCCTTGCCTGCGGTTTCTTCCTGCCGGGCGTTCAGGCTAACGGTATTGCAACCTCCATACAGGGAGCCTTCCCCGAGATTCATCCCTGGATGACCGCCACCGGTATCACCATCCTGCTGGCCTTCATCGTCGTTGGTGGCGTCAAGCGTATTGCAACCTTCGCCTCTGTTGTGGTTCCCTTCATGGCTATCATCTACATCGTGCTGGCCATGATCGTAGCCTTCGTTAACATCAATATGCTGGGCGACGTTATCAACCTGATCTTCTCGTCAGCATTTGGTCTGCACGCAACCTTCGGTGCCATCATCGGTACCGCCGTTGAGTGGGGCGTCAAGCGCGGCATCTACTCCAACGAAGCTGGCCAGGGCACCGGCCCCCACGCCGCTGCAGCTGCTGAGGTCAAGCACCCCGCCGCCCAGGGCTTCGTACAGGCGATGGCCGTTTACGTTGACACCCTCTTCGTCTGCTCTGCTACTGCCTTCCTGATTCTTTCAACCGGTATGTACCGTGTCTACGAGGGCGGCTCAGCCGACACCCCCGTGCTGGCAGAGGGCTCGGGCAACCTGGCCGAGGGCGTCACCGTCGGCCCGGCTTTTACCCAGTCAGCCTTTGATACCTTCATCCCCGGCGCTGGCCCCATTTTCATTGCCGTTTCACTCGGCTTCTTCGCCTTCACCACCATCGTGGCCTACTACTACATGGCAGAAACCAACCTGCGCTACCTGACCCGCAACCTGCAGAACAAGACCCTGGGCAACGCCCTGCTACGTCTGCTGCAGCTGCTGATTCTGACCGCAACCGTAATCGGCTGCGTCAGCACCGCAGGTGCCGCCTGGGCTCTGGGTGACATCGGTGTGGGCCTGATGGCCTGGCTGAACATCGTCGGTATTCTGGTGATCCAGAAGCCCGCCCTGCAGGTACTCAAGGACTACGAGCAGCAGAAGAAGCAGGGTCTTGACCCCATGTTCGACCCCCGTCCCCTCGGCATTAAGAACGCTGATTTCTGGGAGACCTACTACGACGTCAAGACCGGCGCTATCCCGGTTCAGGACGCCAAGTAACCGTCCCCGCCTCACATAAGGGACCAGATTACTCCCCAAATCCTCAATGCCTACCGATACTTCAAACAGTTATCTGGTCCCAACTCTATAGAAAACAAACAAAAAGGTCTGTGGCCCCCACTGAAAAGTGGGGGCCACAGACCGTAAACCTCGCTCTAGAACTTAGGAGCCGCGGACCAGGTTACGCAGGACGTACTGCAGGATGCCGCCGTTACGGTAGTAGTCGGCTTCACCGGGGGTGTCAATGCGAACTACAGCGTCGAACTCGGTGACCTTGCCGTCTTCAGCGGTGGCGGTGACCTTGAGGGTCTTGGGAGTGCTACCCTCGTTCAGTTCGGTCAGGCCGGTGATATCGAAAGTTTCAGTACCGGTCAGGCCGAGTGATTCGTGGGATTCACCGGCGGGGAACTGCAGGGGTACAACGCCCATACCAATCAGGTTTGAACGGTGGATACGCTCGAAGGATTCCGCGATAACTGCCTTGACGCCCAGCAAGGTGGTGCCCTTAGCAGCCCAGTCACGGGATGAACCGGTGCCGTATTCTTTACCGCCCAGAACAACCAGCGGGATGCCGGCAGCCTGGTAGTTCATGGAGGCATCGTAGACGGTGGACTGTTCGCCGCCCTGGGTGAAGTCGCGGGTGAAGCCACCTTCAACGCCATCCAGAAGCTGGTTCTTGATGCGGATGTTGGCGAAGGTACCGCGAATCATAACCTCGTGGTTACCGCGGCGGGAGCCGTAGGAGTTGAAGTCCTTGCGCTCAACACCATTTTCAATCAGGTACTTACCTGCGGGGGTGTCTGACTTGAAGGAACCGGCCGGTGAGATGTGGTCGGTGGTGACCGAGTCGCCCAGCTTGAGCAGCACGCGGGCACCCTTGATGTCCTCAACAGGGGTGGTTTCCATGGTCATGCCCTCGAAGTACGGGGGCTTGCGCACGTAGGTGGATTTGTCGTCCCACTCGAAGGTGGAGCCGGTGGGGGTCTCCAGGGCCTGCCAGCGCTCGTCACCGTCGAAGATGGTGCCGTATTCCTTGGTGTACATGTCGGTATCGACTGATTCGTCGATGATCTTCTGTACTTCTTCGGGGTCGGGCCAGATGTCCTTGAGGTAGACCTCGTTGCCGTCGGCGTCGATGCCCAGGGCGTCCTTCTCGAAGTCGAAGTCCATGGTACCGGCCAGGGCGTAGGCGATGACCAGCGGCGGGGAGGCCAGGTAGT
>DXCN01000004.1 GCA_019115985.1 Candidatus Rothia avicola | reverse complement strand
GGTTCAGGTGAGCTGGGACGACGCCGGTTCCCGCCTGCCGCAGGGCTCAGCCGACATCGTGATGCTTAATCCGCCCTTCCACACTGGAACCGCGGTTGACCTGAGCTTGGTGGGCCCCCTGCTCGATGCGTCCTTGCGTCTGCTAGCCCCCGGTGGGCAGCTCTACCTGGTGCATAACTCGCACGCCCGCTACCGGCAGCAGGTTGAAGAGCGCTTTGAACGGGTACGGCAACTAGAACGCACCCCCACCTTTACCGTTCTTACAGCCCGCGCCCCCCTGACCGAGGAGAACTTATGACCATCAAAATTATTGCTATCGGTAAGAAACACGAAAAGTGGGTCAAGGATGGCATCGACCGTTACGAAACCCGCCTCCGCAAGCCCTGGGATATTACGTGGCAGTACCTGCCCCACTCGTCCCTGGCAGAAGAAGCTGCCCGGGCTGAGGAGTCCCGCCGCATTCTTGAAAAGGTCGATCGTGATGACTACCTGGTGCTGCTCGATGAGCGCGGTAAGATGCTGAGCTCTCCTGCCCTGGCTCGCCTGCTGGAGGCCCAGTTGGGCTTTAAGAAGGTAGTGCTGGTGATTGGTGGGGCCTACGGGGTGGACGATTCGGTGCGGGCTCGCGCTAATACCGTGTGGAGCCTCTCTGATCTGGTCTTTCCCCATCAGCTGGTACGCCTCATCATTACTGAGCAGATTTACCGGGCCGGTGAAATTGCCGCTGGCCGCCCCTACCACCACGTGTAGGGTGGAAATGATGCAGAAGGGGCGGCTATGCCTGCAACCTGCCGAAATATGGCGTAACTCGTGCCACAGGCAGGTACTGCGGGGATATAATGAAAGAGGTCATAGACGACCAAACCTCACTACCAACTCAGCCCGGTAGCGGGGGAGACCTCTTATCGAAACAGGTGATGACTCCCATGAAGGCAGCCCGCTTTTACGACAACAAAGACATCCGCATCGAAGACATCGACGAACCCACCGCAGGCGCCGGCGAAGTCCTCATCAAGGTAGCCTGGTGTGGCATCTGCGGCACCGATCTTCACGAATACCTCGACGGTCCCATCTTCTGCCCCACCCACAGCACCCCGCACCCCATCTCCGGCGAAACCGCCCCCATCACCATGGGCCACGAATTCTCCGGCGTTGTAGAAGCCTTGGGTGAAGGCGTCACCGACCTAGAGGTAGGCAACCACGTCGTCGTTGAACCCTACATCGTAAGGGACGACGTAGAAACCGGCCCCGGCAACAAGGACTACCACCTCTCCAAGGATATGAACTTCATCGGCCTCGCCGGGCGCGGCGGCGGCCTCGCTGAAAAGATCGCCGTCAAACGTCGCTGGGTCCACAAAATCTCCAAGGACATCCCCCTCGACGAAGCAGCCCTCATTGAACCTCTCACCGTAGGCTACCACGCTGTTGAACGAGCCGGGGGAGTCAAGGACGGCGACGTCGCCCTTATCGGCGGCGCAGGCCCCATCGGCCTGCTCACCGCAGCCGTCCTCAAAGCCCAGGGCGCAACCGTCATCATGAGCGAACTCTCCAGCCTCCGCCGCCAAAAGGCCCTCGATGCAGGAGTAGCCGACTACGCCCTCTCACCCGCCGAGGTAGACGTCGTTGAAGAAGTCAAAAAACTCACCGATGGCCGCGGCGCCGACGTCGCCTTCGAATGCACCTCGGTCAACGTCGTCCTCGACACCCTCTTCGACGCCATCAAACCCCAGGGCGTCATCGTGGTAGTCTCCATCTGGGGCAAGCCCGCCCAGCTCGACATGCAAAAACTCGTCCTCAAGGAAGTTGACCTCCGCGGCACCATCGCCTACGTCAACAACCACCCCGACACCATCAAGCTCGTCGAATCAGGCAAAATCAACCTCAAGCCCTTCATCACCGGCAAAATCGCCCTCGAAAACCTCATCGACGAAGGCTTCGACACCCTCATCAACCGCAACGAAACCGCCGTCAAAATCCTGGTCACCACCGACCCCGAGCGACTAGAGAAGGCTCAGTAGTCTAACAAGGAGCAGGAAGCCGGACCCCGGGCGGGCACCCTCACACCAGAGGGAGCCCGCCCCACTACGTCCCCTCAACCTTTCATCAAGACTTTTAGCCACAAACTGTCGCTCACCGGCGCGTAGCATTACCCTAAGAGTCTGTGAAGACGCTATATTTTTATGTATGGCAAAGAAAAAAGTTACCGTAGTATCCGCGCTTGCGGCGACCGCCCTGCTCGCAGGCTGCGCGCAAACCATCGTGCCCGGCATGGGCATCGAAGCAACTGACGGCTGGGGCGGCCGCGAAGATATCACCATCGAGGTAACTGCCGAACACAACGGCGCAGAGGTTCCCGCAACCATCACCGTCTACCAGGACCAGATGAGCTTCGACGGCAACCAGGCTGAATTCGAAGGCGAAGCCTTCTACAAGCTCACCTACGACAACCTCGCAGACCTCTCAGACTCACAAATCCGCGTCTCCGTTACCGCCGAAGACCCCGAAGCCGAGGTCACCTGCGCCATCAAGGGCACCGGCTACTCCCTCGAAGAAGGCGACCACGTCAACCACGCCAACGAAGCAGACGGCACCGGCAGCGCCACCTGCGTCCTCAACATCGACTAACACCACCACACACCACACACAGGTGGGCACCAAAGACGGTGCCCACCTCTTCCTTTAACAACACACCCACACCCACCCATAACATGCACCAACCACCCAAATATGAAAAACTAGGGCTATGACCACAGGGGCATACGAAATCCGCACCATTGTCGCAGAAGCAGCCGACGAAGCCGTCAACATCGGCTACCGCATAGGCGACAGCATCCACTCCTACCGCGAACGCCAAGCACAAAAACACGGCCTAGAACCCGTCATCGTACCCAGCGTCGGCTACGGCACCAAAAACTGGGTACGCATCCTCGGCCGCGCCCTCTACAAAACCGACCTCTTCGAAGAATTCTTCGACTCCGTCGAAAAAGGCGACCCCACCATCGAACCCGTCCGCGGCTGGCGCTCCTTCACCTCAGTCGCCATCTCCCACGCCCCCATCGACATCCACATCAACGGCCAACACCACCGCGTCCACGCCGACCGCGGAGGAGTAGTAGACGTCAAACTCAACATCACCCTAGAACCCGGCACCCACCAAGTCACCATCACCACCCCCGGCAGCCAACCCGCTATCACCAGCGTCTACATCGTCCCCGAAGACCAAACCATCGGAATCATCAGCGACGTTGACGACACCGTCATGAACACCGCCCTACCCCGCCCCTTCGTCGCCGCCTGGAACAGCTTCGTCCTCAACGAACACGCCCGCTCCGCCACCCCCGGCATGGCCGTCATGATGGACCGCCTCCACCGCGCCCACCCCACAGCCCCCTTCATGTACCTCTCCACCGGCGCCTGGAACGTCACCCCCACCCTCCGCCGCTTCCTCCACCGCAACGGCTACCCCAAAGGCACCTTCCTCCTCACCGACTGGGGCCCCACCCCTGACCGATGGTTCCGCTCCGGCTCCCAGCACAAAGTCAATACCCTCAAACGCCTCGCCACCGAATTCCCTCACATACGCTGGATCCTCATCGGCGACGACGGCCAACGCGACCCCGAAATCTACAACGGCTTCGCCGTCCGCTACCCCCACAACGTCGAAGCCATCCTCATCCGCAACCTCACCTTCGGTGAATCCGTCCTCTCATCCGGCCGTGTCTGGGGCGACAACCGCGCTCGCGATATCACCAAGGGCGACCTCTGGCTTGAAGGTAATGACGGCACTGCCCTCTACGAGCAGCTCAAAGACCGCGGGCTCGTCTAAACAGCCGCGCTTAAACACCTTAAGGGGCACCCTTGTCAAGCCTGACGGGGTGCCCCTTTGCGCGACACGCCCCCGGTAAAAAACCTTAAAAAACAGGCCCGCGCAGCCCCCAAGACTCAAGGCTCAATTGAGGGTTGAAAGCCCCTGCCCTGATATCACGCGGGAGGTCCGGTCTTAAGCTTCAGGGGGCTAAACGGCCCCTGGACTTAAGGTCACACACCGACCTTCAACCCCGCCTCAAGAAGCCCTTAATGTGGATAACTCCCTTAAAGCCCGCAAACGCGCGGAAGGTCTGTGGATAGCGTACCGATTTAAAAAATTTCGTAATAGACCACACTATGTAGGGTTAGGTGCGCTCCCCAAACACTAGATGTAGTATTAAATCTCGGTTCGGGCGACTAGAGAGAAAAGGTCGCCAGACCCCACACCAGCTCTTTTGAGAGCCCCTATGCCAGAAACCTCCCGCACCGCGCGGGACACCAAGGAGATACCCCAATGACCGTTACGGTGTACACCAAGCCTGCCTGCGTCCAGTGCAACATGACCTACCGCGCTCTCGACAAGCTCGGCGTCCAGTACAACACCGTTGACATCACCGAGGACCCCGCAGCCCTCGAACTCATCAAGAGCATGGGCTACCTGCAGGCCCCCGTCGTGATCGCCGGTGAGAACCACTGGTCAGGCTTCCAGCCCGACAAGATCAACGCCCTGGCCAGCGCCGCAGCCTAACCGCTGACCACCTGCCCGGGGAGCACCCGCCGCCCACAGGCGTCCGCACCCGGGCCTTTTCTTACCCGCGCCACGCGCGCACACCCACCACGACCAGATCCAGGCACCAGCCCCCATGGACACCACAGACACCACCGGCCAGCCCACCATCGTCTACTTTTCATCGGTCTCAGAGAACACCCACAAGTTCGTCCAGAAGACCGGAATAAAAAACATACGGCTACCGCTGAAGACCAGTGAAGACCCACCACAGGTCACCGGGCCCTACGTGCTGTGTGTCCCCAGCTACGGGCGACCCGGGGGAGCGGGCTCCATACCGCCCCAGGCCGTGAAGTTCCTCAACAACCCCCACAACCGGGAACTCCTGCAAGGAGTCATCGGCGCGGGAAACACCAACTTCGGTGACCTCTTCTGCGTAGCAGCAGACAAAGTCGCCGCCAAATGCCACGTGCCCGTGCTCTACAAATTTGAGCTCATGGGCACCGAAGAAGATGTAGAAACCGTTCAAGAAGGATTGGAAAAATTTTGGATTCAAAACTCCCTGTACCCGGCCTCAGCGTAGAACCCGGTCACGAGGATCCGAGCACCCCCGAGAAATACCGTGGCATGGGGTACCACGAACTGAACGCCCTTCTGAACCTCTACGATGAGAACGGCCAGATTCAGTTCGAAGCAGACCGTCAGGCAGCCCGCCAGTACTTCCTGCAGCACGTCAACAACAACACCGTCTTCTTCCACGACCTGGAAGAAAAGATCGACTACCTGGTCAAGCACCAGTACTACGAGCCCGAGGTTTTTGAGAAGTACTCCTTTGACTTCGTCAAGTCCCTCTCCAAGCTGGCCTACTCCAAGAAATTCCGTTTCCCCACCTTCCTGGGCGCCTTCAAGTTCTACACCTCCTACGCGCTGAAGACCTTCGACGGCCAGCGCTACCTGGAACGCTTCGAGGACCGCGTGGTCATGGTTGCCCTGCTGCTGGCAGAAGGCGACGAGGCTCTGGCAACTAAGATTGTCGAAGAGGTCATCTCCGGACGCTTCCAGCCCGCCACCCCCACCTTCCTCAACGCAGGTAAGAAGCAGCGCGGTGAACTGGTCTCCTGCTTCCTGCTGCGTATCGAAGACAATATGGAGTCCATCGGCCGCTCCATTAATTCTGCCCTGCAGCTGTCCAAGCGCGGCGGCGGCGTAGCCTTCGCCCTAACCAACCTGCGCGAAGCCGGCGCCCCCATCAAGAAGATTGAGAACCAGTCCTCAGGCGTCATCCCCGTGATGAAGCTGCTGGAAGACTCCTTCTCCTACGCCAACCAGCTCGGTGCCCGCCAGGGTGCAGGCGCAGTTTACCTGCACGCCCACCACCCCGATATCTACTCCTTCCTCGACACCAAGCGCGAGAACGCTGACGAAAAGATTCGCATTAAGACCCTCTCTCTGGGCGTTGTGATTCCCGATATCACCTTCGAGCTGGCCAAGAAGAACGAGGACATGTACCTCTTCTCGCCCTACGACGTTGAGCGTATCTACGGTGTGCCCTTCTCAGATATCAACGTCACCGAGAAGTACTACGAGATGGTCGACGACGCCCGGATCAAGAAGACCAAGATCAACGCCCGCGAGTTCTTCCAGACCCTGGCCGAGATTCAGTTCGAGTCGGGCTACCCCTACGTCATGTTCGAAGACACCGTCAACAAGGCCAACCCCATTGACGGCAAGATCATCATGTCTAACCTCTGCTCCGAGATCCTGCAGGTTTCAGAGCCCTCTGTCTACAACGCTGACCTGGGTTACGAGACCATCGGTAAGGACATCTCCTGCAACCTGGGCTCCCTGAACATCGCCCTGGCGATGGACGGCGGTGACCTGGGCCAGACCGTCGGCACCGCTATTCGCGCCCTGACCGCTGTGTCTGACCAGTCCGACATCGCTTCTGTTCCCTCCATCGAGCGCGGTAACTCCATGAGCCACGCCGTTGGCCTGGGGCAGATGAACCTGCACGGCTACCTGGCCCGCGAGCACGTCTACTACGGTTCTGAAGAAGCCCTGGACTTCACCAACATCTACTTCTACACCGTCACCTACCACGCGATTCGTGCCTCTATGGAGATTGCCCGCGAACGCAAGGAGACCTTCGTAGGCTTTGAGAAGTCCAAGTACGCTTCGGGGGAGTACTTCGAGAAGTACATCAACGGCACCTGGGACTTTGAGACCGAGCGCGCCCGCGAGCTCTTCGCCGGCCACTTTGTTCCCACCGCTGAGGACTGGAAGCAGCTGGCCGCTGAGGTTGCCGAGCACGGTATGTACAACCAGAACCTGCAGGCTGTTCCGCCCACCGGTTCTATCTCCTACATCAACGGCTCCACCTCGTCGATTCACCCCATCGCCTCGAAGATTGAGATCCGTAAGGAAGGCAAGCTGGGGCGTGTCTACTACCCGGCTCCCTACATGGACAACGAGAACCTGGACTACTACCAGGACTCCTACGAGATTGGCTACGAGAAGATTATCGACACCTACGCCGTTGCTACCCAGCACGTCGATCAGGGCCTGTCGTTGACCCTCTTCTTCAAGGACACCGCCACCACCCGCGACGTCAATAAGGCCCAGATTTACGCCTGGCGTAAGGGCATCAAGACCATCTACTACTCACGTATTCGTCAGATGGCTCTTGAGGGTACCGAGGTTGAGGGCTGCGTTAGCTGCATGCTCTAAGGCCTGAGATGGGGTAGGGCGTTGCGCTGATAGGGCGCGGACGCCTACCCCGGCCGGGCGGGGCCCGTCATCTTGCGTGGGTGGCGGGCGTTCTTTATCGCGGTATATTATCTATATAACTGATAAGTTAAACTGATTATTTTAGGCTGGCGCCCTTGGAAAATTTTTCGTATAAGCAGGCGGGTACCTTACGTTACTCGGTGTTTAGAATGCATCGACGACTGAGGAACGAGACCGACTCGCACTCACCCCTCTCGTTTGCTGAAGAAACCGTGCTCGCCCAGCTCCAGGCTGCTCCGCGGCAAACCGGTGCTGAACTGGCCCGCTTTCAGCGCATGACCCCGCAGTCTATGAACAAAATCGTGGCCTCGCTCCTGCGCCGCGGCTATATCGCCTCGGGTAAAAACCTGCACGACAAGCGCCGCAAGGAGCTCTACCTGACTGAACAGGGGAGTGCCACCATTGACTCCATCATCAGCCGTCGCGACCGCTGGATCGTAGAACGGGCCGGCGAGATACTCACCGCGGACGAGGCCGCGCAGCTCGCTGCGGCCCTGCCGCTGCTGCGCCGCCTCGTCGACAGAGAAACCAAAGCCGAACGCCTAGCTGCCCTACAAGAGGAAGCGGGCGACGACGTCCGCCCCTGAGATATTAAGCAAACCGAGCCACTGGTGCGAAAACCGCCCAACGGTGAAAGAATAGAACCAAGCCTATTTCAGGCACTCCAACACCCCGACATGAGGAGAACCCATCACCATGAGTGAGAAGGTTGAACTGGTCAATCACGTTGAAGCTATCAACTGGAACCGCATCGAAGACGAAAAAGACCTTGAGGTCTGGGACCGTCTGACCGCTAACTTCTGGCTACCCGAAAAGGTGCCGCTCTCAAATGATGTGCAGTCCTGGAAGACCCTGACCGAAGAAGAAAAGCAGCTAACCATGCGCGTCTTCACCGGCCTGACCCTGCTCGACACCATCCAGGGAACCGTCGGCGCTGTCTCCCTGCTGCCCGATGCCGTTACCGCCCACGAAGAGGCCGTGTACACCAACATCGCCTTTATGGAGTCGGTACACGCTAAGTCTTACTCATCGATCTTCTCAACCCTGGCGTCCACCAAGGAAATTGACGAGGTCTTCCGCTGGTCCACCGAAAACGAGCACCTGCAGAAGAAGGCCCGCATCGTTATGGACTACTACCAAGGCGATGACCCCCTCAAGAAGAAAGTCGCCTCAACCCTGCTCGAGAGCTTCCTCTTCTACTCAGGTTTCTACCTGCCCATGTACTGGTCATCCCGCGCTAAGCTCACCAACACCGCAGACCTGATTCGCCTGATCATTCGCGATGAGGCTGTACACGGCTACTACATCGGCTACAAGTACCAGCGCGGCCTCGAAAAGGAGACCGCTGAGCGCCAGGCAGAGCTCAAGGACTACACCTTTGACCTGCTCTACGAACTGTACGAGAACGAAGTGGCCTACACCCATTCCCTCTACGACGGCGTGGGCCTGAGCGAGGACGTCAAGAAGTTCTTGCACTACAACGCCAACAAGGCACTCATGAACCTGGGCTACGAGGCAATGTTCCCAGCCTCGGTCACCAACGTGTCGCCCGCGATTCTCTCGGCCCTCTCACCCAACGCCGACGAGAACCACGACTTCTTCTCCGGCTCCGGCTCCTCCTACGTGATCGGCAAGGCCGTAAACACGGAAGATGAGGATTGGGACTTCTAAACGCCCTGGTCAGAGCTAGGAAATGGCCCCTTGTTGAACCCCTTTCTGCGGGAACGGCAAGGGGCCGTTTTCATAAAAGGAGCAGCAGTGGGTTTAGCCCCACCACCTTCTCCACACTGTTTTTTCGGGGTAGGTGCGGCGGACGTCCGCCAGGGCTTTCATGCGGGCGCGGCTGGGGCCATCCCACAGAATCCATTTCACAAATTCAAGGTCGAGCTTCTCGGGGCAGCCCTCGGTCATATCCGGCCGATTAGTGCCACGGTAGGTGAGCCAGCGGCGTCCTACCCTCCACAGACGCACCAGGCGGGGCGCTAGCAGCACATAGATACGGTCAGCCTCAGCCAGCCGCCGCTCAAAATGCACATTGGAATAGCCGCCTTCAACCACCCAGGACTCATTCTCGTCCAGAAACTCGCCCACAAGAGCGCGTTCGTCCGATAGGCCCCGCTCGCCCCACCCCGGCAACCAGTGAACGGTATCAAGATGCAGCAGCGACACTCCGTACCCGGCGGCCAATCGTCGTGCCCAGGTGGATTTACCGGCACCGCTCAAACCCAGAACAAGAATCTTCATACCTCCAGCATAAACACCGGTACCCCGCATTTATTCTGAAAAAGCCGCAACTAGTTGCGGGTAAAACAGAATAAATGCGGGACGAAACCCACGCATCCCAGCAGCCTGCCCCGAAAGGCAAAGCGGCCACCGGCGTCCGCGCCCCCGCTAAAGCGAGTACCCTAGATACAGACCCCACCGAGCAGAAAGAGATCCATGCCCGCGCCTATCACCAGCTACCAGCAGGCTGAGAAGATTCTGGCTGCGCAGCTGTCCATCGACCTGTGCCTGCCCGAGCAGGCCATTGATATAGCGCAGCAGCACGGCTCAACCCACCTTTCGGCGCGGCGAATTCCCCTCGACGAGATGCACCCGGCCCGCCGCCGCTACCGCGACCACTGGGAGCTACGCCTGATCAACTACCGCGGGCTCACCGTCATCTGTGCCCAGCACCCGCGCGTACGCGAGGCAGCCGACAGCCTGCTGGCTGGCGATAACGGGAACTGGGTTGGGGACTACTCCGAGCTACGCAAACTCAACGACTACCTCACCCCCTACGCTCTACAGATGAGCGGTACCTCCCTCTTCTTCACCCCCGGCAGGGATTTCTTTACCCGGGGTGCGGACGCCCGCCCCGGCTTACCCGCCAAGGGCTACACGGTGCAGTGGCTAGAACCTTCAGAGCTAGAGAAGTATCGCGGCAACCCCGATTTTGAGAACGCGCTCGGTTTCAAAGAGCTGCGCCCCGATGTGCAGGTGCTCGGCGCCTACGCCGAGGGGGAGCTGGTAGCCCTGGCCGGTGCTAGTGAAGACTCCGACTGGTGCCGCCAGATAGGTATTGATGTGCTTCCCGGCCACCGCGGTAGGGGGCTGGCGTCTTACCTTGTCAGAGAGCTGTCGCAGGCCATTCTCACCGAGGGGTTCGTGCCCTTCTACGGCACCAGCCCCTCGCACATCAACAGCCAGCAGGTCGCGCTAAATGCGGGCCTGCGCCCGGCCTGGTGGGAGTTCGTCTCTACCAGCTTGAACGAAATTTCGGTGGAATAATGCTGCACCTTGACCGCGTTGACCCCGCCACCAGCGGAACTATGGCCGAGATGGTTGATTCAGCCATGGCGACCGTCCGCGCAGTGGGGAGGGGAGAAGCCCCCAGTACCCTGCGTCTCTATCGACCCAAGCCAACGGTGGCTTTTGGGCGCAGGGACGAGCTCAACCCCCGGTTTGTCCAGGCCCGCGCGGCTGCGGTGGGCCGCGGGTTTGAGCCCCTGGTGCGTACCGTGGGCGGACACGCTGCCGCCTACCATTCGGGCTGCCTGGTGGTGGATCATTTTCAGAAGGCGTCAGACGCAGTCAGCGGCAACCACGAGCGCTACGGCATCTTCGGGGCTATGTTCGCAGAGGCCCTCACCAGCCTGGGTATTTCTGCTGGCGTGGGGGAGTTGCCCGGCGAGTACTGCCCCGGTGAGTATTCAGTCTGGGGTCAGCTGCCCGGCGGCCAGCGCGTCAAACTGATAGGCACCGCCCAGCGGGTCGTTGCCGGAGCCTGGTGGTTCTCGTCGGGCATTGTGGTGACGGGGGTCGATAGCCTACGCGAGGTGACAACAGACGTGTACCAGGCCCTCGGTCTGCCCCTCGACCCCGCGACAGTGGGAGCAGCAGCCGACATCGAACCCCTCATCACCGTCGATGACCTTGAAGACGCCGTCATCGAAGCCTACGAAAGCGAGGGGTTCTAGTGTGCGGACGCTACGCCCTTGAACTAGCCCAAGAACACCCCCAGTACATGGCTGGGGTCGAACTCACCGACCCCATCACCAACTACAACGTGGCGCCTACCAGCACGGTCCCTATCCTGGTTGACCGGCTCGTGGCACCCACCGAGCAGGTCACCGGGGCGGACGCACCCACCCGCGCGGGTGCGTCCGCCCACTCTGACGGCGGGCAGGGAAACTCCCCGGTCTTCACCCGCGAATTGCACTCGGCCCGCTGGGGCTTGCTGCCGGGCTGGGCGAAGGATCCCGCCTTCTCATCACGGGCCTTCAACGCCCGCAGTGAGACTCTCTTTGAAAAGCCCACCTTCCGCGAAGCTGCTGTCTCGGGGCACTGCGCCGTGCCCGTGACCGGCTACTACGAATGGAAGACCGAAACCACCGCTGCAGGTAAGCAGGTCAAGACCCCCTACTTCGTGCACCGCACCGACGGTCGCCCCATCTACTTCGCGGGCTTGTATGAGTGGTGGAAGATTCCAGCAGAATTTGCCGGACCCGAGGGGCCTTTCGCGGGCAAGCAGGGGGAGTGGCTGCTCTCCTGCTCGATTGTGACCATGGATTCTCCCGGCAACGGCGAGTTCGCCCCCGGAATCATGGCTGACCTGGGCGGTGCCCCCGGCTACACAAACGAGATTGAACGGGAACTGGGCCAGCTGCACAACCGCCTGCCCATACCTCTTCATGTAGCCGACGACGCTGATATCAATGAATCGGACAGTCTCACCACCTGGCTGCGGTCAGGCCGCCCAGCAGGTTCTCCTAAGCCCAGCACCGAGCAGAAAAGGGGCTACCGTACCCAGGCGCAGGCGTCCTTGCAGCTCATCCGCGAGCAGGCCTTCGCCGAAACCGCAGGCTGGGCCCTGCGCGAGGTGAGTAAGGACGTCGGCAACGTGCGCAACAACGCCCCCTACCTGCTGGAGCCGACCGAAGATTTGCTCAGTGGGCTGTAAAGAAATTGAGTAGGCGAAGCAGGCTCACGCTCGCTGCCGACCCTCTCGCCGGTTCGCTTCGCTCACAAGCGATTCACGCCAGCCCCGAGCCAGCAGCTTCGCTGTGAGCCTGATTCACCTAGAGCTTCTAGATTTAAAACAGCCGAGCCCCACCCCCGCTGCTGGTGAGGGGTGGGGCTCAACTATTACCTAGTTTACTGCTTGTCTAGAGAATGTCGTCGTCTTCGGGGAACCAGCGTTTGAAATCCAGGGTCAGATAGAGGGCTAGTGCGGCAGCGTTGTTCTCGCTGATGCGTACCGAAACCTGCTCGTAGCCGTCCTCGAACATCTGGTCGATGCTGCTGCAAATCAGCTGCTCTGCCAGGCCTTCGCGGCGGCGGGAGGCTGCGGTGAAGAGCTCGTAGATGGTGGGGATGTCCTTGGGATCGGTGACCACGCGGTGCTTGAGACAGAGGGAGGCAGCGATAATGCGGTCGTGCTCATCAACCACCACAGGGGACGCCTCGGCGTAGAACTCGCCGTGCTCGCCCTTGAGAATTCGCTCCATCTCGGCGGTGGCGTCGGCCTGGGAGGCGAAGCGTTCGTCGTCGTAGGAGGCGAAGTAGAGCCGTGCCAGCGCTTCGGCGTCGTCGAGCTGGGCGGGGCGGGTACTGACGGTCACGGGCTGACGCGCCTTTGAGGTGTGCGAAATCAGAGTAATCAAGCCGCTCATGGTTGGCCTCCTTGTGGGTCGGGTATTGATTTACACTGTGATGTATAGAATACTCTGTTGGCTGATGATTGCCTACGGTTTTTACCGATTATTCACCTTGTCAACGGAATATTGCGTCATAGAAAGTCTAGTTGACCGCCCCGGCGGGGTGAAACTAGGTGCTGTAACAGAAAGGACGGCCGGGGTGAAGTTTGCGCAGGTCAGGCGGGCTGGTAAGGCCCGCGCGGTGGTTGAAAGCGGCGGATGCTGGTACGAGCTAAATCGGCCCCTGCACAAGTTTGTGGGGTCGAGTGATTTAGGGTCGGTGAGCCCTGCCGAGATGGGGGCTAGACCTGTTGATGTGCGCATTGATGAGTTCATTGCCCCGCTGAACAAGGTACAACGAGTGCTGTGCGTGGGGCTGAACTTCACGGATCACGCCGCAGAAGTGGGGGCTGAGCTGCCTACCTATCCCACTATCTTCACCAAGTTCGGCAACGCCCTCATTGGGCCGGGTGAGGCGATTGAGCTGCCCGCTGAGAGTACCAAAATTGACTGGGAAGTTGAGCTCTGTGCGGTGGTAGGACGCCGCGGCCGCCACATTGCCGAAGATCAGGTAGACGACTACCTGCTGGGCTACACCGTGCTCAACGACGTGTCGGTGCGCGACTGGCAGGGGCGCACGTCCGAATGGTTCCAGGGCAAAAACTGGGACCGCATGACGCCCTTCGGCCCGGTCATCGTCAGCCCTGATGAACTCGACATTGCGGGTGGCCTAGCCATGACCTGTACTGTTGACGGTGAAGTACGCCAGCAGGGCACCACCGCTAACATGGTCTTCACTCCGGCCCAGGTGGTCAGCTACATCTCTACCTTTATGACGCTCGAACCCGGCGACCTCATCGCCCTGGGAACCCCCGCCGGGGTCGGGCTCTCACTGCGCCCACGCAAGTGGCTGGGCCCCGGGCAGACCGTGGTGACCTCCATCGAGGGTATCGGCACACTGACCAACCGGTGCGAGCAGGTGTGAGTGCGGTGAAACGGGAGTGGTGATTACCCTCCGCGTACCGACCGTATTTTTGGCTCTGCGCAGGCATGCGTTTGCCGACTAACCTTCTCGCCGGTTCGCTAGCGCTCACGGGCGATTCATGCCAGCCCCAGCCAGTCGGCTCCACGCATGCCTGCGCTCCGCCCCAGCGTCCTTGCGTGGCTTAACCCTCACCCGCCGCGCGGGCAGGTGGGGGTGACCTTGGGGTATTCTGTACCTTGTGTCAAAACGTTCTTTGTGGTCAGCAGATAGCACCAGCATGGTGATTCACGGCGATAATCTTGCCGTGCTCAAAAACCTGCCCGCAGAGAGCTTCCAGCTCATTTACATCGACCCGCCGTTCAATACGGGTAAGGTGCAGAAGCGCCAGAGCATCAAGACCGTGCGTACCGAGGGCGGTAGCCGGGTCGGCTACAAGGGGCATACCTACGAAACTATCAAGGGCGATATCTACGGGTATTCGGACTCTTTTGAGAACTACTGGGAGTTCCTGGAGCCCCGTCTCATGCAGGCCTGGCGCCTGCTCAAGCCCACCGGCACCCTCTACCTGCACCTGGACTACCGCGAGGTCCACTACGCCAAGGTGGTGCTGGACGCCCTGTTCGGCCGGGAGTCCTTCTTGAACGAGATTATTTGGGCCTACGATTACGGCGCTAAGTCTAAGAAGAAGTGGCCGGCTAAGCACGATAATATTCTGGTCTACGTTAAAGACCCTGAAAACTACTACTTCAATTCTGAGGCGGTTGACCGCGAGCCCTATATGGCACCCGGGCTGGTGACCCCCGAGAAGGCTGAGATTGGTAAGTTGCCGACGGACGTCTGGTGGCACACCATTGTTTCGCCCAGCGGCAAGGAGAAAACCGGCTATGCCACTCAGAAGCCCCTGGGGATATTGCGCCGTATTGTGCAGGCCTCGAGTGCGCCCGGCGACTGGGTGCTGGACTTCTTCGGGGGCTCCGGCACTACCGGCCACGCCTGTGCCCAGCTTGACCGCAACTTCCTGATGATTGACCAGAACCCCGAGGCTATTAAAATTATGCGTAAGCGCCTGAAGGCCGTGGATGGGCTCGACGTGACCTTCAAGAAGTCCCGCGCTAAGGCGTCGCTGGCGGGGGCTAAGGTCACGCCCAAGACTGCGTCCATCAAGAAGAAAAAATAGGTCTAGACGATCATTTTGCAGGTGGCAAAGCAAAGGAGCTGATATGTCCACGCAAGATTTTCCGCCGATTAAACCCAACCGCACCTGGTTCCTCGTAGCCCTGGGGCTGGTAGTTGCTGAGCTCATTTATCTGGCCCTGATGTACCCGTCGCTACCGCAGCAGATTCCCGTGCACTACAACCTCTGGGGGCAGGCGGACGGCTGGGCAGACAAGAGCGCCTGGTCGGTTTTCGGGCTGACCTTCACCCTTCCTGCCCTTCTCGCCCTGGTCTGGTGGGGTGGCACGGCTATGGGGCGCATGGCGAACAAGGACGCCTCAGCCCAGTCCCACGACGCTTTTTCACCTCACGCGGGTAAGCAGGGGCAGCGCCAGCTGGCCGCTGCGCAGGCCCTGGGCCTGGACGCCCGGGTTTACTCTGCCCGCCGTCTCTACGCCCAGACGCAGGCTGTGGTTCCCCTCTTCGCTGGGCTAGCCCTTGCCCTGGTGCTAGCCGTCAAAATCATCAACCTGACCATGGTCGGGGTGCTGGGGGAGGCGTCCGTCCTTTTCGCCCCCGTGCTGGTGGTGAGCTACTGCCTCTTCTTGACCGCCCGCTCCTACCTCGCCGGGAAAAAGTTTGATACTCGCGCCCTGGTAAGGGACACGAACAGGCACACCGGGCGGTAAAATTAGGTTTGTTCTGCACCCTCGTACCGTGCAGATGTAACGATAGCTCACCCGTTGTAGGGGTGGGCACAAACCTAGGAGACAGATTTGTCCGCTCTTTCCATTACCGTCGCAGGTGCCGCCCAGCAGGTTGAAGCCGGTACCACCGCAGCCGACCTGTTCGCTGAGGACCGTGAAATCGTCGTTGCCCGTATCAACGGCAAACTGGTTGACCTCTCTACCGAACTGACCGATGGCGATACCGTTGAGCCCGTTTCTATCCACGAGGAAGACGGCCTGAACGTGCTGCGCCACTCAGCTGCCCACGTGATGGCCCAGGCTGTGCAGGAATACCGCAAGGACGCCAAGCTCGGCATCGGCCCCTACATCACCGACGGTTTCTACTTTGACTTCGACGTCGAGGAGCCCTTCACCCCCGAGGATCTCAAGAAGATTGAGAAGAACATGGTGAAGATTATCAAGAGCGGGCAGACCTTCCGCCGCCGTGTCGTCACCCAGGCCGAGGCTGAGGCCGAGATGGCGAACGAGCCCTACAAGCTGGAACTGCTGGCGCTCTCCCAGGGCCCCGGTTCCGGTGCGGACGCTGCCGACGGCGCCTCTGTTGAGGTGGGCGAAGGCGAAATCACCATCTACGACAACGTGAACAAGAAGGGGGAGACCGTCTGGAAGGACCTCTGCCGCGGCCCTCACCTGCCCGACACCAAGCTGATTGCCAACGGCTACGCGCTGATGCGCTCCGGTGGCGCCTACTGGCGTGGTTCCGAGAAGAACCCCATGCTGCAGCGTATTTACGGTACCGCCTGGCCTTCCAAGGAAGAGTTGGTTGCCTATAAGGAGCGTATTGCAGAAGCTGAGCGCCGCGACCACCGCCGCCTGGGTGAAGAGCTGGACCTCTTCTCCTTCCCCAAGACCATTGGCCCCGGCCTGCCCGTGATTCACCCCAAGGGCGGCGTCATTCTGCGCGCCATGGAAGGCTACGTGCGTGCCCGTCACATTGAAGAGGGCTTCGAGTACGTTAAGACCCCCCATATCTCTAAGGAAGATCTCTTCTACACCTCGGGCCACCTGCCCTACTACGCGGACGGCATGTTCCCAGCTATGGAGGACGAGGGCCAGGCCTACCGCCTCAAGGCCATGAACTGTCCCATGCATAACGAGATTTTCCGTTCGCGTGGCCGCTCCTACCGTGAGCTTCCCCTGCGTCTGTTCGAGTTCGGTTCGGTTTACCGTAATGAGAAGTCCGGCGTGCTTTCTGGCCTGACCCGCGTGCGCATGGTGACCCAGGACGACTCCCACTCCTACGTCACCAAGGAGCAGGCACCTGGCGAAATTGCTCACTTACTCAAGTTTGTGCTGTCCCTGCTGGAGGACTTCGGTATGAATGACTTCTACCTTGAGCTTTCAACCCGCGACACCGAGGGCGATAAGAAGGATAAGTTCATCGGTACGGACGAGCAGTGGGAAGAAGCAACCGCTGTGCTGGAAAAGGTTGCAACCGACACCGGTCTGGAACTGGTTGCTGACCCGGGTGGTGCTGCCTTCTACGGCCCCAAGATTTCTGTGCAGGCTAAGGACGCAATTGGCCGCACCTGGCAGATGTCGACCATTCAGTATGACTTCAACCAGCCAGCCCGCTTCGGTCTGGAATACCAGGCATCTGACGGCACCCGTCAGGAGCCGGTCATGATTCACTCAGCCAAATTTGGTGCTTTTGAGCGTTTCATGGGCGTGCTGATCGAGCAGTATGCCGGTGCTTTCCCTGCCTGGCTGGCCCCTGTTCAAGTGATTGGCGTGCCTGTTGCTGAGGCTTTCAACGATTACATGGGTGAGGTTGCTGCTAAGCTCAAGGCCCGCGGCGTGCGCGTTGAGGTGGATTACGGCACCGACCGCTTCCCCAAGAAGATCCGCACCGCGTCTAAGGAGAAGGTGCCTTTCATCCTGATTGCCGGTGGCGAGGACGCCGAGAACGGCGCGGTCTCTTTCCGCTTCCGCGACGGCTCCCAGGAAAACGGTGTACCCGTGGACGAGGCCGTGGAGCGGATCGTGAAGCATATTGAAGAGCGGGTGAACGAGGATCCCAAGGGCGTAACTGAGGCATAACATCCCACACTCCTATTGTTTATATTCAGCTAAATCTAGTATTTAGAAGGTAAGGTAAAAATTGATACAGTCTCTTAATAATTTTTCAAAGAAATCATGGGACAACTACTCAACTGAAAATGATTTTTTCAACTCGAGAAATATTGTTTTCGGAAAAAATGGAATGGGGAAGACAGCGCTAGGTCAAGGAATTATTGAAGAGTATACAAAAAAGGGTGGAGATAAATTTAGGTATTATAGTGAAAATTATCATGATAACTCAATTATTATTTCTGAGCGAAATGGCATTAAGGGAGTTAAGGCGGATTTTGGTAGAGAAGCAGTAGAAAATATTAAAACTATACAGAATCTGACTAATAAAATCGTCCCTGAAGGCAAGCTGGATAAATTGGAGGAAATCCCGGAGCATTCACTTAAGGTAACTTTGCGCACAATCTTTGATCAGAATAAGGGAAATGTAAGGGTAAATTTTCCCAGCAGCAAAAACGCAGAAGAAATAATTTCTATATTCAAAAAACAGTTTGAAGAAGCAAAGCTAGAAAAATCAATTGTGGAGATAGATAATTTCATCCCAGACTCTTCAAATTATGAACAGGAGAGGGACAACCTTCGCGCGTTAGATATCCCCAAGTATAGTGATTGCGAAGACTTAATTGTTGCTCTGCAAAATTTAAAATCGATAGAGCTGAAAG